>NZ_SSNX01000010.1 GCF_004801415.1 Deinococcus sp. KSM4-11 | reverse complement strand
GGCCGAGCGTCCCCACCACGGAGCGCTCCGCAACAGGCATCTGCGCTCCCGTACTCGGAGTGTCCGCGGTCTGCTCCGGCGTGGCGGTGGATTCGCCCTCCGAGCCATCAGTGACCATGGGTATCTCGCTCATCAAGGTCGCGCGGCGTCGTCACTGTCATCATGGTGCCTCCTGTGGAAGTGAATGGACTGCCTCAGGATGGCAAGGGCATGGTGAGCTTCCACGACGATCACGTGAACTGGAGTTCATGGGTCTCCGCCGAACACGGCTCGCTGCGCCCGGGCAGGCGCCGGCCCACCTTGACCGGGACTGTCAGAGACGACAGGTGGTGAGAACCGGCCGGGCTCAGGTTCGATCGTTCAACGCTGTGAGCGCCGCATGGTACCCGGGCATGCCGTGGACGCCACCCCCGGGCGGGGTACTAGCACTGCACAGGTAGATTCCTTTGAGAGGCGTGCGGTACGGGGACGCCGAGAGCGTGGGACGCACCAGGGTGCCCAGCAGCGTGTTTGCGCCACCCCCTACATCCCCTCCGACCAGGTTGCGGTTCATCCGCTGCGCATCGGCGGCGGTCGTTACCCGCCGCGCCAGTACGACCTCACGGAAGCCTGGCGCGAGGCGTTCGATCTGCGCCTCGATGCGGTCAAGATCCCCCGGTTGCGGGGTATATCCGCCCGGTACATGCCCGTACAGCCACGCGGTGTGCTGACCGTCCGGCGCACGACTGGGATCGAATACCGTGTGCTGCGCGAGCAGCAGGAAGGGCCGCTCGGGCAGGCCGTGCACGCTCTGCGCCTCGCTGTGAACAAGGTCGGCCAGCGGCCCTCCCAGGTGAACAGTGGCCGCGAGCGCCGTGCGTGGATCCCTCCATGGAATGGGCGCGCTCAGGGCGTAATCGAGCTTGATGGTGCCCGCTCCATACCGGAAGTGCCGCAGGCGCCGGGCGTACGCGGGTGGAAGGTGCGGTGCGAGGCGGAGGAACTCGCGCGGTGAAACATCGAGCAGGTGCACGTCCGCTTCCAAGTCCTCCAGACGTTCGACGGGCCGGTTCACGTGCAGCCGCCCGCCCAGGTGACCGAGGTAGGCGAGCATGGCGTCCGTGATGGCCTGGGCGCCCCCACGTGGGAACGGCCAACCGACCACGTGCGCACTCACCGCCAGCATCAGGCCGTACGCGGACGTCACCGGCTGCGTGAGCGGCACCTCCGAATGGGCACTGAGTCCGCCGAAGAGGGCGCGCGCCGCCTCTCCGCGGAAGAGGGTACGGGCGAGCAGGGCCGCGGGCGGGAGGCCACGGATCCCGAACCGGGCCAACGTGACCGGATGGCGTGGCACCCGGAGCATGGGCTTGAGCGTCTCCTCGAAGAGATCGTCGGCCGCGTCGACCAGTGGCCCCAACAGCCGCCGGTACACCGGGCCATCGGTTCCCAGGGCGTCCGCCGTTTCGTCAAGGCTGCGAAAGAGCAGTGCCGTGCCACCCGGCAGGGGATGTGCCACCGCAGCGGGGGAGGCCACAAATTGCAGTCCGTATCGTTCCAGGGGCAATGTGCGGAAGAACGGGGAAACCACGGCCAGCGGATGGATGGCCGAGCCGAGGTCATGGATGAAGCCCGGCAAGGTCAGCTCGGCGCTGCGCACGGCGCCTCCTGGCGTGGCATTCGCCTCGTAGACATCGACCTGCCAGCCGGCCCGGGCCAGCGTGATGGCGGCGGCCAGGCCGTTCGGCCCGGATCCCACCACGGCGGCGCGGTATGACATACCGGCCCATTACAGCGCAGGGGGGGGCGCGTCAGGTGCTGTCCGGATGCCTGGGCACTGAGCGAGTCCTCATGGTCGGTTCCCAGCTGGGAAAGGTTCAGGGGCCCTTGAGCGAACCGGGGAGCAGCATGAGGGTCGGGCCGCTAGGGTGGGCCATGCCCAGACACGCATCGATACGCATGGCACTCGGATCTACGGCGGCGCTGCTGATTGCGACGGCCCTGTCGGGGCGACGCCGACGGCACCGTGACCTGCGCGGCCAGACCGTCGTGATCACGGGCGCCTCCACGGGGATTGGGCGGGCCACCGCGCTGGAGTGTGCCGTGCGGGGCGCGCAGGTCGTCATCGCAGCGCGGGATGCTGGGGCCCTGGCAGGGGTGGCCCAGGAGATCGAGTCCCTCGGTGCCGTGGCCCTGGTCGTGCCCACCGACGTGCGGGAGCGTGCCCAGGTGGAGGTGCTGGTCGATGCCGCCCTGGCCCGGTTCGGACGGATTGATGTCATGGTCAACCATGCGGGTGACATGTTCGTGGACAGCGTCGAGCACAGCGAGGAGTGGCGCGTGCGCCATCTGATCGAGACCAACGTGATGGGCGTGCTGTACGGCGTGCAGGCGGTGGTGCCCGTGATGCGCCGGCAGGGTGCCGGGCACATCATCAACACGGCGTCCGTCGAGGGCCGCGTGGGATTTCCCTACTCCGGCATCTACGGCGGTACCAAAGCGTTTGTGGAGGTCCTGACCCAGTCGTTGCGTCAGGAACTGATGCACGTGGAGCGCAGCGGCATCGTGGTCAGCGCCCTGCTGCCCGCCGCCGTCCGCACCCCGCTGTTCGACACCGCCCCCAACGTGAAAGCAGGTGGGCACGGCGCCCACCTCGTGTGGCCCGTGATGGAGGCATCCCGGGTCGCCCGGGCGCTCGTCAATGCCATGGAACGCCCCCGGCCCGTGATCTATCCACTGATCCCGTCACGGGCCTTCGTGATCCTGTACGACCTGGTTCCCGGACTGGCCGACCGCGTGCTGAGCGCCCTGCGGGTCGACCGGCACGTCAACTGGATGAGCTACCCACAGCGGGGCACGAACCGGGCGCGCCGTCCGATCAGCCCGCTCGTCCAGGACGGCCGCCTACACGACGCTTGAGTATGCCCTAAAACGGACTGAACCGGAGGCTGTGAGCTTCAGCCCAGTTGGGTCAACCCGTGGGATAACCTCGCAAGCTGCGCGTTACGGGCTGTTGGCTGGTGATGAGTGAAACCCCGCTCCCGGGTCAGGGCCATTCCACGGTGGTGGTGCCATGTTTGACCTTGCGTCCACCGCTCAGGTGCAGGGCGCGGCGCAGTCCACTCTCCCAGGTCAGGCGTTGCATGATGCCCACACCCAGCAGGTACGCGTACCGGTCAAACCAACTGCTCGCCCGCACCTGGGACACCACGCTCAGCCGGTAGGCGTTGCCCTCCAGAGGATCACTCCGGAACTCGATCCAGCCAGACTCGGAGTGCTGCCGCAGGGTTTGCAGGCGGAAGGAGTGTGGGGTGATCTCGACCACCTGTACCCGGCCGCGCCGGGTGCCCAGCATCAGGATGGTGAACTGGTCGCCGACTCGGGTGCGCCCCCCGGTGGGCCGAACCCGCCGGAAGTGGGCCAGCACGGACGGCATGAGATCGGGGAGGAGCTGCAGAGTAGCGTCGACGACTTCCATATCGCTGTGCTGGGGCGACGCGATATCGATCCAGTACAGGCGGCGCGTGACGGGCCCCACCCCCTGATGCTCACTGGTCATCGACCAGCCAGCAACTGGGACTCGCAACGTCCGGGTGCCGTAGGCGGCAGCGAGAGCAGGAACCACCAGCCAGCCTGCCCTCACACCCCACCTGCCAGTCCAAGACGGTGATGACCGAGATCAGGAGTCATGGGCCAGTGTCCCTGACTGATCCACGGATGGTGTGAGCATCCGCTGAAGTTCCCTAGGGATGCCGTCTGGCCCCGCCTAGGGAAGCTGCAGTACGACCTGAGCACAGTGAAACGCGCCAGCCCCACTTCAGCGTGACCTCTCCTCCCCCCTTCGGTACTCTCGACCCACAGTGGCGTGCACCGTCCACACCAGCCCAGACCCACGTTCGCCCTGCCCACGGTCACAACGTGCTCCCGTCTGCGTCACTGGTGATCAACGGTGTTGATTGCGTTCGTCCTCCAGGGGGCGACCCTGTGGAGCCGCGTCCTTGAGGGGCGGCAGGTCACGGTAATAGCGCCGCAGCCATTGACTCAACCCCCCAAGGTCAGGAAACAGGGTTCGTTCGCTCATGTTCCACCCGTCCAGCCGGTCGCGCACCTCCGCTTTCAGCCCGCGCGGCACCACCACCCGCCGGGCCATGGCCGCGCGAGGTTGCAGCCAGTCCTCCAGCGTCACCTCCGGGTTGGACAGCATCGAGAACAGGGCCGACTGCTGAACGATGCGCTGATCCAGCGAGGGCGGCTCCAGGAACAGCAGGTAGGGTGCACCGTGCTCCTGTTCGACCCGGTCGAGCCAGCTCATCTCGGCATCAAAGGGCAGGCCCCGACCGGGGTTCGCGCTGAACATCTCCAGCATCTCGGTCGTGAAGACGGCACCGCCTTCCTGGGCCAACACGGAACGCAGCTGCTCAGGGAGACTGGCGGTGGTGGCCCCTACATCGATCATCCATACCACCCCGTCCGTGCCCGCATGTTCCTCACTCGCGGTGGCGAAGTGCAGGGCCACCAGTGGGGAGTACGACCAGTCGAGCAGGCGGGTGGGCAGGCCATGGTGCTGTCCCAGCGTCAGCCACGCCCATTGCGATCCGGCTGGCTCGGTGGACGCGGGGGCGTACTTGCGAAACGCTCGCACGAGGTGTCGCTCGATGCTCCGCGGGGAGCCGGAGAGCCGCTGCAAGGACGTGGTGAGCGGGGCATCGTAGGCCTGGCCGCGAAAGACGAAGGGGGATCGGAACCGCTTCAGCTCAGGATTCCACGACCGTTGGTGCAGCGCCTCCTCGAGGTCGGGCCAGGATCCTGGGGTGATGACCTCAATGCCCATGACACTTAAACCTGACGCCCGACCCGCCAACAGCGGTGTGGTCGACCGCGACGGCTCACAGGAGCGCCAGCAACGCGTCGTAGGTCACGTGCAGGTGCACGGCCTCATCCACGCTGGCCACCTGATCGAGGGGAATGAAGTGCTTGCGCCCGTCAGGAGTGGGCATGGTGCGCAGGTATTCACGCTCGATGGCCTCGACCGTGCCGTACGGCACGCCGTCAGCGCAGAGGATAGGCATGCCTGCGGTGATCTGCGAGGTCATGGGTGCCGCCCAATCTGAGGACGCTTGGGGGCCTGGTGTGAAACGCCTGTCATCGGAGTCATGGGTTCCTCCTGATCGTGTCTCTGAAATGGACGGGTTCTGAGGCCGATGGGTGGAATGAACACTGCACCAGATGAGGCGACGAATCACAGGAGCTCCGGATTGATTTGACCACAGCAGTCCAAATCGATGCCTCACGATGAACCTGGCGGGAGAGTGACGGAAGCGCTCCACCGGCCCTCCCAATGGCAGGGAAAGGTGGCCTGTGCGGTTCCCTGACGCCTACCTGCTGCACCTCGAGACGGCGGGAGATCGGGTGTGGCCCCTTCATAGCCTGACCCTGTCGGCTCCAGCATGGTGGGGACGCCGTGGATGGTGGCTTATCTCCGGCGTCCACGCACACGAGAGGGCGAGAAGCCACGCGGATCGTGCGGGCAGGCAGGTGCCAGGGTGGGTGTCGTTCGTGCGAAGCAGCCAATACACGCCAGAGGACGGCAGCTCCCTGAACTCCACCGGCGCGTCCGACACATTGACCAGCAGCAGCCGGCTGTCCTGATCCATGCCCCGGCGCACCCACAGTACCGACCCACATGACCCCGCCCGCAGCGTCCGGCGCTCGGAGCTGCCCAATACCCGGTCATGGCGGCGCAGTGCGAGCAGACGACGGTACAGCGCCAGCGTCCGGGCATGCTCGCCCTTCTGCCGCTCTGACCAGTTCAGAACACTGGCCCGAAAGGTGCCCTCTGCCTGCGGGTCGGGCACGCCCTCACCTGACGACCCTTCCAGGAACGCCTCAAACTGACTGAACTCGTCGCGGCGGCCCGCCGTGATCTGCGCGCCCAGGTCGCCGGCATGATCCGAAAAATAGTGGAAGGGCGAGGACGCCATCCACTCCTGTCCCTGAAAGAGCAGGGGCGTCATGGGGAGGAAGAGCAGGAGGGCACTGGCAGCCAGGAACGCGTCGGATCCTGCGGTCACGTCCAGGCGGTCGCCGTGTGCCCGGTTGCCGATCTGGTCATGGTTCTGCGTGCAGTACACGAAGCTGGACGCGGGCAGCCCGTCGGCCGGCGCCCCACGGGGGCGCCGCTCCTCCAGCGGCCAGGCTTGCCCTTCATACAGCCAGCCGCGGTTTAGACAGCGCGCCAGCTCTGACAGTTCCGGCGTGTAGGCGCGGTAGTAGCCGTCCTGCTCCCCCGTGAGCACCACCCGCAGCTGGTGGTGGAAATCATCGGCCCACAGCCCGTCCATGCCCGTCTCGGTCACCAGTTCCGGTGCATTCCGGTCGTCCTCACAGAACAGGAAGTGACGCGTCCCCAGTTCGGCACTCAAGTTACGTACATGCGCGGCCAGCTCGCTGAGGATGTGGGTGGGTTGGTCGTCGAAGATCTCGTGCGTGGCGTCCAGCCGCAGACCATCGACGCGGTAGATCCGGAGCCAGTGTTCGGCGCAGTCCAGCGCCAGGCGCCGCATGTACGGTTCGTCGTAATTCAGGGCGTCGCCCCACGGCGTCTGGTGTCGGGATGTGACGTACTCCGGGCTGTAGGTGCCGAGGTAGTTGCCGTCCGGCCCGAAATGGTTGAGCACCAGGTCGAGCAACACCACCATCCCGAGGCGGTGGGCTTCGTCGATCAGGGCCATCAAGTCTTCGGGCGTCCCGTATCCGGCGTAGGGCGAAAAGGGGGCGACTCCGTCATAGCCCCACCCCCACCGGCCGGGAAAACTGGAGAGCGGCATCAATTCCACGCATGTCACGCCCAGGTTCGCGAGCTCCGGAAGTTTTGCCTGGACGGCTGCAAACGTTCCTTCAGGCGTGAAGGTGCCGACATGGACTTCGTAGATGACCAGCTCGTCTGGGGTCAGAGACGGCGCGGCAGACTGAAAGGCATAGGCTGGGGCCCACACAGCGGCCGGGCCGTCCACACCGTCTGGAAGGGCGCGCGCATAGGGATCCGGGAGGACTTGGCCATCCACCTCGAACCGGTAGCGAGCTCCCGGGCGGATGCCACACACGAGCTCGGCAAACATCCCGTTGCCGAGGGCGGTGAGGGCGTGTGTTGTGGAGTGGGTCTCGGCGTACACCACCACCGAGACGCAGGTCGCCTGGGAGCTCCAGACGCGGAACAGGGTGCCCTGGTCGGTGGGAAGGGCGCCGAGGGAAGGAACATAGGTAGGCAACGTGATCATCAAGGGCACCTGACTGGCTGGGGCTACTCGGGCGGGGCATTCAGAACAAGGAATGAATCAGGGCGGAGCACAGGAGCAGCCTGTGTTCCTTGCCGGGGTCGGGGCGCTGCTCACCAGCAGTGCGAGCGACATAAGTCTAGGAAGCTGATCTCACGCGAACTCACGTTTCAGCCCAAGCTGGGTTGACGCACCTCAAGAGTCCCGTGAGGGAAGGGGCAAGAAAATGAAGTCAACCGGTTTTTTCTCCCATGGGAACATCTTCGGGAAAACTGCATAAGGTACATACCACTTGGCGATGCGCGTGAGCAGGGCAACAGGTGGGGACAAACGTCGTATATCGGATGGGTGTCCTCCTCGCCGAGCCCATCCGCCGCGCCGAACCACATGCTGAACCTGATCCTCAAAGCACGTGATCTCCGAACCACCTGGGCGGAGCTTCAGGTCGTGCATGTGCCCCCTTCAGGACTCATCAACTTCCCGAACCGCAGCGGCTTTGAAGTGACCCACACACCGGGGAGCGCAGACGTGCTCGCCTCGACGCGCGCGTTGAGTATCAATCTCGTCGCGCTCCACCAGCGTTTTGGCACGCAGGTGGGCCATCTGTACGCCGTGACCATCCACAGCCAACCCAAACCGCTGGAATTCCGCCAGATGAGCTTGGAGGTGCGTGCACCTGGGCTGGAGGCCACATGGCCAGATCTAGATCTGGCCGACCATGCGGCCCTCCTGGGGGTGTGGTGGCAACGGCGCGACGGAGGCTGGGGGTTCGAATACAGCGGGAAGGTGTTGGATACGATGAACGCGACCTACCAATCGATTTTTCTGGCCGGCCGGTACGCCGAACGCTTTGCCGACCAGTAACGTGGTGAAGGGAACCGGCGCCGAGCAGCACCCGTTGGAACGCAGGGGGGCGGCACCGGAGGCATAGGATCATCGACTCCAGCTTCAATTCGGCGGTGACCGGCCTCCTAGAATGAAGTGTGCGCCACGACCGCCTGTAGCGCTGGTTTCCTGGCACTCTATGTCGGTCAGGAAGGCACTGGAAGCGGTCAATCACCAGCCTGGGTGATCCAGCTGGTGGCAGGATCGCTGCCGTGCGTGCCCGTCGTCCGTGGCCAGCCAGCGATTGTTTCAGGAACCTGACCCCGGTAATGGCAATGTTTGCCGATCACGCTCAGTCCAGCACCTGTGGGCGACACCAGGAGTCGCCTCCAACGGAAGCCATGGGCCAGGGTGTCCCTGAAGAAGCCCATCGACCTCACCTTGGCCGCTCCCGACCATGACGCACTATTGCCACCACTCCCCTCACCCTGCACCGTGGCACCAGCGAAGCTGCCACGACTCTGGAGTCCCAGCATCTGAAGCGAAGTGGAAGTGTGGGTTGAATGAATGTGATCAGGCCATGTCGGCGACCAACCCAGACGAATCAGGCAACAAGGCGATCAAGCACGTGTGATATACGGTTGC
Source organism: Deinococcus sp. KSM4-11 (assembly GCF_004801415.1). NCBI lineage: Bacteria > Thermotogati > Deinococcota > Deinococci > Deinococcales > Deinococcaceae > Deinococcus > Deinococcus sp. KSM4-11. The sequence continues at coordinate 134,491 of NZ_SSNX01000010.1, read as the reverse complement.
ACTCATCTTTGTCACATTGATCCGTAAGGTCTCCTTAAATCATGAAGGGAGCCGTACTTCAGCAGGCTCCCTCCGCCTTTTCAAGCAGCTTCCAACGGGGTTAAAGTGAAGTGCCCTTCTTTTACCCTCTCCCTCAAGGTGCGACGCCAGGTGTCGTACAGCGGGCCGATGTATTCACGGTTCCGGGTGTGAAACCCTGGTCAGGCGGCAGTGACAACACCAAGCGCGTGTCCGTTCGTCCGTGTTGGAGGTTTTTTATGACGTCCTCCCTCCATCCGTTCCCATCAACCCCACCCACTCCTGTCAGGGAAGAACTGCACTGTCGCTGGGTTCCCGGCACCACCCTGGTTCAGGTGAACTGGGGTGCCCTACACCCCAACAAGCAGATCATCGAACTGACCAGCGTCCAGATCGGGCGTATTTTTGGTCAGGCAGTCGTGCATGATCTGTACCTCAAAGGCCGCGCCCGGGTACACGCTGATTCCGATCAGATTGCCCAGCTGAACGAACCGAAATAAGACCACCGCTACCACACCCTGCTTCTCAGTCGCTCTGGGTCTCTCCCTGAGCCGCCTCTGCCTCTTCTCTGCTGGCGCCGCCCCTGACCACGCTGGTCAGGACGGCCGCAACGATGGCACTGCCCAGCGGCATCACCCAGTGAGGCCAGGTATCAGCCAGCTGACCCTCCACCAGGGCGGGCCCGAGCGCCCTCGCTGGATTGAGCGACAAAGCCGTCAGGGGTGAACCCAACGTGTGCAGCAACACCACCGTAAGACCCACGAACAGTGCCGCCTCAGAACCCACAGCGGCATGGCGTTTGGCCGTCGCCAGAACCAGCAGGATCAGCAGGGTAGTGCAGCCGCCCTCCACCAGTGCCTGCTGGAGCGGGAGAAGCCGCTCACCTTCAGGGCTCAGGAGCCGGCCAGCGTGCAGAGCCCAGGCCACCAGGGTCGCGCCGACCACCTGCGCGATGACGTACCCAGGGAGGGCGCGTGCCGGAAAACTCCCGCGCAGAGTGAAGGCCAGGCTCACCGCAGGATTGAAATGTGCTCCCGACACGTCGCTGAAACAAACGATCAGCGCGAGCACCGTGGTTCCTGGAACCAGCATGTGTGCCACGAACCCAGGGAGGAGATGGGCACGAAAGAGAGCGTCAGCGCCCAGATCTGCTAAGACAATCAGGGCGGCCCCCAATCCTTCCACAAGCCAGCGACGCCAGGAAGCGAGCGAGTCCATCACTTGACTGTAATGCCACGAAATCTGCACTGGTTCACGCAGTGAGCCTGACCCCACCAGGCCACGCGACGTCCGGGTTGCCGTAGGGCGGCGCCCGAACTCCAGTTCGAGGGCTGGACGCCCCAGCAGGGCGAAACGTTGTAGGGAATGATCGGTGACGCAATGAGCGAGATCATGGCCGACATGGTTCCGAGGACTATGGCCAGGCCTGAGTCAGGGCAACAGCAGCTTCTGCGGCACCGGCCTCTGCTGGAGCGCGCACTCCTGCAGCAGGAACAGCATCTTCGCGTCCCACAGCGGCACCCCGTTCGCTTTGGCCAGCTCCTGCGCCGCGCGCGTATACCCCGGCCCGCTCGTCACCACCACCGCGTGCGTGCACTGGTAGAACGCCTTGCTGGCTACAATCTCCTGCACGGCCTTGTTCCCCACCGCCTGGCGATGGTGCTTCACCTGCACCGCCAGCTTCACCCCATCTGGCCCCTGCGCAATCACATCCGCGCCCTGATCCCCAGCGCTGCGGGTCGCCTGGGCCGACCATCCCGGCAGGGCCCCGAGCACCCGCGCAACATGCAGCTCGAACTCGCGCGGGCTGAGGGTTCCCAGGTCACGTAGGATCAGGGCACGCCGGCGCCGGGATCCGGCGCCCCTGGTCGGCCATCACGCCAGCAACCAGGATGAGCGTCGCGTGCCGCAGACCTGTGCAATGCAACCCATCTGGGCAACATCTGAACGCTGGGCTGTCCCTCAACCTGAATGGTGGTTGCTCAACTGCTCGTGCACGGACGTCCAGCGCACCTCCGGATACCGGTCCGTGTCGAGCGGCTGGAGCTTGCCCCGCCCGCTGAACATGTCCCGCATGTACTGCATGCCCTGCCACGCCGGAAACGGCTCGCCAGGCTGGGGGGCGACCCGCTGCGCCACCTGGATCATCAGCCCCAGCAGGCCCAGATTGCCCACATGCAGCGTTCTGTACGGTTCACCCGTCACGTCGCTCAGCACCCGGGCGAGCTCCCGCGCGCTGAGCGTGTCACCGGCAATCCGCAGGAACCTCGGCGTCGCGTCATCTAACGCTGCCGCCGCCACATAGGCCGCCACATCATCCTTGGTGGTGAAGTCCAGCCGCTGGTCCGCGCTGATCCAGTACAGCACCCGGTGAATCCGCGGCTGGATGATCGGCATCTCTGCCCCCAGCATGTCCATGAAGGCCCCATTCAGGATCGACGTCACCTGGAGCGCAGACCGGTCGGCGATCGTCATGAACTCACGCCGCAGGTCGAGGTTGCGGTTGTCGCCGGGGACCGTTCTGGTGTAGTCCTCCGAGTAGTCCGAGGGGATGAAGCGCGGCACCCCAGCCCGCACCGCCGCCTCGAGCAGCACGCGCTGGCGATCCACGATTACCTCGTGCAGGCCGTTGAGCGCGGAGACGACACAGCTGGCGCCTTGCATCGCGGCGGCCAGGGCCGGGACGTCCGCTGGATCGGTGGGCGTGAGGGTCACGCCCAGGGCGGTGAGGCGGGTGCGGTCATCGGGAGTGAGCCCGGGGCGCACCAGGGCGCGCACCTCAGCCCCGCGCCGGACGAGCGCCCGGGCGATCCGGGTGCCGAGGTCACCCGCCGCGCCAGCGAGTACCACGGTGGATTCAGTCATGGGTGACTTCCTATGGTCTGTTGAATGCAATGGGGAGCGGGCGGAGGCATGCTGGAGCAGCTCACGACTTGGCTGGTCGCAGTCGATCTCGCCCAGACAACGCGCAGTGAGAGAGCTTGAATGATCAGAAAAATGATCTTCCCTTCGGCCGGTTTTAGGATGGCTTCTGCAGTTCCGGACAAAGAACAGCTTTTTTGACCGCTTCCATGAACCTCCTTTCGAAACCTGGGGCGCTGGTTCACAGTTCCCAGACCGCAGGAGCGAGAATGCCGCCATGACGGATTCTCTCCACGGCGCGGCTCAGGCCCGAACCGGCTTCGTTCGTGTGCGGGGCGCGCGGGAGCACAATCTCAGGAACATCGACGTGGAGATTCCGCGTGATGCCCTGGTGGTGTTCACGGGCGTGTCGGGCTCGGGCAAGTCGTCGCTGGCGTTTGGCACGCTGTACGCCGAGGCGCAGCGACGGTATCTCGAATCCGTCTCCCCGTATGCCCGCCGCCTCTTTCATCAGGTGGGGACGCCAGACGTGGACGGCATCGACGGCCTGCCGCCCGCGGTGGCGCTCCAGCAGCAGCGCGGGGCACCGTCCACGCGATCATCCCTGGGCAGCGTCACGACCCTCTCAAATCTGGTGCGGATGCTGTACTCGCGAACCGGCGACTATCCGCCTGGGCAGAGCATCATCTATGCGGAGGGGTTCTCGCCCAACACGCCAGAAGGCGCCTGCCCGACCTGTCATGGCCAGGGCCGCCTCTACGACGTGACTGAGCGCTCGATGGTGCCCGACGACTCGCTCAGCATCCGCGAGCGGGCGATTGCCGCGTGGCCAACCGCGTGGGGCGGGCAAAACCAGCGCGACATCCTGGTCACGCTGGGCTACGACGTGGATCGGCCCTGGCGGGAGCTGCCGCAACAGGATCGCGACTGGATTCTATTTACCGACGAGCAGCCGGTGGTTCCCGTGTACGCGGGCCTCACGCCAGAGGACACGCGGCGGGCCCTGAAACGCCGGGCCGAGCCGAGCTACATGGGCACCTTCAGCAGCGCGCGGCGGCACGTGCTGCATACCTTCGCGAGCAGCCACAGCGCAGCGATGAAAAAACGGGCGGCCGAGTTCATGCTCAGCCGGGAGTGCCCGATGTGTGGCGGCAAGCGGCTGCGCCCCGAGGCCCTGACGGTGACGGTCGCGGGCCTCGATATCGCCGAGCTGTCCCGCCTGCCCCTGCGGCGCGTGGCCAACCTCCTGCAGCGCCTGGCAGAGGGGACAGTGGTGCAGAACCACGGGGCACAGGGGACGGCGGGAGCAGATGCGCATCCCGAACAGACGCTCGCCCGGCAGCGGCTCACGGAAGACCTCGTGTCGCGGCTCGCGGTGCTGCTGGATCTGGGGCTGGGCTACCTGACGCTGGAGCGCGGCACGCCCACGCTGTCCCCGGGCGAGCTTCAGCGGCTGCGGCTGGCGACGCAGCTCTACTCGCACCTGTTCGGAGTGGTATACGTGCTGGACGAGCCCTCCGCTGGCCTGCACCCGGCCGACACCGAGGCGCTGCTGGCCGCGCTGAAGAGACTCAAGGCGGCGGGCAATTCCCTCTTCGTCGTCGAGCACGAGCTGGAGGTGATCCGGCAGGCCGACTGGCTGGTGGACATCGGGCCCGGGGCGGGCGAGCAGGGAGGCGAGGTGCTCTACAGCGGCCCTCCCGCAGGTCTGCGGGACGTGGGGGCGTCCCTGACGGCCCGGTATCTGTTTGGGCTCGCCGAGGACGGGGCGGCCGGGCGCGTGTCCCACACGCCACGCTCCCCCACTGGCTGGGTGCAGGTCAGCGGGGCCACCCGCCACAACCTGCGCGAGCTGGAGGTCGCGTTCCCGCTGGGCGTGTTGACCAGCGTCACGGGCGTGTCGGGCTCTGGCAAGTCAAGCCTGATCAGCGGCCTGCTGGTGGATCTGATCGCCTCACACCTGGGGCAAGAGGTGCCGGGCGAGGAGGAAGAAGAAGGGGAAGAGCAGCAGGCCCACGAGTCACAGCCCTCCGGCGGGTGGCTCAGCGGGAACCTGGACCGCCTGCGAAGGTTGATCCAAGTGGATCAGAGACCCATCGGCCGCACGCCCCGCTCCAACCTGGCGACCTACACTGGGCTCTTCGACCACGTCCGCAGGTTGTTCGCGGCGGCGCCGCTGGCACAGTCACGCGGGTACGGCGCGGGCCGCTTCTCCTTCAACGTGAAGGGCGGGCGCTGCGAGCACTGTCAAGGCGAGGGGGCCGTCATGGTCGAGCTCCTCTTCTTGCCCAGCGTCTACGCGCCGTGCCCGGTGTGTCATGGCGCGCGGTACAACGCCGAGACCCTGGACGTGCAGATCCGGGGCCGCAGCATCGCCGACGTGCTGGGCATGACAGTCGACGATGCTGCGGCCTTTTTCGCTGGGGAGCCGCCGGTGGCCCGCGCGCTCGGCGTCCTGCAGGAGGTCGGCCTTGGCTACCTGCGGCTGGGCCAGCCTGCCACGGAACTCTCGGGTGGCGAGGCGCAGCGCATCAAGCTGGCGACGGAATTGCAGCGCGCGGGCCGGGGCGGAACCCTGTATGTGTTGGACGAACCCACGACGGGCCTGCATCCGGCGGATGTCGAGCGGCTGACCCGGCAGCTCGCCGGACTGGTCGGGGCAGGAAACACGGTCATCGTGGTGGAGCACGACATGCAGGTCGTCGCCAGCAGCGACTGGGTGATCGACCTGGGGCCGGGGGCAGGAGAGGACGGCGGGCAGGTCGTGGCTGCCGGAACCCCTGCCGAGGTCGCCCGCGCGCCGGGGAGCCGTACGGCCCCGTATCTGGCACGGTTTCTGGAAGGGCAACAGTAGGGTCGAGAACTGCCGGGGCGCTGTTCACCGACAGCCGCATGCCCTGGCCGCGCAGTCAGGCATCCGCTCCCCCTGCCCGCTCAGTCCGGCTTGCGGGCCAGGTACATGTACCGCGACAGCCGCCGTTCTGCGGTCAACGTGTGCACACACCACAAAAACGCCTGAAGCCCAGCAAACTGCGCCTCCCCCTCCGTGGCCAGCAACGCGTCACGGTGCGACGCCCGCGCGTCGTGCCACCGCCCCGAGATCGCCGCCGCCGCCGCCGTCCGATCCTCCCGCCCCACCAGCTCGAACCCCGCCTCCCCGATCAGCCGCTCATTCTCCCCCGGTGGCAGGTAGAAGTACGTCCCAATCGAGGACCGCCGCGCAATCTCCTCATGCGACACCACCCCCGTGATGACCATCGCATCGGTAAACAGCATCAATCCCCCCGGACGCAGCACCCGGAACCACTCCGCGAGCAGCCCAGCCCGCCCCGGGATGTGACACACCGCGTCATTACAGATCACGGCATCGAAGCTGTCCGGGTCAAACGGGAGCGCCTGGCCGGCGTCGATCACCTGAAACTGCGCCCGGTCGTCCAGGTGCCGCTGCGCCGCCTGTTCCTGGGCCGTGCGAACCCCGAAGGCATTGACATCCAGGCCTGTGATGGTGCAGCCCACGGTGTCGGCCAGGTGCAGGGCCGGGCCGCCGGAACCGCTGCCCACCTCCAGCACCTGGGAGGTGGGCGTGAGCTTCAGGAGGGTACTGAAGTGCTGGAGTTCATCGGCGGTCATCCAGCCGGTCTGGCCGAGATCCTGGCCGTAGGTGGCGGCGCGCACGGCCTGCTGGGCGTCAGCCGAGTACTGGCCATAGGCGGCGTTGTAGAGGTCGACGGAGGCGGGGGCGGGGGCGGGGGCGGGGGCTGAGGGGTCTGTGGCCATGGGGCTCCTGGCGCTGGCGTGCAGGGGAGGCAGATGCCAGCAGGCCACCCCGTGCGGTGGAAGCGGCACCTGGGTGTGGGCCCAGCGTGGATGGGTTCAGCGTACGGGATGGACGGGGACGGGACAACGCCAAGTCGTTCAGGGGCGGGCGCTGAGGAGCGAGGATGGCTAGATCCACCGTCAGCGGCGCGTGTGATCGGAGGTGCAGCGGCGTCTCTGCGGCCGGCCAGTTGCCCGCTGCGTGTAGGCAGGATCGTGGCCGTCCGTCACGAATCCAGGAATCCCGGCCCGACAGCTCAGGCCGACTCGCGAACCATCAGTGACCCCAGGAAGACGCGCGACGTCGGCGAACCGTCCTTCAGCAGACCAATCACGGTGCGAACCGCGTACCGGGCCATGTCGCCATGCGGAATCTGGATGGTCGTGAGACTCGGCGTGGTGAACTGCGCAAACTCAAAATCATCGAAGCCACTGATGCTCACTTCGTCTGGGACACCCACCCCGAGGTCGTGGGCCGCCCGCAATGCGCCCGCACCCATGCGGTCGTTCCCACCGAGCACCGCATCCGGCCGCCGGTTGCTGGCCCAGAGCGCCTGCATGGCGCGGTACCCGGACTCATATGACCAGTCTCCATCGACCATCCATCCCTCCACACCAGCGGCTGCACACGCCGCCTTGAACCCCTCGCGCCGACCGACGGACGTACTGCCAGGATCACCCTGGGGCATGATGAGCGCGAGGCGACGACGTCCAGTCGAGACATGATGTTGCACCAGTGCGGCCATGCCCGCAGGGTAGTCAGCACTGACGGTCAGCGCGCCTGGCAGGGAGTGATCGAAGAGCACGGCGGGGAGCATCCATTGCTGAATCGTCTGCCACTGCGGCAGCATGAGGGTGGTGCCGACGATCACCACGCCGCCAAAATGGCGCTGCAAAAAGCGCTGGCGCAGGGGACTGAGATCGCCGTCCTGGCCGATAAACGCGGTGGTGACGCTGTAGCTGTGAGCCTGTGCCTCCGCGATAAACGCGGACTGCACCAGATTGCGGTACGGGTCGTTGACTTCATCGGGATTGTGCCCGTAGAACGCGCAGCAGAGGGTGGTGGTGCGTGCTTCCCGGAAGGCCTTGGCGGCGTGGTTGGGGTGGTAGTCGAGCGCGGCGATCGAGGCCAGGACGCGTTCTTTGGTGGCGGGACGGATGTGGGGGTGACCGTTCAGGACATTGGACACGGTTTGATAGGAGACGCCGGCGTGGAGCGCGACATCCTTGAGGGTGACCGGCGGCATGGGTTCTCCTTCTTGGGAAGCGTGGGCACTTCTGACACCTGACGCTGGTCAAGCGGTACTGGCTGTCCCTGCGGAGACGGCAGGAGTGTCCTGAGCGTCAGACTACCGTCGGATCAGCGATCGTACTGAGCGGCCAGCTGCCACTGCGCTCGCTTCTGAAGAACTCCGTGCATCTTGGCGGCCGGACGGGCACTGGCTGAGCCATCTCGGGCCGAGTCGCCTCGTGGTTGCATGGATCAGGGCGAGGCCGAAACATGGCAAGGAATCGTCGGGGAGGCGCTAGACAGGCCCATGACCAGCTTCGATCCTGTAGACACGATCCAGGCCCGACTCAGGTCACAGCACCGGCTTCTGCTGGAGCGCGCACTGCTGCAACAGCAACAGCATGCTGGCATCGCGGCACCGAGACCATTCACAGACACCAGCACAAACTGTCACTGTGATTGATCCAGGCTTGGTTGGCGATGCCCTCGCCCCGGCCACCCCCGTCCTGCCCGTCAGCTGCCGTAGGCCCCAGCGCGCAGGTGCTCGCGCAGTTGCCACGCACTGACCGGAGCGGCGCTGCCAGTTACGGGACGCAAGTTGGTCAGGTCACCTTCCCCCTCCAGCTGCCACGCCGCCATCAGTACCGCGCGTGCCCGTACCAGACCTCCGGCGGTGGGTTGGCGCGGCGCCTGGGCGGTCTGGACGTCGTGACTGCGGTGCCCGGCCTTATGCTCAGGGCTCATGGTCAGGAAGCTGAGGGACAGGTTGGAGCGCGCGGTGCCCACGCGTGACCTCCTCCAGCGCGAGTGCCTGGAGGTGACAATGCTGGTGCGTCTGTCCCAAGCTTGGGACAGACGGTCGCGCACGGCCCGGTAGGTCAATGCTACCCCGTGGCTCAGCCCAGCCGTATGACTTGCGGGGCACACCAACCTGGACGTGCCGGATCGCCGGCGTTACACACTTCGAAGGCGGTGCCTGCAGCAATGAACCAGCCTGAGCTGCATCGTCAGTGATCAGAAGTACCGGTGACCGGTGTCGGCCGCGGCACGCATGGCCGGTATCGTTCTCAGGTTGCCCTCTGAGATGCTGGGTCATGCCGGACGAAGCGATCCGGTGCCGGGCAACAGCAGCGCCACATCCAGCGCGGCCAGCGGCCGTGCGAACAGATAGCCCTGCCCCACGGTGCAGCCGAAGGACAGCAGCAGTTCACGCTCCGCGTGGTGTTCCACGCCCTCAGCGATCACGTCCAGTCCGAGGCTATGGGCGAGCTGAATCACGGCCGACACGATCACCTGCCGGCGGGCATCGTTCACGGCGTCCGTCACGAATGACCGGTCGAGCTTGAGGTAATCCAGCGGCAGTTCCCGCACCAGTTCCAGGCTGGCGTAGCCAGTACCGAAATCGTCAAGCGCCACACTGACGCCCAACGCCCGCACCCGCGTCAGATGCTGAACGGCGGCCTGCAAGTCGACAAGCACAGCCGTTTCCGTGACCTCCAACTCCAGCAGCGATGGGCTCAGGCCCGTATCCCGGAGCACCTGGGCCACCAGGTCAGGAAAGGCTGGATCCTGGAGCTGAACCGCACTCACATTCACCGAGACTTTGGTCGGGCGGCCCGAGTGGGCCCACTCGGCCGCCTGCGCACAGGCGCTGCGCAGGATCCACGTGCCCATCTGGTGGATCAGGCCACGTTCCTCGGCGATGGGAATGAACGTCCCCGGGGGCACCGCGCCGAACTGCGGATGGTTCCAGCGCACCAACGCTTCACACCCCACCACCTCACTCGTGATGAGGTTCACCTGTGGCTGATACGCCAGCCACAGTTCCCCACGGGTGACCGCACCGTGCAGGTCACGTTCCAGGCTGTTGCGACGCTCCATCGCGTCCGAGATCACCACGCTGTACGGCTGCACGTCACACTGCAGGGCCTTGGCACGGTACATCGACAGGTCGGCATACCGCATCAGCATGGAGGCGGTTGAGGCGTCCGAGGGCCACAGGGTCGTGCCGGCACTGGCCTTGACGTGAAGACTGGCGGCGCTGGTCTGTAACGGTTGGTTGAAGCAGGCCAGGATGTCGCTCACCTGGGTGACGGCCTGGTCACTCGTCACGATGCCGGGCAGGAGCAGGGCGAACTCGTCCCCTCCCAGCCGGGCGCAGAAGGCATTTCGTGGCAATGCCGCCTGGAGCTGGGTGGCGGCGGCACGCAACACCTCGTCCCCGACCTCATGACCCAGCGTGTCATTGATGGCCTTGAAGTTGTTCAGGTCGAGCAGGGCCACCGCGAACGGCTCGTTGCAGTCAAACAGCCGCTGGAATTCACGGTGGAGGTGCAGCCGGTTGGGCAGGCCCGTGAGCGCGTCGTGCGTCGCCTGATGCTGTACCTGCTCCTGATTGTGCTCCGTGCGGTCGAGCAGGGCATTCAGCGCCTGCCCGAGGGCATTCAGCTCGTTCCGTCCCCTGACCGTGAACCGCTGGGTGAGCTGCCCCGCCATCAGGTGCCGCACCTGCCCGCGGTACTGGGCCAGCGGGCGCAGCACCAGGGTCTCCACCAGGATCATGCTCAGGAGGGTCAGCAGCAGCACGGCGGTCAGCACACACGCCAACAGCACGCGGGCGGCGCGCACCCCATTGGCATGTCCTGGGCGATCCGTGGCCACCGTCAAGGTCACGGAGGAACGTCCACTGAGGTCTGGAAGGGTGCTGCGGCCCTGGATGCGGGAGGCGTCAGGCGTCGTGACAAGAACCTTGGCCAGGGCGGCAGAGGCGGGGAGCCCCGTTCCAGCCTGCACGGTGAGCCGAAGGTGCGGATCCCGCTTGAGGTCACTGAGCAGCGTCGGTGACAGGAGGCGTCCCATCACGAGGGTGCCGGTCACGGGGCCTGTGCCGTCACTCGTGCGGATGGGGCGGGAGGCCAGCAGCCAGGGAACCTGACCGGGCAGCGCCGCGATGCCTTCCACATGGGTGGACAGGTCGCGAACCTGCAGCGCCGGAAACTGACGCAGGAACGCTCGTCCCTGGGCGCTTACGGATATCTGCCGTTTGCTGTCCAGGTCAAAGCCATGGGCGCTGATCAGCTGGCCCTGCCGGTTCAGGATCATGATGAGGTTGAGGCGCTGGCCTTCAAACGTTCCGTCGATGACGTTTGCGGCGATGAACGCCGGATCAGGACGGCGTGCGTAGGCATAGGTTTCATCCCAGTCCGACCAGTTCAGGACGGCATAACTGAGATTGGTCAGTTCGGATTGGACGGCCGAGGTGACCCGTCGGGTGTCCTCGTCCATGCCGCGGATCTCCTGCTGATCGAACGGCTGGATCACCAGGCTGGGCATGCCCCACCAGACCGTCAGCATCAGGATCAGGCCGCTGCAGGCCAGCGACAGGAGCACCTGGAGACGCAAGGAGAAGTGCCAGGATTTCGCTGGATGGTCAGGACTGATGATGTGTGGCGTCTCCCATCTTCTGTTCAGTGTAGGAATCGGTTCTCGCGTGAACCTGACAGGTGCGTCCTCGACACGGCAGCAGCACTTGAGGCAGCCTGACCGGCCTGTCAGGTGTTCCCCGGTTGCTGAGATTCTCGGTGAACCCGTGGTGATGGGCTGAAGGATTTAGGCGCGGTGAGCACGTTTCGGCGCAATGCTGACTGAAGCCGTTGCACGATGAGATGGATAAGTTGAACTGTTTGCCAGACCGATTCACGAATACATGTGCATCAACAGCGGAATGGTTCCATTGCCCTTGGAGCGCCAGGCACCCGCAGGGACGCTCGATGCGGAGTGCCATGGGCCAGGCTCCGACTGCGGTACATGAGCTCTGGCACGGGGAAGGCTGGGACACGTGTGGCTGGTCGACCACGCCCAGACCAGCGTCCATCGTCAAGGCCGCGCCGCACAGAAACGCCGACTCGCACCTGCGAACGGCTAGGAATGGTTGCCCTGGGGTTCAAACGGGAGTCGTCATTCGCTGAACGTGAGGCCGTATCGAACACTGTTGATGGGCGTTCCGTCAGGGCGCACAGCCTCCGAGGTTCTGAAGTGTTCGTACTGCATCCCGAGCTTCTGCAGAACCCGCTGTGAGCGCAGGTTTTGCGCATCTGCCTCGGCCCAGACGCGGGTCAGGCCGTACGCCTCGCGCGCCCAGGTGATCACTGCCCACGCGGCCTCCGTGGCGAGGCCGCGACCCCACCATGCCCGTCCAATTGCATAGCCGAGCAGCCCGCTGCGCCTGCTCGAATCCACTTTAAGGTTGACCGTTCCGATGAGTACTCCATCCAACACCACCGCAAACGTGGGCGATGTTGTCCACGGTTCCGACATGTTCTGCGCCACGAACCGTTCTGCGTCCCGTGTCGTGAAGGGTTGCGGGATGTGGGGCAGAAACCTCGCGAACTCCGGGTCATTCCGATACGCCAGGGCGGCAGTCACATCCCCGGCCCGAAACGGGCGGAGGAGAAGGCGTTCGGTGCGGAGTTCGGTGCGCTGCATAGTGCGCCCAGCAGTGTAGGACGCCTCCGCGCGGGCACTGGAGTGTCTCTGAGCGAGATCCACCCCGCCACCGTCCATCATGGCGGTGCGCCAGCCCACCGTCCTCACAGTGATCGCCCTGCCGTTCCCAGACGGCCGCCAGGAGCAGCACGTCATCCGTGGGCGCGGTGTGCCAGGCTCCAGCATCGTCCTGGTAACTCGCTGCGACCACAACCCCTCTGCGGCCCGGCCAGCGGGCCAGGAAGGCCACGTGCCTGGGCAGCGCGACCCTCGGCACGTCCGGCAGGCTTCAGTTGGCCAAGTCGACCTGGCCCCGGTACCCGGTTCGACCGCCCGCGCGCAGGAGGGTGACCTCACCAGCGGGCGTGGCTTCCTCCTCCACGAGTGACCACGGTTCCTGGAAGATCTGAAACAGCCGGTCCTGACGCGTGGTGTCGGCCACAGGGCGGATGGCCTGAATGCTCACCCCACATCCTCCAGATCCAGCCAATCCAGAGTGAAAAAGGCGGCGTGAATCAAGGAGCGTATTTCGTTGACGACGATGTGAGACCACTCCCCGGTGTACTGCGGCATGGGCGTGGCAATGTATCCGGTGGCCGGGCGCACCTCCAGCGTGGCCCCGTACTCGTCGCTGAGGTGCCGGCGCAACTCGATCAGCGCGTCGGGAACCACGTCCCAGTCGCCGGGCACATGCAGCAGGAGGCCGGGGCGGTTGGTCATACCCAGATGCTAGAGGCGAGCCGGGGTGGGGAGTGTAATGGCCTTCATCGAGGCGGCGTCCAGAAAGTCTTCGGAGATGACCCGGCCCCGCTGCCTCCCGTGTCTGTGAACCCTGGTGGCGGAGACAACGCCCTGGGCCGCCCAGCGACGGACGCCGACTTCGAACCCAGCTTCAAGCACCAGCTGCTGGATCCCAGGCCCATGTAGCGGACGACTTGCGCCTGCCTTTATCTGTCCGGTTAGTCAGATGGAGAGAGATCATTCCGTGGCACGATCCGTTGATGTCGAAGGATCTGCCCCCCTTTCCGTTCGGTGATGCGCCTCCCTGGCTGATCATCGCGCTGATGGTGCTGGCGCACATCCTGTTCGTCGCCTTGATCGTGCAGGGCATAAGCGCGTCGCCTTGACGGCTGCGCGTGTTGCCAGCACACTCAAGCGCGTCCCCACCCCTGTAGCACAGACCGTGAGGACGCTTCATTGCTTTGCTTCTGGCGCACGAGCAAGGCGGCGGTCCAGCACGCGCCCTGCCAACGATGAATTAGTTGTAAGGATTGCCACAATGCTCGCCCAGTCATCTTGCCGGAACTATCACGTACAGCACGATTGGCGTGACAGGCTTCGGACATGACGACAAAAACACGTATGACGCTCCTGGCCCTGACTCTGGCCATCGCCCCCGTGTCCGCTCAGGCGCAGAGCACGGATACGACCACGCCTGCGGACACCAGTACGACTGCCACGCCGGCTGACACCAGTACGACAGATACGACCGCCGCTCCGACCACTGTCACCACGACCGAGAGGCGTGGCACCGACTGGGGCTGGCTGGGCTTGCTCGGCCTCGCGGGCCTGGCCGGACTGCGGCGTCCGGAACCCACGCGGGTCGTGACGACCGATACCACGCGTACCACGGCACCCCCCCGCTGAATCCTGAACACCCTGCACCGCCCTGCCCTGGCTAACGCAAGGGCAGGGCTTTTTCTGTCAGCCAGGAGCCTCCGCTCCCTACGCGTCTTCCTGAGGATCTCGCTTCACTGACGTCTGCCCCGCTGGCACGCCACCCAGCTCCTCGATGCGTTCCTGGTTCGTTGCGGCCGCCCCCTCCAGCTCCGCGCGGCGCTCACCTGCCCCCTGTTCCTGCGCCTCCAGGTCGGCAATTTGCGCCAGATCCCGAACTTCGGCGGCCTCAAGCACCTCGATCGTGCGCTGCGAACTCTCGGCGGCGTCCTCCAGTTGCCCCTTTTGGTCGGCGTGACTCTGACCGTCCGCTTCCAGCTGGCGGATCCGCGTCAACGTCTGGGTCTGTAGATGTTCCAGGTTGACCAGTTCCCGCTCCGTGCGCTCGTGCTCCACCGCTTCAGATCGCAGCGCTGCATCGGCACTCACCAGTTGCAGCTTCCTGATCTGCTCGGCGTTTGTGGTCTCGCTGATGGCCGTGACAATGAGGTGTTCAAGTGACTTGGCCTGCTGCTGCACCAGGGTGCCCAGGGTGGTCAGCAGCCCGGCACTGATGTCCTCCAGCGGGGTGCCCCGCACGCTCGTCAGGGTGCTCTGGATGGCCAACCGGAGATGGTCTGCCGCCTCGATCTGAGCGTGGCCTGACCTGACGACCTCCTGCAGCTTGCCGGCATGGAACTCCGCCTGCTCCGTGTCGAACTTGTCCGCAGCGTCCCGGAGCTGGGTCTGCGTCGTGATCACCACCTGCCGGAGCGACTGGGTCAGGGCAATCTGTTCGCGGCCGGCACTAATGATCTGTTCGAGGGCCTCGGCCTGGGCGAATCCCGCCGCCCCGACGTGATGACGGGCCGACACTGCGGCATGACGTTCGGCAGCGGGGTTGAGCGCACGCGGCCCTTCACCTTCGGGTGACTCGGTCATGGGCTCAGTTTAGGCGGATGGATGGCCGGTTCACCCTGGGATTAACGCCCAGCTGGAGCGATTCGGGGACAGCGTCCTTGCCCGACACGGTCATTGGCCCTGCCCTGTCTGACGGTGGGGACGAGGAGCGGTGTAGTGCGGGCGGAGCGTTGCTTCATGTAGCCCTTGCGTGCTTGCGGCACTCCCTACACTCGGGCATGGATACAGCCGAGCTCGACCGGTGGCGAGCTTCACTCCCCACGAACCGAGACGACCTGATGGTCATCCTCGAACAGTTGCAGGCGGATTGGCTGGAGGCGCAGGTGGCCTTCACCGCGGCCGTGCGGCTCGGCACCGGGGAGGTCATTCAGCAGGTCTTGACGACCCTCGCCCAGCAGATCCAGATCGTCGAGCAGCACCTGACCCACGGTGACGCCGCCACAGGTGAACCCTGACCCCCTATCATCTCCGCACGTATGCCTCCTTCCCTGCGCGTCCTGCTGGTCGATGACAATCCGGTCGATCTGGATCTGGCCCGCGAGGCCTTCAGTGAGTACGCGAACCACGTGTCCCTCACCACCCGGCAGAGCGGCGCGGCGGCCCTGGCGTGTCTGCGCGATCCACATGCCGAGCGTCCGGACGTCGTGGTGCTGGATGTCAACATGCCCCTGATGAGCGGGTTCGAGGTGCTGCGAACCATCAAAAGTGACCCCATTTTGCAGAACATGCCGGTGGTGATGCTGTCGACGTCGACCAATCCGGCGGATGTCGAGCTGGCGTACAGCCTGTTCGCGAGTTCGTACCTGGTCAAGGAGACGAGCTTCCCGTCTTTTCTGAGGGAGGTGGAGGATTTCGTGCGGTACTGGCGGCGGTGTCAGGTGATCCGTCAGGCCGCCGATTGACGAGTGTTGAGCTTCCAAGTGGAGTGATCAGCTGAAGTGCC
Organism: Deinococcus sp. KSM4-11; assembly: GCF_004801415.1. NCBI lineage: Bacteria > Thermotogati > Deinococcota > Deinococci > Deinococcales > Deinococcaceae > Deinococcus > Deinococcus sp. KSM4-11. The sequence continues at coordinate 118,559 of NZ_SSNX01000010.1, read as the reverse complement.
CCGCCCTGGCGACTCCCAGAGGCGGGGCACTCGAGCTGCCGTTATTTCAGGTAGGGCGTCACGAAGTTCTGGGCCAGTGCCGTGTCCATCCGGAACATGAAATCTGTGCCCTTGCAGTTGGGCGTCACGCTGAACGAATTCACGGCGGCCACGACGCTGGTGTTGTTGAACAGCGTTGGGCCCCCAGAGTCCCCGTTGCACGTGCCGCCCCCGCCATTCCCAGCCCCAGGATTGTTGGTCAGCTTCACGCTCTGACTTCCGCTCGTCGTGCTGCTGACCTCAATGAACCGTTGCAGGCCCTTGTAGCGAGCGTAATCATCCGGAATGGGCTTGTTGCTGGTGGGCGGCGCCTTCCCCAGCAGGCCATACCCCACCGGCTCGAACCGTTGTGCCTTGAGCGTTGCCTGAGGCGTCGTGTCGAAGTACCCGAGGGGCGGCAGGCGCCCGTAGGTCGTCCTGGTCACAGGCTGACTCAGGATCACCAGGCCCACATCGAAGGTATTGGGAAACGCCGAGTAATCGTCGTACATGGGGTGAGGGATGACCTGCGTTGCCCGGATCCAGTTCGCTGCCAGCCATGCGGAGGTGGGCACGAAGTAGTCGCTGATGGCGTCCTCGTCGAAACGCACCCACGTTTCATCGTTGGCCTGGCCGCCGGCGCCCTCCACACAGTGCCCGGCCGTGAGCATGACGGTCGGCGTGAGGAGGGTGCCGGTGCAGCTGAAGTACCCTTCGCCGTTCTGCACGAACAGCAGCGTGCTCAGCTCAGCCCATTCCTTCGTCAGCCCACCCCAGGAAAACCATGCAGCCAACTCTGACGTGGATAAAAGGAGATTCACCGTCCAGGCTAAACTCAGGAAATGCCCGATACCGTCCCCGCTGTCCACACGCTCTCCATGGGACGACCCCTCCGGGTACTGCTGGTCGATGACGCCCCCACCGACCGCGAACTGACCCGCGAGGCCTTCACCGGCCACAAGCGGGCCGTCATCATCGATACCTGCGCCAATGGCGAGCGCGCCCTGTCCTTCCTCCACGCTCCCGACACCACGCTCCCCGACGTGATCCTGCTCGACCTCAACATGCCCGGCCTGACCGGCTTCGACGTCCTCGCCCAGCTCAAAGACCATCCCAGACTTCGGGCGATCCCGGTCGTCATCCTCAGCAGTTCCAGTGACACGGGCGATATCGACCGGGCCTACAGCCTGCACGCGAGTTCCTATCTGATCAAGGACGTGGACTTCCAGCGCTTTATCGAGCAGATCGACGCCTTCGTGAACTACTGGGTGCGCAACTGCACCCCGGTCCGTCTCCGCAAACTGAACTGAACCCCCGGCACCGTGCCACACAGCAATACTTCATGAACCCAGCGGTAAGGCCCGTGGGCGAGTCGGGCAATTACTGTGTGGCATGCCCGATGCAGACAGCCATCCCAGGGTGGCTATCCAATCCCGCGTCCTGAAGGTCCTCCTCGTCGAGGACGATGCCAGCGCTGCGGAACTCATGGAGGACGTCTTCGCTCCGCATACCGACTCGGTACAGCTCGACATCATTCCGAACGCCGACCAGCTGTTCACCCTTCTCCAGACGCCCGGATCCTCGCTCCCAGATGCCGTGCTGCTGAATCTCCATCTGGAGGGTCGTCCTGCGCTGGAGGTGTTGGCTGACCTCAAGCGAGATCCGGTGCTGCGTCGCCTCCCTGTGGTGGTCCTGAGCGGTACGGACGATCCGACCGAGGTGGCCAGGGCGTACCAGGGCCATGCGAGTGCGGTGCTGGTCAAGTCGTCCGGGATGGATGTCCTACAGGCGCGGATCAACGCGTTTGTGGACTTCTGGCGGTACAGCAGGCTGCCTGGATGAGGTCGACAGGCTGAACCCACTGCGTCAGCTCCGTCACAAGTCGAGCTCGTCGATCACCTGACCATGTTCGACTGACACCCCAGGATGTGCAGTGCTCGCTTCCAGGAAAGGACACGAGCATCTTCTTTCCCGGCCGCGTTCACCCAGAGGTTGCTACGCTCCCGATCCCGCAGGCCGCACTGAACAGATCGCCCTAGGTGGAACGTACTGACTGCTGACTGTAGGATTTACGTCTAGCCCTGAGCGCTCGCTGGCCCTGCCCCGAAACCGCCGAGTAAACGCCCACTCCGACGCCAGCGACTGACGAGCCTACAAGGGTCGTGACCGTGGCTGGCTCAGCAGCGTAATCAGCCGTCCACCTGCATCATGGCTGTGAAGGTGCGAATGATCTCGGGGTCGAAGTGACGGCCCGCCTGATCCTGCAGGTGCGTCAAGGCGCGCGTGCGGCTCCACGCCTGCCGGTACGGGCGATCATTGGTCAACGCGTCGTAGACATCCACGATCGCGAACGCCCGCGCTGTCAGCGGAATCGCCGTTTCCCGCAGGCCATGTGGATACCCGCTGCCGTCCCATTTCTCATGGTGATACTGAGGAATGTCCATCGCCGGGTGCAGGAAGCGAATCGGGGACAGGAGCTCCACCGCGTACCCGGGGTGCTTCCGCATCTCCACCCATTCCTCTTCGGTCAACGGCCCCGGTTTGAGCAGGATCGCGTCCGCGATGCCCATCTTCCCGATGTCGTGCAGCAGCGCGCCGCGCTGGACATGCACCAGATCCACGCCCGCCACCCCCAGGGCGCGGCATAGCCTGACGGTCATCTCGGTGACCCGCCGGGAGTGCCCTTCCGTCTCCTTGTCACGCAGATCCAGGGCGCGCGCCCAACCCTCAATGGTCTCCTGGTACGCGAGACCCAGTTCCAGGTTGCTGCGTTCGAGGCCCAGGAACAATTGCGTGTTCTCAACAGCGATGGCCGCCTGTCCCGCGAGGATCTGCAGCGTCGCGAGCCAGTCCGTGGCCTCATCAAATGGCTGACGACGGAAGACTCCAAGAACCCCAAGGCTTTTGCCCTTGGCGCTCAGTGGCACGGCCGCGTACGCACAGAAGCCTTCACGGTCTGCCCAGGCCTGTCGGATGGCGGGAAGTGCTGCAGCGCGCAGGTCGTTGACGATCACCGGCTCGCGGGTCAGGGCCACCCGGCCGGAGAGACCCTGGCCGAGCCGCGTCGCCGGCTCCTGGGGTAGGGGCGCTGTGAAGCCGCGTGTGGCGGCATAGGTCAGGGTCATGGCATGCGTGTCGAGCAGTTGTACCGTGGCGGCGTCCACCTCCACCTGGGCCACGACCTCGTCCAGCACAACGCCCAGCGTCATGTAGAGGTCGGGACTGGACGTGATCGCCGCGTCGATCTTGTGCAGGCCGGTCAGGTGCTCGAGTTTGCGCTGCAGGGTGATGTTGAGCTGCTGGATCTGCCGCTCCGCTTCCCGGCGCCCAGAGATGTCGTGCGCGATCTTCGACACGCCCACGACGGTACCCTCACTGTCGAAGATCGGCGCGATGCTCAGCTGCACGGGGATACCACGCCCCTCCCGCGACAGCCGGGTGGTCTCAATCGACGGCGAGTATTCGCCCTGGGCCGCGCGGGCCAGGAGGGCGCGTTGTTCCTCCGCCAGTTCCAGGGGCACGATCGCGGTGATGCGCTGCCCGATCATCTCGGTGGCCGCATAGCCGTACATGCGCTCGGCGCCGCCGTTCCACGACTGGATGATGCTGTCGAGCGAGAGGCCAATGATGGCGTCTGGGCTGGCCTGGACGATGGCCGCCAGGAAGGCTTGGGCCTCATCTGCTGCCCGTCGGGCGGTGATGTCGCGCGCGACGCCGTAGACCACGCCATCGAGCAACTGCACGGAACTCCACTCCAACCACACCAGTGAGCCGTCACGGTGGACGTAGCGGTTCTGAAAGATGCCGTTCTCTCCAAGCGTGTCGGGATGAGTCACGACCTGCACTGTCCGGGGCCGGTCATCAGGGTGAACGAAATCAAGGTATGGCCGACCGGACATGACGTGTGGCGGGTAGCCCAGCAGCCGCTCCGATGCAGCACTGACTCCCAGGAAGCGGCCCTGCGCGTCCACGGAGACGATCATATCGGGGGACTGATCCAGGGTGCGCTGGAGTTCCGCGGCCGCGTGGCGGGCAGCCTGCTCGCTGGCCTCCAGCTGCCGCTGGGCGCGGCGTTCCTGGCTCACGTCGCGCACCATACTGAGCATGCACTCCTCACGCGCCAGCGTGATCGGCAAGATGGTGGTAACAGTGTCGCGCAGCTCCCCAGATTTCACCCGGAACACCATCTCGCGGTCGATCAACGCTCCACGTTGCTGTAGAACACTCACCAGTTCGGTGCGCTCGCCGGGCTCCGGCCACAATTGCAGGTCTGTGGAGGTGCGGCCGATCACCTCCTCCCGCGTGTACCCGCTGAGGTGCGAGAACGCGGGATTGACCTCGATGAACTGCCCGTCGCGGAGGCGGGTGACCGCAATGGCGAGCGGACTGGCCGCGAAGACCTTTGCGAAGCGCTCCTGGCTTTCCCGGGCTTCCTGCAGAGCATGGCGCTCAGCGGTGACGTCGCGCATCAGGACGGCCACGCCGTCATTGATGGCGTACGCCGTGGCCTCCAGATCCAGGTCGAGGAGATCGGAGTGCATGCTGATGTGCTCGGTCACGCCGGTCTCCAGCACCCGCGCCGCGGCCTGGCTGGTCGGGGTGAGGACGGCGTCCGGGCTGAGGACGGCCAACGGCTGACCGATGATCTCACTGGGCGGGTGCCCGAATCTGGCCGCCGCGGCTGCATTGGCATAGGTCACGGTTCGGTTCCGGTCGCACGAGATAAACGGGTCTGGCAGGTTGTTCAGGGTGGCCAGCAACCGCTGGCTCGCCTGTGAGGCCTCCCAGCGCGCCGCCTCCCGCGCCGTGACGTCGTGCTGGAACCCCATGACGTGCGTCACCTGCCCGTCCTCGTCGCGCAGGGCACTCAGGGTGACCTCGCACAGGAAGAGCGACCCGTCCTTGCGGTAGTTCCGCAGGATGGCGGTGACAGGCTGCCCGGTGGCGATGGCGTGGCGCAAGTCATGCCGGGCGGACTGATCACGATCTTCACCCTGCAGGAAGCGGCAGTTACGCCCGATGACCTCGGCGGCACTGTACCCGGTCAGGTGTTCAAAGGTTGGGTTGACGTAGATCAGGGGGACGTCGTCCTGACGGGCATCGGCGAGTACAGCACCACTGACGCTGGCATCCAGGACGCGGCTGAGAAGGGCCGCGTCCACTCCCTGCAGGGGTACGTTCACTATCGGGAGACCATGAAGCGATATTAATGCACCACTTACTATTCGACAATATAAAAAATCACCTTCTTAATACATCGCCCCTATTTTCTAAATGGCTGCCTGTTTGCTTTAGTCAGGGCAGCAGTTGTATCAAGGTGTTGACAATCGATTCGATCGATGTCTTGAAAATGTCTTCAAGCAGCACTCAAAACCGGGAATTTCACCCTAGAAGACCCCAGGCTGACCCAAGCGAAACGCAACGCTTCTCAACCCTGCACACGGCGGTGTCCGTCGCGTTCATCAGGGCCTGTCCGACCGGAGAGGTGGTGACGGCGAGGGTAGCACCCAAGCTCAACAACCATGGATACCGCATGGGGTCGGTGGTTCGGCTGGGGTCGATCATCTGCAGGATTTGCTGCTTCACCCGTCACGGTCAGCCTGCGCGAGTGCAGCACCCTGATCACCTACTGGTTCGACAGCACCGAATGCCACCGCACCTCCTACAGCTTCGAGGAAGCCCTGGTGGACGCCGCACAGTACATCGCCGAGGGCACGCCTATCCGGAAAACAAACCGCACCGGCCCCATGGTCTCCCGACTGGTAGAGGGCATCGGCGCCTGCCACATGACCTTCCAGGTGGACATCGATCCGCACGCCCTGCTGGATCCGGAACCCACCCCGCCCGCCCTGGCCCAGCTGGACACCGCCCGCGCTCGCCTGCAGACCGCCCAGTACGCCGGGAGCCGCGCGTGAACGGCGATGAAGTGCAACTGCACGTCCACCGGGACGAGGAAGGTCGGTATGAGGTGGACGCCGTGTACCGGGGCGAGCAGGTCGGATTGGGCATCAGCTGGTTCCGCGAGGACGCCCAAGCCCAGGCACTGGAAGAGCAGGTGTCCGCATGAGCGTCATCCTCGTGATCAAGCTGGACGGCCAGACCGTCAGCCTGGACAGCGGCGACCCGTTCACCAGTGCGCGGCACTTCGGCGGCGGCAGCATCGACCGCCTGCCGGATGCCTTCCACCTCCTCGAGCACGACGAGGTCTGGCACCTCGACGACTGGCACGGGCAACCGGTGAACCTCTCCGCCTCCCGGCTGATCGGCCTGCGGGACGACTACGAGCCCCTGCGCAGGACGGTCGTGCTCACGCCCCTGCCCGATGGCCAGGACTCCCGCGTGGAGCGTGCCCACCAGCGGCAGTTCTTCGGCATGCTGGACGCGGTCAACTCCGGGTTCTGCACGGCCCCCGAGGCGCAGAGCGGGATGCTGATCCATGTGAAGGACTCAGGCGCCGCCTGAGACTGGGAAGAGCGTTAACGTGCGCCCACACCCCATCAATCCTTGTGCCACAATTACGCCATGAACAAAACACCGGCCTTCCGTTTCGTGCCACTTACACCCATCAAGGTGAAGACCGGCAGGAATACCAGTCGCCTGAGCGAGTGGAACGCCGACAAGCTCGGCACATTCCTCCAGGCTAGGCTCACCAACGCCATGTCCCCGGCCCTTAGTGACGCTGATGTCCGGGTCGTCGTGACGCGGCGCCCAGACGTCCAGTTCGAGGGGTGGACGCCCGACAAGACGAGGTCAAACCCCTGCAGGAAATGATCGGCGAGGCGATGGGCGAGATCCTGGCAGACATCGATCCCGAAGACGACCTGCAGGCTTGACCGCGCTGCCAAGCACTGTTCTGAGCTCCAAGTGGTCGAATTCGTATCAAGGAGAGAACCCGTGAAACTACTGCTCACCTCCGGCGGCATCACCAACCCGAGCATCAAGGGCGCCCTGACCAGCCTGCTCGGCAAACCGATCACGGAGTCCACAGCCCTGTGTATTCCAACCGCGCAGTGGGGCCACCCGATGTGTGGGCCAGCCTCGATCCGGCGCTTCATCACCGACCAGACCCCAGCGACCATGAGCGGCCTGGGCTGGAAGTCGGTGGGCGTGCTCGAACTCACCGCGCTGCCGAGCCTCAGCCGGGAGCGGTGGGTGCCGTGGGTTCAGGACGCCGACGTCCTGCTGGTGGATGGGGGCGACGCCACGTTCCTGTGCCACTGGATGCAGGAATCCGGGCTGGCGGACCTCCTGCCATCGCTGTCCGAGACCGTGTGGGTGGGAGTGAGTGCCGGGAGCATGGTGATGACGCCGCGGATCGGTGAGGACTTTGTCCACTGGCCGTCGGCGCGGGATGACCGCACGCTGGGGGTGATTGACTTTTCGATCTTCCCGCACCTGGATCACGCGATGATGCCGGGGAATACCCTGCCGGCGGCGGAGCGGTGGGCAGCCGGGATGCCAGGGCCCTGCTATGTCATTGACGACCAGACGGCCATCCAGGTGGCGAACGGTACGGTTGAAGTGATCTCCGAAGGCCAGTGGACACAGTTGACCCCCGAGCGCTCAGTGGAGGTCAATGGCTGAAGTGGCGGATCGGGGCATCCCATCATGCTGTTCTCCCCTGAATGGGGTGCGTCCGGTTCACAGCTGAAGCTGGCGGGCTCCAGGTCAATCCGGCAGAGTCCACCCATCCTGGCAGTCCCAGATTCCTGGTATGGACGAAGCGCGCCCAGTGCTGCTGCTGCTGGTGCCCGCAGACTGGGATGTGGTGCCAGCCGCGCTCACTGAGCTGCGCCGGTGCCTGGGAGAGGACTACGGCGCGAGCCTGCTGCTGAGGATGAGCAGCGTCCCGCTCCGGTCTCCCATGCCGATGTACGTCGGATACTGGCCCAGGGATCTCCAGCGCTTCGCCCAACGGGATCTGCGGCCCCAGATCGCCGAAGCGTTCTCCTCGCTGGCCTGGATGGAACTGGACGAAGCGGGATAACCCTCTGGAGCGGTTCATGTCCACCCCATCCGAGAGGTAAACAGTGTAGGTGCGGGCGAGCGCGACGCTCGCCACGGGAGGGGCAATGGCACGCCAGACGGGACTGATGCTGTTGGTTATTGCGATGGTACTGGTCATTGTCGGCATGGATCTGCTGTTCTTTCGCGGTCAGTTCTGGGCGCGCCTGCTGGCCAACATAGGGACTGTGCTGGTCTTCCTCGCGTTCTACCTGCGATTCTGGACATAACGCGGCACGTGGCCTCGGGCGGAAGCAATCTTCCTGCGTCACCATGCGGCCATGAGCAAGACCGGCGTGGAGGTGGGTGGACGTGTGCGGACGCGCGGACGATAACCTCGGCCTGATCGGCTGGGAGACCCTGAACGACGTCTTCGGCCGTCAGGGCTGGGAGCTGGAGACCATGCGGCACGAGATCCGCCCCACCGACCCGCTCCGCATCGTGCGCCGGACTGGTGGACGCTTCGAGGCGGCGTTCGGCCGCTGGGGCCTGGTGCCGCACGGCATGGGGTTGGGCGAGGCCAGAAAGTTCGCGTCCTTCAACGCCCGGATCGAGACCGTGCACGAGAAGCCGATGTTCCGCACCGCGTTTCAGACCCAGCGCTACGTGATCCCGATCGCCAGGTTCTGGGAGTGACCCAGCAGCGCGGGTGTGAAGACCAAGGTTAGGATCGCCCGCCAGGATGCCAAGCCCCTCCTGGTCGCGGGCTTGTGGAACTGCGTCGAGACTCCGGATGGCCCACTGGAGTCCTGCACCATCGTCACGCGGCCGTCCACGCCGGATCTGGTCGACGTGCATGACCGGAGGCCGGCCCTGCAGCTCAGCAAGGATATCGACGTGTGGCTGGACGGTGCACCGCACGAGGCCCGCGGCGCGGCCCTGACCAGCTGGCAGCCGCGCATCCTGCAGGTGACCCCAGCCTGATGGGTCGTGTCTGGATACGGCGAGAGCGCCCAAAGGCGGCGCAACTCGAAACAGCACTCGAACCCTGAGGCGACACCCACCCGCTCTCAAGGGCTGTAACAACGCGGAAATGCAGTTTTGCTACACCAAGACAGGCCAGTCGGAAACGCACTGGTGAAGAACAATGAAGGTACGGTGTCCTATGCAACGACTTCGAATTCTGCTCGTCGATGACAATCCCGTTGAGATCGAGCTGGCTGAAGTTGCCTTCGCTGAGCACCAGGAGGTCGCACGGTTGGTGACGCGTACAAGCGCCCGTGCTGCTCTTGAGACGTTGTGCGACGTGTCAGTCGACATGCCAGACGTGGTGGTGCTGGATGTCAACATGCCCTTGATGTCCGGGCTGGAGCTCCTGCAGGTCATGAAGTCTGACCCGATGCTGCAGGACATTCCCGTCGTCATGCTCTCGACGTCTGCCAGCCCGATGGATGTCAAATTGGCCTATACCCTGCACGCCAGTTCATACCGGGTCAAAGCCCACAGCTTCCCCGAGTTTCTGAAGCAGGTGGATGACTTCCTGCACTACTGGTGCCGCTGCCAGCTCCCGCGTGAACGTCCCAGGGCAGCGGGTGGGCCACGCGCACCCGCCTGACTGAGCCGGCCAGGCCGCCTTCCATCGATGGGGCGCCCAGGCGAGCATCCTGGTCACGCTGCGCCAACGCCTGCGCGCAGGACGTGGCCTCGAAGCGTTCCACGTGGCCGCAAACAAAGGCAGACTCCATGTCCTCGATGATCAACACCTGCGAACGTTCATCCACCATGTCACTCACCAGCCAGATTTCACGGACGACATCACTCGGAAGACCTTCGTATTCCTGGTCACGCACCACATCCGGCCGTGGAGCGAGGCCCCGCCCCGTGAGTTGGTCGGACGCATCCGAGACGGCATCGAGCTGTTGCGGCACGGTTCAGGTTCCTCCTGACAGAACACCGCCCCACCCCGACATCGGCCGGGGCGGTATGGGTTCGAACCAATGAGGAACTCGACGCCTGCTCAGTCCGCGACCTGACGCGCGACTTTACACTGCTCCCAGTACCGCACGAAGGCCTCCACCTGGTTCTGGAAGGCATCGAGGCTGGCTTCCTTCACCAGGTAGGAACTCGCAAACAGTCGGTAGGCCAGTTCCGTATCCAGTGGGTTGGCCGACGTGGACAGCATGACCACAGGGATGGTCTGCAGGGCTGGATCACCTTTGATGGTCTGCAGCACCTCGAAGCCGCTCATCAGGGGCATGTGGATGTCCAGCAGTACGACGTCCGGACGCGCGTGCGCTGGGTCACGGAGGTACGTCAGCGTGGCCGCCCCGCTCCCCAGGGTGGTCAAGTGCGTATGCTCAGACTGTTCACTGAATGCGGCGTGCGCCAGTTCGAGATCAACTGGATTGTCATCGACCAGCAGCACCCGCAGGGAGGTGGGCTTCATTCGCCGATGATAGTGATCCTGATCCCCCCTGGAAACAGGGTTATGACAGCAGGCGATCCTCGATGATCCTGATCTGCTGGCCGAGAACGGTGATGACCTGATGAATGATATCTCCACTGCCGTGCTGGATGGCTGCGAGCAGGGCCGCCTCGGCCTCGATCCAGTCCGCCTGTAACTGTTCGAGAATAAGCTCCAGTTCATCCCGGTCGGTGGGGAGCGCAGATTGCCACTGCTCGAGCTCTGCGGCGTCCATGGCTCAGTGTAGGAAGCGGCCCAGCCGCCCTGACGTTCCATGAAGCAACGCTCCATCGTCCTGAGCAACGGAAATCCAGCTTGTCCCAGCATCAGCCATGGCGGTGATGGGTCAGAGCTGTCCGATAGTCCGGGAGCACGCCCCCACTGGCCTGATAATGACGAACATCCCCGCCCTGGCTGATGCTAGGGCGGGGTAGGTCATACGGTTTGGTTCAGTCGTAGTGGGTTTCGATGTTCAGCGTCTGATCCTGCGTGGGCGTCACCGTGAAGGTGTACTGCCCACTTGGGAAGCCGTAGAAATCCGTGTATCCAGTGTACTGGGTGGCTATGGCAAGGGGAGTGCCACTGGGATCCGTCGCCGTCACCGTCGCGTACCCATACACCTTGAAGTGCAGCATGCCCTGGTTGGCATCCGCATTCACCTTGAAGGTCAGCGGCACCCCGTTCATGACGTCAAATGCCTGGTAGTAGTTCCCGTAATCTTCCGGTGTAATTTCGATGGCGCTCTGCTTCTCCACCGTCACGCTCTGGGACAGCCGGGTTTCATTCCCGCTGCTGTCCTCCCCGATCACTGTCACGTCCGCCGTGCCCACGTTCGTCGCGCCCCACGGAGCCGTCCACGCGCCCGTTCCATCAGTGATGACTGGTGCCACGCCGGGGACCTGTTCCGCAGAATCGGTGCTCGCCACCAGGTTGCCGTCCACGTAGACCCGCAGGTTCTGCACCTGCACGTCGTCCGTCACCCTCCCGGTCAGCAGCGTTGCCTGGTTGGTATAGGCCGTGCCCACGGGTGCGAACGTCACGCTCGGCATCACTGTGTCGATCGTCATCATGTTCGTCTGGATGGTCTTGGCGAACGACAGGCTCACCGGCTGAACACTGGCGGTGTCCGTCGCGCCGTTGTACACCCAGGCGGAGAAGTTCGCCGTGACATTCAGTTCGGCATCGCTGGCGGTACCGCGCGCGGTCACGTTCACGCCGATCTTGCTGCCCGCACCGTTCAGCACGCCATCGGTGCTGTTGCCCAGGCTGTAGGTCACGGGGCCGATGTCGCTGGTGGGCACGGTCGCGCTGAGGCCCTGCACGGGCGCTGTCTTGAGGTTCAGACTCAGGTTGAAGGTGCTGTCCGTGTACAGTTCCGCAAGGTTCATCGCCGGGGCGAGCGCGCTTGAGGCTCCCTGGAAGACGGCGTGGGACTTGAGCCGGATCACGCTGCCGGTCGCGTCCACGGACGCCTGGTTTTCGGTGCTGGGCCCGTAGCCGAGCAGCACAGCACTGGTGGCGTCGTCCTTGACCTTCGTCTCGAAGGAGTAGGTGCCCTTGGGCAGCAGGAGGGTCTGCGTGAACTCGTTGGCCTGGCCCAGGGTGAGCGTGGTGGCGCCGTTCCCGGTGGGATCGAAGGTGGTGCCATTGAAGGCGACGATGTGCCCGGCGTTGTCACGGATGGTGACGTCGTAGTGGGCGTTGGGGACGTCGCTGGTAAAGCCCAGGGCGTGCATGCCCTGGGTTTGACGCAGGGTGGCGGCACTGAGGTTGACCTTGACGAGGGCGGCCTGGGGGTGGGGGGCGGTGGTCTGCTGGCAGGCGGCAAGCAGGGCGGTGAGGGCAGTGAGGGCGGCAACGCGTTTCAGGTGCTTGGGCATGACGGCTCCTTCCAGGCCACGTGGGTGGGCTGGGGGTTCTGACCTGGCATCAGACAGGATCAGCGAAGGGCGTTCACTGGCAGTGGTCTGCGCGGTGGGGGTCAGGGATGAACGGGTCAGTTCACGCTGGGACTATGGGCCGCTGTGCCTTACAGCGACCTCACAGATTTTTCGTGCCACACGTGGTCTGTACCACATCATGACCTGCCGGTCACCTTGAGGGTGGAGCGACGGCGGCAAGTGTAGGCATCAAAAAACCCCCGCTCCCGGCACAGGCCGAGGCAGGGGCAGGTCATTTAGGCCTGCGGCAGCGGCTGTGCACACGCCTGCGCGAGCACCTCCGTCCGCGCGGCCGCCGCCGCAAAGATCGACTCGTTCTGATTCGGATCGATCCCCAGGCCCTCCGCAAAGACCGCCTGCACGTCCATCACGCCCAAAAACCCCAGAAAGGCCCGCAGGTGGCTCACCGAATGCTCCAGTACCTGACCGGAACCCTCACTCCACACGCTGCCCCGCGCCTCGAGAATGACCGCCCGCTTGCCGCTCGTCAGGCCGACCGGCCCCCGCACGGTGTGCTGGAAGGTCTTTCCCGCGATCGCCACCGCGTCCATATACGCCTTGACCATCGGCGGATAGCCGAAGTTCCACATCGGCACCGAGAACGCCACCAGGTCAGCCGCCAGGAACTGATCCACCAGGTCGCTCAGCCGCCCCACCTTGTGGGCCTCGTGGGGATCGAGTGTCTGCTGCTGCGCAAGCTTGCCCCAGCCCACCATGATGTCGGCATCGATCAGCGGGATGTGATCGGCATACAACCTGAGGCTCTCGAAGCGTGCGGTGGCATCGTCACGTTGATAGGCCTCCTGGAAACAGTGCCCGAGGCGCAGGGAGTAGGACTGCTCGAGGGGTTTGGGGTTGCCATTGACCATGAGCACGCGTGTCATAGCGCCTCCCGCAGTCAGGAGGGACAGCGTGCGGCCGCCATCCTGCCCACCACTCACTGCTCGGGGGATGACGGTTTCAACTGGAGTCCCGTGAGTGCTTTACCTTACTCCTGAAACAGACGGGCCGCGTGCACGGTTTGGCGCGCAGGCAGCCCACCACAGACGGCGACCTTGAACCCCTTCCGGCACAGGCCGAGGCGGTGTGCGCCACCCCCTGAAACCAGAGCCCTCGACTCCTGCAGTCGAATCGGGTTGCCGACGGCTGTGGCAAGGTGTTCGCTTTGAGGCTGCGCAGAAGCGTCAGAGAGGCAGGCGGCCTGAAGTTCAGGCCGCTGCCTGTACCACTGTGCGCCAGACTTCGAACGCCTGTTTCTGCTGGTAACGACGATGAAGAGTGGGAACGGTGCAGCGCGCCGGGTGGTGGAGATTTGTGATGCGGGCGTGTAGGTCGAGAAACCCCTGTGCCCGTCGCCGTGACCTGAACCCGCGTTGCTGGCGCTCGTGTCGGCGTGTGGAACGATGGGACTGCTCTACGCTCTGGATCCGGCAGTGCCTGCGATGTGATCACCACGAGTTGCCAAGGCGTCGTTCAAGGCGGCCGGCACCACCGCAGTTCGCTTGCCAGATGCTGGTGTGACAGTCCTGTGTCAGTTCGGGGCTATTTTCGGTATATGCCAGTTCTGTCGCCTATCTGGCTGCCTGTTCATCTGGTCAGCCGTCATCAGGAGCGTTTGCATGATACTTCTCGTTGAAGATGATCCGAACGATGTCTTTATTGCTACCCTGGCCTTCGAGGCGACCGGGCTCGACACGGAACTGGCAGTGACCCAGAATGGACATGACGCTCTGGACTTCCTGCAGCGCTCTGGTTCCTATGCCCAGCGGCCTGCTGGATCTCCCCAGCTGATTCTCCTTGACCTGAATATGCCCCGTATGAACGGCTTCGATCTGCTCAAGGCCGTGAAGCAGGATGAGCTTCTCGCTCCCATTCCCGTCGTGATCTTCACGACCTCAGATGCTAAGCGGGATCGGGCGCTCTGTGCCACGCTGGGTGCGGACGACTATCTCGTCAAACCCAATGATTTCCAGGATCTCATCACGTTGGTCACTGCACTCACCACCCGCTGGGTACAACCAAGTCACCTTGCCATGTAAGACACAATGACGTGTGGTTCATCAACTGTGACAGCGCCTGAATTCAGGTCAGGCCGTGGGCAAGCTTTCGCTTCCAAAAGCACATGACGACGCGTTCATGGGTGTCCTTCGCGGCGTGGTTGTCGCCTTAGTCTGCTGGCAACGTTGAGACAGGCCACGTGAAATGGAAGACGCTGCCCGTTCCGAGTTCCGAGTCCACCCACAGCCGGCCTCCTGCACGTTCCACGATCTTGGTACTGATGGCGAGCCCCAGTCCGCTTCCCTCAAAGTGCAGGGCAGTCTGCAGCCGCTCCAGCATTCCAAACACCTGGTCGGCGTATCTCTGGTCAAATCCCATTCCATTGTCTTCCACCACGAAATGCCAGACCTCGGCGTCGAGGGTGACGCGAACACTGATGACCGGGCGCCCCTCCTCGCGCCGGAACTTCAGCGCATTCCCAATCAGATTGCGCCACAACTGAGTGAATTCGAGTGGGTCGGCGTGAACGGTGGGGAGTGGGGCGACTGTGACGAGCGTCTCGGTGGCACCGATGAGGGCTGCGTATTCGTCGATGACCTCTGCCACGACCACGGCGGCATCAATCTGAACGTGGCGTTGTTCCGCCGCTCCGAGACGCGCGAACTCCAGCAGGTCGTGCACCAGCACGCGTTCACGCTTGAGGGCGTCCTGAATCACGCCGAGATACTGCTGACCCTGAACATCGAGCACATCGGAGTACCGCTGGCTCAGCAGGGACGCGTACATTCCAATGATCCGGAGCGGTTCTTGCAGGTCATGCGACGCCGCACGCGCGAAGCCTTCAAGGTCCCGGTTGGTGCTGAGGCGCTCATCGCGGGAACGGGCCATGAACGCTGCAATGTGGTTCAGGCTGCGGGCCAAGGCGACGCCCTCAGACAGTAATGGCTCGGGTACGGTTTCATCCAGGTGACCTTGGGCCAAGCGGCCTGCGGCCTGGGTCAGGTCGTTGAACATGCTTTCGAGATTTAGTTTCGCGATCTCATCGACAGTTTGCTCGACGACCATGCTCAGCGAGGCGACTGGTTCAGCGATCTGACGATCCTGGATGTCAAGGGCCGTGTGCACCGTCGCGCAAATCTGCTCAAGCTCCGCCTGGTGTTGAACTGACGTTGTGGTGTCCTGAGCCTCAGCAATTAACTGCTCAAGGTTTGCGAGCTGATCCCGGGCCGTGGCACTGATACCCTGCAGAACTTCCACGCTGATGTGCTCAACCGGTGTCACCCTGACTGCGTGGAGCGCTGCCGCCACCACGCCCTCGAGGTGGGCCACGGCGGCCAGTTGTCGGCGTGCCGTGCCCATCAGGGACTGCACCTCGGCTGGTGACCGTGTGGTGTCAGGCGATCGCAACGACGCCGCAACCTGCTGTAGGGCCATGCTGATGTCCCCCTGCCCTCGCCCGATCGTAATGATGCGTTCGAGAGCTGAACTCTGCTCAATACCCGCCTCATTGACATGACGCCGCGCCTCCCTCGCCCCGTCATGGTTGGCGGGCGTGGCTTGTTCAGTGAATACGGAAAGGAACGAGGGGTGGTCGGACATCGGGTGGAGTGTAAAGCGCCAGGGATCAAAGGTATGGTCTGACCTGAAAACAAGCAAAGCTGACTGGAGTGCGGTTGTGGGAAGTTGATGAGGAGGGTGACGCGGTGCTGAACGCTCACAAGCTCCCTGGCTGTCGGGCTCCCCTCGCTGTGATCGGATATGCCGTCTGGCTGGATCACCCCTTCACCCGGAGGTTCCGAGAGGCCGAAGACCTGCTGGAATGGGAACCTGCATCACGCGCAAATCCATCCGGACGTGGTGCATCACCTCTAGTGATCAGTTGACCCAGGGCTTGCGCCACCGGGAACCGGCTCCCCGATAAGATGCACGTGGAGTTGGGCGGCATCATTCACTGGTTGTGGCGGGCTGGCGACGATCACGGAGCCGTGCTGGACGTGTTCCTTTGGACGTACGGGACACCGAGGCGGCTACGTCTATTTCCTCGCGCCATCTTGGAACAGATGACGTTCCAGAGATCATTTATACCGACAACCTGTTGAGCTGTGGTACAGCCCAACGACAACTTGCCGTGCTCTAGAGTGTGGAGCGCGTCTCCACGGATCGAAGCAACAACCTCGTAGAGCAAGCACGCCGTTCAACTCGACAGCAGGAACGGCAGCAACGCGGGTTCAGGCGACGACTGGCCCATGGGTTTTTCGACGTGCCCGCTCGAGTTTCGAACCTTCACCACTACACCCGAACCGCTGTCCCTGCCTCCGTCAGGAGGCGCGGCCAAACCGCAGCGCTGCTGGTCTGGAGCGCGGCGATCCATTCAGGCCGCCTGCTGGGCTGCTGCGCCTCGCTGAGGTTAAGGTGCCAGAACTCAGCTCCCCGCCAGCCGTTCGACCTGTTCGCCGTGAAGTACGCGACTGGCCGATATTCCACAGGTACGTTCTGTCTTTGCGCACCGAGCATGTCGAGACTGACGAAGAAGGCCATTTCATCGCGTATGCACACATGACCCTGGTACTTATATGGATGCGAATCGCTCTCTTGATGCCCTTGCGTCTCAGGAAGCGAAACCACTCCCCGCCGATGAACTCCCGATCGGCGACCAGACCCTTCCAGCGGGTCGCTGGAAGAGCCTTCAGCAGCCTGGCCACCAGCTGAATCCGCTTGACCGTGCCGCTGTTGCCGTCGTGATCTAAGGCGATCCAGACGAGCGGCACCGTGTAGCCGTGCAGCACGACGCCCAGTACCAGGAGGTTCAGCGGTGTAGTCCCGCGCTCCCAGGTGGTGCGATCCATGCTGAGGAGCAATTTCCCTGGGGGCAGCAGGGCCAGCAGGAAGGCCAGAAACACGGATTCAGTCAGCTGTGGATCCCGGCAGCCCCGTTCCACCCGGCGTTTCTTCGCGTCGAGGGAGCTGACTCCGGGCAGGTGGGGGCAGAGCTCACTGTGGTTCACGCTTCGGGCTGTCACCATCGCGAGAATGATGTCCACGACACGCTGCAGCGTGTCGTGGCGCAGGAAGGGCACGCAGGCTTTGAAGTGGCGGGCGAGTTCAGTACGCTGGAGATCGGCGGGTTTTGGGATGGTCACACACCCAAAACACCGCCGTTTGTCCTGCCGGTTCGCGACCCGTCACACGTTCAGGAATGTCCCGTCCAGCACAGCCTCAACTCGAAGATGTCCGGTACTGAGGGCGTGGACGACCATACCGTGGAGTCGCGAACATTGCCGAGTTGCAGGCGGTGAAAGGCACCCCGGACACGCCGCAGGCCTGCGCGAGCCTGTGCTCCTGTGTTGGTGGCTCCAAGCTCACAGTGACCGCGCCGTTGGTCGCAAGCCGGGCCCTCGCCAGGACGGCGATGTGCCCCTGATCGACTGGGACGATGCCGGTCACCTGCGCTTGCGCGACAGCGTAGAGAACTGCCCGAATCTGCCGCAGGTCTTTGAAGTGTTTCGACGCGCCCCGTTGACCGGGCTCCAGGCGCAGGACATCACGCCATCCGAACTGGGTGATGCGCCCTCGCCCGGCTTTCACCTACCCGCGAATGAAACAGGACGAGAAGACTCCTTGGAAATGATCTTTAAATTATGAAGCCCGATAGCCGCGTACAGACGTATTGCAAGCGTAATAGTGCAGAACATTTTAAACGATTATCTGCTCAAGTGATTTGCAAACTGAACTTTCAGGGATATTGCAATGGAATTGAGTCGTATTTAAATAGCGGAAACGCTTTGGCATGTAGCGTACGCGCATAAATGCTTGGAACGTAATTTCGGATTAGGTAAAGAGTTTGGTAACAAAGTTGTTTATACTCTGCTCCGCCATTGAATCGTGCGTGAAGAGTTCATCTCCTGGGCACGGGCGGCCAAACAGGAAGCCCTGGCCCAGAATGCATCCCATTTCCTGGAGCACCCGCTGCTCTTCCGGGGTTTCAATGCCTTCCGCGATGGTTTGTAGTCGCAAGCTATTTGCGAGGCCGAGAATGGCCTCGACGATAGGGTAGCTTGGCAATGCGACCCCCAGTCCCCTGATAAAGGAGTGGTCGATTTTCAGGATGTTGATTGGCAGGCGTGCCAGGTAGCTCAGGCTCGAATAACCCGTGCCGAAATCATCGATCGACAGCGATACTCCCAGCTCACGCAACTGGTGCATCCGCTGCACAGCGTCTTCCGCGTTGCGCATCACCACCCGCTCAGTGAGCTCCAGTTCGAGTCGCTCGGCAGGAAACCCGCTCGCAGCGAGGCAGGCGGCAACCTTCTCCACGAAGTCTGCCCGTTCGAACTGAAGGGCTGAGACGTTCACGGCGATCCGAATAGATGGCCGTCCCTCATGCAGCCAGGCTGCACCCTGCATACACGCGGTCTGCAGCACCCAGTTCCCGATCGGGACGATCAGCCCCGTCTCTTCTGCCAGAGGAATGAAAGCCGCCGGGGAGACCAGACCGAGGTTCGGGTGATGCCAACGGAGCAGGGCTTCTGCGCCGACCAGGGCACCGTCCTCCAGTTGTACCTGCGGCTGATAATGGAGTTTCAGTTCATTCCGCTCGATTGCCTGCCGCAGGTCGGCAGCGAGCTGGAACCGTTCATATTCACGGCGATTCATCGCACTGCGAAAAACGGTAAACCCAGCCTTACTCCTCTTGCTGTCATACATCGCGAGATCAGCGCTGCGCATGAGGGTGGCGGCGTCATACCCCCCTTCGGGCATGATGCTGATGCCAATGGAAACACTGACATACACCTCCCGTTCAGTAATCAGAAAGGGGGCCGCCACCGCATCCAGAATCCGCTGAACGACGACCACGGCTTCGGCTTCACTGGTAAACGGAAGGATGACTGTGAACTCGTCTCCGCTGATGCGTGCGAGGATGTCCCCTCTGCGGGTCGTGTGTCTGAGGCGCTCCGCCAGCGCACGGAGGATCTGGTCTCCTGCGTGATGTCCGAGATGATCGTTGATACTCTTGAAGTCATCGACGTCCATGAACAAAAGCGCGATCTCTGACTGGTGCCCGACGGACATAACCTGGTCAAGTTCTTGCTCGAATGTGCGGCGGTTCATCAGTCCAGTCAACTGGTCGTATCGCGCTTGGTAAGCCAGCTCCTCTGCAAGGCGGTGGTGTTCGATCGCCACCGCTGCAAGGTGCCGGGCCTTCTCCAGTTCTTCGAACGCGTGAGGAGGAAATGGCCCTGGCGTTCTGGCATACAGCGCAAGTGTGCCCAGGGTTTCTCGGTCTCCGTTGATGATCGGGAGGGAGACACAGGCGCGCAGTTCATTCGGAAGCAGCACACTGCGGAGATCCGCACACAGTGGGTTGGTTGCAGTGTCCTCCACCACAACCACCTCACCACGCAGGACAGCGGCGGTGCAGGCACCATTGCCTTCGAGCACCTTGAGGCTGGCAATCGCCTCGTGCAGCGGCGCAGGAAAGCTGGGCGCTGCATACGGAGAGAGATGGTCATAATGCAGGAGAGAGATGGCGCAGACGTGCGCCGGGAGCTGCCGCTCTACCATCAGGGCTGTTTGCTGCAGGATCTCAGGAAGGGAGTGGCCCGCCACTGTCATCTCGAGAATGGTGTTCCGGTCACCCTGTGCCTGTTCTTCAATCTTTGTGGCATTGATGTTCTGAAAGAACACGTCCAAGCCTTTGGGATGGGGAGTAACGTTGACTTTGAACCAACAGTTGAGGGGTGGGTAGAACTCTTCAAATTGACCACTGCGCTGAGTGCCTCGTGCAGTATGGTAATACCTGTAGATATCGGTTTCTACAGCCTCCGGAAACATGTCCCATACGTTTTTACTCAACAATACTGAGGATGGGCACCCAAGGAGTTCCTCGGCTTTTGGATTCAAGTACGTAAAACACCATTGGCTATCCAAACTAAAAAAGGCCTCCTCGATATTGCTTAGAATTCGGGTAGTCTCCGAGGCCTTGTCCAGAATTTCATCCTGGGCAACACGCAAGGCGGTGATGTCACGCGAGGTAGAGAGGAGCTGTACAGGAACACCCTCAGTGTTCCTCACTGGTGTGACCACCACATCCCAGAACTTCTGGATTCCCTTTGTAGTCGGGCTGTAGCCCTGGAAGCGACCCAGGGCGCCCTGCAAAGCCGCGTTGATTGCCTGCCTGACCTGTTCCTGAGTCTCATCAGGCCAGAATCCTACCCAGTCCGCTCCACGCAACTGCTCAAAATCCTCAACTTCCATGAGCCGCTGTCCCCCCTCACTCATCCAGAGGAGCTCGCCCTGGAGGTTGAGGAGCTTAACGCAGTCCGGACTGCTTTCCAGCAAACCCCGAGAAAACTCCATGTTTTCCCGCAATTGTTCTTCAGCCTGCGTACGTTCGGTCACGTCCTCATGGACGACCAGAATGGCTGACCCCTCGTCGATGCGCGCGACTCGCAACTGGAACCAGCGTGCCTTGTGCGGAGCGTGGCAGGAGTACACCTGAACGTATTCCGTGGCCACCCCAGCGAGAACATGGCGAATGCCCTGCGCGGCTGCCTTGGCCTCTGGTGAGTCGGTCAAGTCACAGATGTGGAGGTAGTTGACTCCCACCGCGTATCGAGGCGTGGTGAGCCCGTTGGCATCAGCGAACTGTCGCCACGTAGCATTCACTTCCAGAATTTCCCCATGGCAATCGAGGATTGCAAGGGATGAAGGAAGAGCGTTTAAGGTGTGGAAATAAAAATCAGTAGGTCGGACATGAAGCGTAAATACCCCCAGAGCAGTGTCAAGCCCCTGAAGTGAGGATAGGTTGCTTCACGCAGCTTACTCCTTCTAAGTGACATACGTCTTCATTTAATGGGGGATGGCGAGTTACAGGTCGAATGGTATCGACCAAAAAACCCGGATCAATTCCATTACCGGGTTGCGGTTATGGCAAGTTGTTGGATTCAGGAAGACGGAGGAGCGTCAAAAGCGCATGCGGCCTGACCTCGCGCCAGAGCCTGACTGCCCGTTGCTGATGGTGACGACGGTGGGAAGCGGGAACGGTGCAGCAGTCACCTGCTGGAGTTCCTCAGGCAGCGTCCCAGCATAACGGCTCCACCGTCCCCACGCCCGCGCCCTGCGGCGCCGGCCCACACGCTGGCGCTCGAGGACGTGTCATTCACCTATCCGGGCGCGGGACGGGCGGTCTTCGAGCACCTGACCCTGTGGGCCGGGGAAACCACGGCGCTCGTCGGGGTGAACAGAGCGGGCAAGACCACCCTCGTCAAGGTTCGGCGTACGGGATGGACGGGGGCAGGCAGTTGTCAAACGTCGGTATGCAGGCTTCTACACGCGGTTCACTACAGCAGGGTGGAACTCAAGGGCCAGAGTTGCTTGCCTATGGGAGGAGTCGTGATCCGCACGCCAAGTGTGCCAGACCCTGCATTCTCACGTGGCCAGGTTTTCCGGGTTCAGGTCACCCCAACAGGGGCCGCCAAGCTGACCTGGCTACACTTCCGGGGTCGGCTTAATCCATTGTACTTTTCAGCGCCCCTCGTCTTTATGATTCAGGGAGCAGCTTGCGGGCGGGTATTTTTATTCGTAAGGTAGACCGTATCAGCACGGCCCTTCGGGATCTTGTCTGATAGAGGCTAAGAAACGCGGTCCTGTATACGGGCACCTGGGACGCGTTGAGCCAGTGGTGCGACCGGCTATCCGTCACGCTGCGATTCGTCGCAGTTCCCCTTTCTTCCTGACTGCTTCAAGCAGCGGCATCCAGCAGATGCCGAGGAGGCGCCGTGAATTCCATTGTCCGCAATGTTCAGGCCCTGGGCCTCGATCTGTCTCTTCAGATTCACTTTGACGGCAGCTGCGCCCGCGCGGCCGTCGCCTTTGAAGGCCGCGCTCCTCAAGGATCACAGCTTCACGCACAGAACTCATGTACGGACAGCGCCGTGCATGAGCTGATGTCCGAAGTTAACCACCTGGCCGAGCGGGTTTACCAGGAGTACCGCGCCGCACACCTGCAACACTGGACGGCGCAACTGGTCTCGCCTATTGGCGCCAACCTGCAGTTGAGCGTCTTCGACCACTGGCTGCTCGAGAAACTCATGACCCGTTGCCTCCACTTCCAGCTGGGCTGGACGCCACTGCCCGGCCATCAGGCCAGCTTCCGCTTCCTGTGCGACGACGGCCGGATCTGGGTACAGGTGATGTCCGAAAAGCGCCACCACAACAGTTGCACCAACGTTGTGGAGACCACCGATATTCACAGTCTCATGAACGCAGTGCGCGCCCTGCTCGACCAACTCGACATGGCCGCCCCGTCGGCAGAGGCGGCAGACTGACATGCGGATCCGCTCAATCGTCATATTGATGACATCAGGCAGCCTGCTTCTGTGTGCCTGCAGTAGCCTGCCCTCACACCCCGCCGATCCGCAGTCCACGCTGGTCGCAGCCAGCCTCGCGGCCACGTCTCCCACTGGGGCGCGGTTGGTTGATCATGCGGGCTTTACCACCGAGGGAGCGAAGTGGTGGGCTGACGGCGCCAAGTGGTGGGCTGACGGCGCCAAGTGGTGGGCTGACGGCGCCAAGTGGTGGGCCGACGGCGTCTTTCAGCCGATGCCGGCCAACTCGAAGCTGCTGCAGGCCGTAAAGATCGACGTGGCTCAGGCCCACGCACATCAGATGGGTAAGGGCGTGGTGGTGGCCGTGCTCGACTCCGGCATCGATGTGGAGCACCCGATGCTCAAAGGCGCGCTGTTGCCAGGAAGAGACTTCGTGGACAACGACCTTGATCCTTCGGAACAGGGCACGGACAGCGAACCCGCGTATGGGCACGGCACGGCGGTGGCTGGCGTTCTTCGGCAGGTCGCTCCAGGAGCAAAGATCCTGCCGGTACGGGTGCTGAGCCCCGACGGCTTCGGCGATGCAGATAACGTCGCCAGCGCGATCCGCTTCGCGGTCGATCAGGGCGCACAGATCATTCATCTGAGTATTGCCGCTTCGGTTTCCAATGAAGGCGTGCGGGCGGCGCTGCAACATGCTGTGTCACGGGGCGTGCTGGTGGTGGCCGCCTGCGGCAACGACGGCAGTGACCGACCCGAGTCGCCGGCCAATGCGTTGGACGGAAAGAACCCGCTCGGGCAGTACGGCGTCTCGGTCAGCGCCGTGAACACGGACGGCACCTTTCCCGGCTGGAGCACCCGTGGTGGTGAAGTCCTGGCACCGGGCGTGGCCGTGCAGAGTGCCTATCCGGGTGGCCGGACGGTTAATGCCAGTGGGTCTTCGTTTGCTGCGCCGCTGGTGACCGGTGCGCTGGCCCTGGCCCTCGCAGAAGGCAAGGACGCCCGCCGGCTGTCTGCTGAACTGAGCTCAGGCGCTATGCTGGACGCCTCCCGGCTGCTCCAGTAGGTTTTCTGCGCTGGGCACCTCAGATGGTGCGAAGGACTCCAGCGTGAACGATGCAGTACAACACCTCCAGGTGCTCCTCGAACAAGCGCGTCAGCTCCGGAATAGTGAGGATTCGCGGGCGGTACTGCTCTTTGAACAGGCTGTCGCGGCGGCCCGGAGCCTGGGAGCCTACCCGATCCTGGCTGACGCCCTGAACGCTCTGGCCGGCCTCGAACACGGACGCGGCGAGAGTCAGAGCGCCCTTGCCCACCTGGAGGAAGCCCTCTCGATTCGTCAGGCGCTGGGAGACCAGGGCGGTTGTGCGGGCGTGCTCTGTAATCTCGGCGCGGTACAACTCGATCTGGGCAGTTTCAACCTGGCGCTCGACCATCTGCTGCGCGCTGACCAGGTGGCCCAGCAGGCGGGGCCGGCCCGCGCCGCGGTGGTGGCCGCCAATCTGGCCAAATGTTACGACGCCCTCGAGTTGCCTGTTGAAGCGGATGCCCAGTATACGCGGGCGCTGACATTTGCAGGCCTCGCCGCTCAACCGTTCGGCGAGGCGACGGTGATGATCAACCACGCCGACCTGCAGCGGCGTCAAGGGCAATTCAGCGAAGCGCTGACCCTCTTGGCCGGCGCTCAGGCGCTGGCAGGCGACCATGGTGCTCTCGCGGCCAGCGCCTGGCACGGCCTGGGGCAAGTACAGCGTGATCAAGGTGACCTGGAATCGGCACTCAGGCATTTCCAGACCGCGCTAACGGCGGCGGAGGCGGATATCGATCTGGCGCTCCATGTCCGCTGCGATGCCAGCGAGGTTCTGCTCGACTTGCACCGAAGGGAAGAAGCGTGCGTGCTGCTCTCTGCGGCGCTTCCCGACGCCAGGGCCAGCCGCCGGGTTCGGGTGGAAGCTCGGATCCTGGCGCTTCAGGCGCGCGCCGAAGAGCAGGGCGGCAACCTCTCGCAGGCGCTGGCCACCCTCCGCCGGGCGCACGCGGCCGAATCGGAGGTGCTGCGCGCTGAAGCCGACCAACGTACCCGTGAAGTCGCGGCCAGGAGCGAATTGGAGCGCGACCGTCTATGGCTGAAGAACGAACAGGCCCGCTACGCCGCTGAACGCGAAGCCAAAGAACAACTCGAGCGCGAACAAGCCAGCCGCCTGCAGGAACTCGAACGGCTGGCACTCTACGACGCCCTGACGGGGCTCCCCAACCGCCTGCTGCTCTCTGAACGCGCGCGCATCGCCCTCAGAGAAGCGGCGGCCCACGGCAGCGGGCTGGCCGTGGGCGTGATGGATCTCAACAAATTCAAAGCCGTCAACGACACCTACGGTCATCACATCGGCGACCTGCTGCTCAAAGAGGTTGCCGCCCGGCTGCCGCTGGCCCTGTCGCCACACGATACGGTCGCGCGCACCGGCGGCGACGAATTCGTGCTCCTGCTGCAGGCCGATTCTGACGATTTGTTGAACCTGGCCCAGCAGATCGTGCGGATCTTCGACGAGCCTTTTTTCCTCAATGACGTCGAACTTCAGATGCGTCCCAGCATCGGATTCGCACGTTATCCCGACGACGCATCGAACCTGGACAGCCTCCTCGCCCAGGCAGACGAAGCCATGTACCGGGCCAAGGCGCGTGGCAGTACGCTGGAGGTTGGCGCAAGCAGCGGTGAGGTGGCGCCGGCCACCCTGGAAGCGGCGCTGCATGGTGCTCTCGCGGCTGGTGAGTTTCACCTCGTCTACCAGCCGCTTGAAGATCCCACTGGCCGTCGGCGCAGCGTGGAGGCGCTGGTCCGCTGGCGCAGCCGAACCTACGGCAATGTCACCCCAGATCACTTCATGCCGCTGGCGGAGCGCAGTGGGCTGAGCTTGCCGCTGAGCCACTGGACGCTCACCCAGGTCTGCATGGCGCTGGCCCAACTGCCGAGTCTCAGCGCGGCCATCAACCTGTCAGCCCGGCAACTCGCCGATCCGCAGTTGCCAGAGTTAATTCACCGAACAACAGCCGAGTTCGGTCTTGTCCCTTCCCGTCTGATGCTGGAAGTTCGCGAAGAAGTGGTGGCACGGACTCCAGAACGCGCCCGCAGCGCCCTACAAGCGCTCGGGGCCACTGGCGTGCGCCTGACCCTCGATGATTTTGGTGGAGGTCACGCCCACTTCGCGGGGCTGCAGACACTTCCCATCCACGCCGTCAAACTTGACCGGGCCCTGGTGCAGGGCCTGGAGCAAGGCCCTCGCGGCGCAGCACTGCTGGGGGCGGTGGCCCAACTGGCCCGCGCCCTTGACCTTGAGGTCATCGCCAAGGGCGTTGAAACCGATACCCAGAGAATTCAGTTGGGTGCTCTGGGCGTTGACGGCCTGCAGGGCTTTCTGGTCTCCCCCCCACTTGAACTTCAACACCTGTACAAATGGATTATGGATACTCCATAGGGTAATCGACTGGAACTGTGCATCCCAGCCTTCTCAGAAGGTGCATCGGGAGATAATGGCGCAGATACATCAGGGTCAGCAGCAGGCGGTGGGCAGCATCAAGCTTGGACTGTCGTCCCGCGCCAACCTGATGCCTCCGCCCCTCCTCTGGGAGGGACGTTCGGTGCGCGCACCCAGAGCGGTTCGAGGTGTTCGGCCAACAGGGTGAATTCCGCAGGGTTCAGGCCACAGAGTGACTCGAAGGAACGCGGCCGCTGGATGAGGCGCTGCAGTTGAAGCAGGACATCACTCTGTGCCAATCACCTCAACTGCGCAACGAGTCCTGGAACCAAGACCGCGCATACGGCGACCAAGCGCACGAATAAGACGTCCGGAGCGCGTAATGAAGGTGTCACGCGCTCTCTGGCCCAGCGCGGTCTCAACTGGCGCCGGTTTCCAGGGAAGAGCGGGCTGCAGGTAGGTGCAGGGGGCGACCGTACAGGTAGCCCTGCAGGAAGGTGCACCCAACGTCTCGCAGGGCCTGAGCCTGTTGAGTGGTCTCGACGCCCTCTGCAACCGTGGCCAGACCATAGGCTCTGGCAATAGTCACTACGCCGTGCATGACTGCTAGCGCATTCCGGCCGGCGCGGGTGGGTTCGCCGACCTCGGCGGTGAAGCTCCGGTCGATCTTCAGAATTTTGACGGGCAGATGGGCCAGCGCCGTCAGGCTGCTGTACCCCGTTCCGAAGTCGTCCAGTGCGGTGTGGATCCCCAGGTCGCTGAGCTGCTGAATGATTGAGGCGTAGCGCTCGGGCTCCAGCAGGCAACTCTCGGTCAGTTCCAGACACAGTTGGTGGGGCACAATCCGTGTCTCACGCACGACAGCCTCAATGTGGCTAACAAAATCGGGCTGCTGGAATTCCACGGCGCTGACATTCACCGATACCCGGCTGATCTGGCCGCGGCTGACCGCTTCTGCGGCAGCCCGCAGGACCCAGCGACCAATCGGTACGATGAGGCCCGACGCCTCGGCCAGCGGAATAAACGTCAGCGGACTGACCACCCCGGACGGACGCATCCAGCGCAGCAGCGCTTCGTGCCCCACGACGTGCAGAGTCCGGGCCTCGACCAGCGGCTGAAAGACCAGCCGAAGCTCGTCGCGCTCGATGGCGTGATGCAGCGCCGTCAACTGTTCGATCGCAATCGGGGTACGCTGATCGAGGTCGGTATTGAAGAAAGCGTACCCACCGCCGGCGCGTTTGACCCGGTACATGGCGGCGTCAGCCTGACTCAGCAGGGTGTCCGGTGTCTGGGTATTGTCCGGGTACAGACTCAGCCCAACGCTGCAGCGGATAAAGGTCTCCTGGCCGCCCAGACGGAACGGCGGATCGAACGCAGCCACGATCCGCCGGATCACGCTTTCGGCGTCTTCGGCTGAACGCACATCGGTCAGCAGGAGGGTGAACTCGTCGCCGCACATCCGGGCCGTCACATCGCTGGTGGCCGTCGCGTGTTTGAGCCGCTGCGACACCTGCTGCAGCAACTCGTCTCCCACCGCATGCCCAAGCGTGTCGTTGATCACTTTGAAGCGGTTGAGGTCGAGGAGCCCCACGACCACCTTCTCGCCCGAAGACTCAGCCCGCCGGCAGGCCTGGGTCAGCAGTTGCCGGAAATAGGCGCGGTTGGGCAGCCCCGTCAGCGTGTCATGCAGGGCCATGCTCCCAAGCTCCCGAACTGCCTGACGCAGGTTAAGTGCGTCCATGGTCATGGCGGCGAACGATTGCAGCAGGGCCTCCTGCTCAGCAGTGAACTCGCGCGGACGGTGGTCGAGTACGCAGAACGTTCCGAGCTTGTGTCCGTAGGGAGACAGCAGGGGCGCCCCAGCGTAGAAGCGCAGATGCGGATCCCCCGTGACGTTTGGGTACGCTTGGAGCCGCTGATCCTCGGTGGCGTCCGGAATAACCATCACACCGTCCTGGGCAATGGCCAGCGAGCAGAAGGAGATGGTTCTGGGGGTCTGGGCCTCGTTCATGCCGACCCTGGCCTTGAACCATTGTCGATCCTCATCCACGAAGGTCACCAGGGCCATGGGCATCTCGAAGAACTGTGAGGCCATGGTGACCAAGCGGTCGAATTGAGGCTCAGGCAGGCTGTCGAGGATGCTGTACGTGTACAGGGCCTCCAAGCGCCGCTGCTCCTCGCCAACGTCAACAATGCCGCGTCGACTTTTGATTCCGGAAAGTTCAGAGGAGTCCATAGCGGCACAATGGGCGCTGTCTCGTCACACATCTATGAATTCAAGATCATGGCTGAACATGTGCTCGGATCCACTCGTTTCCGAAGCGGCGACGCCCCTCGCCCTCATGGACAGGAGCAGGATCACCAGGTGATGGATCATGGAACTTACTGTTTCATACGACTTTTCCATCCGGTTACCCCTCTGAACGGAGGCAGACAGTGCTCAGGCGCCCTCGCCAGACTTCACGGATTGGTGATATCGCCTTCACTGCCTGGAACCAGTCAGATTTTTGTAAGAACAGAAACACAAGTATCTCCCCACTTCGTTCAGGGAACCGAACGGAGAGAAGCAATGAACCTCGTCCTGTAAGACCGGGCACCTCGGACGAGGGGAGCAAGTGGTGCGACCGACTTTTCGTCCTGCTGATAACCGTTACACAACGGTTTGCAGCCCTCATCCCCTGGAGCATTTGCTTCCAGACAGGAGTCCCTGATGCGTCACTTTAAGAGCTTTGCCCTGCTGTCCGCCCTGATGCTGTCCGGTGCTGCGTTTGCCGTTGATCCGGCAGACTCGACCGATGTTGCCATTACCAACGGTGCCTCTGACACCATCGTTGCCGCCCCTAGCGCAACGATGGCTGCTGGCGGGAAGACTGGCACGTCTTCTCTGTCCTGGACGACCGCGGCGGCTTCTCCTAATCCTCGCAAGATTGTGGCGAGCGTTGTGGGAAGCGACTTCAAGACGAACGTCATGTCGCTGAGCGTGGTGGCGGGGGCTATTGCTGCCGACGGTAGCTTGACTGGATCTGGCACCGCTGCTGATGCGCTGGTCTTGAGCCCCAGCAATCCGAGTGGCGATCTGATTACCGCCATTGACGCCTATGACGCCGGACACACTACCGTCAGTTACACCGCCTCTACCGCGGCTGCTGGCTTCGAAGACAGCACCATCACTGTTACATTCACCATCACTGCCGACGGCGTCTAAGCCTGATGAAGCATTGGAAGGGCAACCGACGTTGCCCTTCCAACGCTCTTTTTACTTCCGGAGGATCCATGCGCCACCGTACTTTCGTTCTCCTCGCGCTCCTGCCACTTCTGTCGGGCCCTGCTGTGGCCGCGACCGGGGTGGTGGGCCAGCTCCTCTACAGTCTGGGCGTCCGTCCGGGGCAGACCAGTCACCTCTCGATCACCCTCTCAAATACCGGCGCTCAGGCCGAAACCGTCGGGCTTAGCCTGGAAGACCTGCGGGTTACTCCGGCCAACACTGCCTTTCTGCCCGCAGGAACGCTGGACAGCAGCAACAGCAGCTGGATTACGCTCCCTGCCGCCGCGGTGACCGTCCCCGCGGGCAGCACCAAAACGCTCGACCTGAACATCAAGGTTCCAGCCGGAGCCACGGCCGGCAGCCACTGGAGCGCGTTGATTGTCCAGCCGCAGGGGGCCCCATCCGCCCCCAAAGCCGGGGTCAGCGTGAATACACGCTATGCCGTTCAGCTCATTACCACCGTCCCTGGGGGCGCTGCCAAGGTCAACTTTGCCAGGCCGCAACTGTCACGCAGCGGTGCCGATGTGAACCTGGGCGTCGATCTGCTGAATGACGGTACGGCGTCCATCGTTCCCGAGTTCCGTGCCGAGGTCTATGACGCGCAGGGCAAGCTTGTGGCGCAGGCGCAGGCCGGCAAGAAGCGGCTGTACCCGGGCGGCGGCGCGCACGTCGATTTCAAGCTGGGGGCACTGGCCGCCGCCAGGTACACCTTCGTGGTTCTGGCCAACGACGGCGTGAATCCGGTGATGGGTGCCCGCTACACCGTCAACGTCGGGAACTGACATGCGGGCTGCGGTGCTGACCCTGAGCCTGCTGCTCTCCAGCGCCGCGGGCATCCAGGTCGTCACACCCTCCGGGGAGCAGGCGATCCGAGCCGGTCAGCCGCTGACCCTGGTCTTTCAGCTTCACAACGACACCCAGACCGAATGGAGCGGCACGCCTGAGCTGCAGCTGCCGCCGGGCTGGCGCGCCCTGTTTCCGCCGGAAGCTGTACAGCTCCAACCCGGAAGCGACACCACCCTCCTGCTACCGGTCGAGGCTCCTGGCTCCGCCGCCGCAGGACCGTATGCGGTCAGTGTCATCGCTTCAGGCATCCAGGCCACGGCCGCTGTCCGCATTCCGCCGCGCCGGAACGTGACCATCCGCCCGGAGGACGAGGACACCCTGGGCCTGGATGGAAAGGTGACGGCCACCTTCGTGGTTCGCAACGATGGCAACGTTCCCGAAGTCCTCCGTTTCAGCGCAGATGCGCCGGCCCTCCAAGTCGGCACACCAGGGGCGACGCTGGCGCCTGGAGAACAGATGCGGGTCACGGTGGCCGGCACCTTTCCCTACAGCTCCAGCCCAGCGCGCCGCGTGACGCTGAAGGTTCAGGGCCAGGACGGCCTCTCGAAAACGGTCAGCGTCAACCGCCTGCTCCTGCGCACCGGAGTACCCCTGGAGGAACGGTCGCTGACCCTGAAGGGCCAGATCACGTTCGGTGTGCAGTCCAAAACCCCCTCAGACCTGAACCTGAGCGGGCGGCTCAGTGCGGATCTGCCGGGAACGTTCCGGTTCTCAGGATCGAAGTCCAGCTGGGCCGCGGACTACCAGGATCAACGGGTCACCTTCGGGGTGGGCTACCTTTCTACTGGCACCCTCCCGCTGCACCCGGGTACCCGGGTGATCGGTGTTAGCGCGGCGCTCAAGGGCATCAGCTGGTGGAGCAGCGCCAGCGCGGGCCTGCAGGGCAAGACCTTCGCTGGGAACGTCGCGCTGGGCTGGTCGGGTGCCCGGTCGAGTGTCGCTCTAGGCCTGGGCACGTCGGAGGCCGGCCAGACTGTGGCGGCGGACGTGGTAGGGCACGCCGATCACCTCCGCGCGCAGGTCAGTGGTGTGGTCGATCTCACGTCGCTGGCGCCGAAGGTGCAGGCCAGACTCGACTATGCCAACCGTCAGACTGCGGTGAGCCTCGGCGCCCAGTACCGGGCTACCGATTTCACCTCTCAACCGACCGCCGATCTCCGGATCATTGCCTCGGTTCGTGCCCAACTCGCCACCGGAGTGACCGCGTCGCTCTCGGGTGACTATCAGGTTGATCCCGTCACTCCAGGGGCCGCGGCCGCGTTCACCGTCGCTGGTCGGCTGGCATACCGGGGCAACAGCTGGGACACCTATCTGCGGATGACCGGTGGACAGACGACCGGCACAGGTCTCAGCTTCACCTCCTCCCGTTGGCGCTCCAGCCTCGCGTGGACACCCGCTGCCCTGACCTACCAGGGATCGGCTACCATCCCGGTCACCTCACGTCCTGCGGTGTCGCTCAGACTGCAGCCGACCATCACCACTACCCTGGATCTGCGCACCTCACAGCTGTTCACCTCGGCAGGTCTCCAGGCGAACTGCGACTTCCAGGGGGGCACGGCCAGCGTGGGCCTGACCTCACCCGCGTCCCAGGACGGCCCATGGATCGTGGTCGGAAGCACGACCATGAAGGTACACGAGGTGGATCTCAAGTTCTCCGTGCTCTCAGCAGTGGGAGCGGGGAAACCGCAGACCCACCTGAGCGCGGTAATGAGTGTTCCCCTGAACATCGCGACGGCGCCGCGCCCTGACGTGGGCAGAATCGTGGGCCGGATTCGGTATCCGGACGGACGACCGTTCGCGGGCCTCCGCCTGCAGGCCGGCAACCTAATGGCGGTCAGCGACGCCGCCGGCCACTTCGAGTTCCCAGCAGTTCACGAGGGAGACGTCGTCCTGACGCTGGTGAACCAGGATGACGCGGCCGGCTTCCATGCGCGCCCGGCCTTGCCCCTCAAGGTCGCGGTGCGTGGCGAGCAGGTCAGCAATGTGGATGTGCAGTTCTCGCCGGGGGCCACTGTCCAGGGGCAACTGAACCTCCACTGGCCTGCCCCTGAGCAAAGTACAGGAACGCTCATCGTGCCAGCGCCACCCGACATGTCCGAGCTGACCGTCCGTCTGACTGGTCTGGAAGCCAGCTATGAAAGCCGTGTCAATGCAGACGGTACCTTCCTGCTGCGTAATGTAGTGTCCGGCACGTATGACGTCACCCTGCTCACTCCGGAGGGAACAGGGCTTGGGACAGCCTCTCTGACCAACCGGGTAATGGTCGTCCCTGAAGATCAGCTGATGCTGCTTCCCTTGGAGGTGATTCCCACAACCCAGGACGTGCAGATTGAGGATGCGGGCGAACTGAACCTGAAATGAGTCTATATTGCGACCAGAGAACGGAGTGCACCGTGCAGACCAGAGTCGACCTGCTTCACCTCATGGCCCATCTCGACGAGCTCGCCGGGTCGTTTGTGGGGGGCTGGGTGTGTATTGAGCGCAACAACCGGCCCTGGCGAGCGCAGACCCTCCGGGACGTCACATCGGACACCCTCACGACTAGCAGTGGCCATGAATATGCGCGTGAGGATGGAAAATCGCGGTTTGATGGTAGGGACAACGGCAGGGACATATGCCTGCGTCCGTTGACGCGGGAACGGCTCGAGTACCTGATGGTGTCCGATGCCCTCAAGGCCGCAGAGAAGATGAAAATTGGCATGATGAGAAGACGCGAGTGGCAGGAGCTCGTTCCTGCAGCCTACCTTATTCTGAAGACGGCACAAACGCTCCAGGCCGTCGATCGGGTCAGATCCGCACCGGCCGAGGATGGAGCTGATCTGGGCACAGACTGAAACCATACATTCACTGCCGCTGCGCGTCATTCTGGCCATGCTCGTCCACAACCTGTGTCAGCCCTGAACGACGTCTGCGATAAATGTACTGCCCCATTAAATATTTAGCAATGGGTTTGAACAATGTAGTGGAGTGCACCGCAGTAGTCTGGCAGAGGATTTGCCCAGAAGGCTGTATTTGAAACGAAAGCGGCTAGGCTGGCTTGTCATCAAAGCGCAAAAGATGTGATCATTGAGGAGCGCACTATGACGACCAGCCCTATCTCACCAGGAGACCCCCAGCTCCTGCACCAGGCCATCGCGGCGTGCACGGTCGGCGTCATCCTGACCAACGCTCAACACGTCGATCACCCGATCGTTTATGTCAACCCAGCCTTCGAACGCCTCAGCGGTTACGCCGCTGCCGAGGTTCTGCACCGCAACTGCCGCTTCCTGCAGGGTCAGGATCGTGACCAGCCTCACCTGGAAGAAATCAGACAAGCGATGGCCGAGGAACGCAGCGTCACCGTCACCTTGCGTAACTACCGCAAGGACGGCACGCTGTTCTACAACGAGCTGACCGTCAGCCCAGTCCACGACGCTGCCGGCACCTTGACGCACTACCTGGGCTTCCAGAATGACGTCACCGCGCGGGAAGAAGCCACACAGCAGCTCGTGTCGACCCTCGAACGAATCACCGACGGCGTCGCCGCCGTCGACCACAACATGACTTTCCGTTACCTCAATGCGGCCGCCGCCAACATCGCTGGACAGCGTCCTGAAGACCTCATCGGGCACAACATGCTCACGAGCTTCCCTGACCTCGCCGACTCGGCGGTGGTGCAGGCCATCGAGCAGTCCAGCACTACCGGCACGATCCAGACCGCCGTCAGTCACCTGAAGCGGTTGGGCAAGTGGGTTGAGGTCACCGCCTACCCGGCGGCGGACGGCGTCTCGGTGTTTGTCCAGGACATCACTGCGCAGTACCAGGCCAAAGAACAGCAGCGGGGCAGCTACGAGCGCTTCAACACAATCTTTGAGGCTGCTCCGATTGCCATCATCGTTGCCCGAGTCAGCGACCACCGCTACATCGACGTCAACCCTACGTTTCTTCAACAGAGTGGGTACCACCGCGAGGAGGTGATCGGCCGCACGCCATTTGACCTGGACTTCTGGGTCAACCCGCTCCAGTTTGAGGATGTCGGCCGAACGCTTCAGGCAGAGGGGAAGGTGCTCAACCGCGAGGTGCAGTTCCGCCTGAAGTCTGGCGTCGTGGCGGACAGCGTCTTATCGGTCGTCTCGGTGACGATTGGTGCAGAGGCGTGTTTCGTCACACTGATCCGGGACATCACGCAGGAGAAGCAGGCCCGGCTCCTCCTCGTAGAAAGCGAGCAGCGCGCCCATCAGCTCGCGGTTCAGCTGCAGCGCACCCTGGATCTGTCGCTGGACATGATCACCACGATTGGCCCGCGGCCCAAGTGGTCACCGTCAGCGCCGCCTGCGAGCGCATCCTGGGCTATGCGCCCGCGGAACTGATCGGCCGCTCCTTTCTTGAGTTCGTGCATCCCGATGACCGGATCACGACCTCCGACGAAGGCACCCGCATCGCCAGCAAGGGCCGGGCCGGCCAGATCGGCATGACCGTGGTTCACAACCGCTACATCCACAAAGAAGGGCACGAGGTCTGGATCGAGTGGAACGCGGTCGCGGTTCCCAACGACGCTGTGCTGTACTGCGTGGCCCGAGACATCACCGAGCGCCGCGCTGCACAGGAAGACCAGGCGTTCCTGGCTGCTATCGTCCATGCCAGCCATGACGCCATCCTTGGCGTCACGCTGGACGGCTTCATCCGCTCATGGAACGCCGGAGCGGAAGAGTTGTATGGCTACCGCGCCGAGGAAGCTGTCGGCCAGTTGATGAACTTGATCGTCCCAGCGGAGCTCGGTGCTGAGGAGGAGGTGATGCTGCGGCGTATCGGGAAGGGTGAGCGCGTCCCGCCATTCGAGTCAGTGCGAAAGGCCAAAGACGGCCACCTGATCCCAGTCTTCATCACGGCCTCTCCGATTCTGGCCCCCGATGGTCGCGTGGTGGGGGCGTCCAAGATTGCGCAGGACATCAGCGCGCGCCAGGCAGCCGCGCGGCAAATCGAGGCCCTCAACGATGGCCTCGAACGACAGCTCATCCATGTTTCCAACATGCGCAAGATCGACCAGACCATCGCTTCGGGCGGTGATCTCACTGCCACCCTGGGGTTGATCCTCGAGAACATCCTCAAGCAGCTGAGCGCCGACGCTGCCACAGCCCTGATCCTCAACCCATATACCTTGACTCTGGAATATGCCGCCACCCGCGGCCTGCATGCCACCGCGCTGCATGGTTCGGCCGTCAAGCTCGACCAGGGTCCAGCTGGCCAGGTTGCCCTGAGCCGGCACCCCCTGACCGTGCCGGATCTCCGCACGGTGCTGCTTGCGCCAGACTGGCACGACCTGCTCAGGCGCGAGGGCGTGACGTCGTACTACGCCGCTCCGCTCATCGCCCGTGGGCAGGTACTGGGCGTCATTGAAGTGCTGCACCAGCGCACCTTCGTGCCCTCGTCGCAGTGGCTGGAGACCATCGAGGCCCTGATTGGGCAGGCGGCCATCGCCGTCGAGAACGCCCTGCTCTTTCAAGAACTCGAACACCGCAACATGGAACTGCGTCTGGCCTACGACGAGACAATCGAGGGCTGGGCTCGGGCCCTCGATCTCCGGGACAAGGAGACCGAGGGCCATTCCAGACGCGTGACCGAGCTGACTGTGGAGCTCTGTCAGCATCTGGGCCTGCCTCCCGAACAGATCGTCCAGGTGCGCCGCGGGGCACTGCTCCACGACATCGGCAAGATGGGGATCCGCGACGCGATCCTGCTCAAACCTGGCAAGCTTGACGACGACGAATGGGCACAGATGAAACGGCATCCCAGCTTCGCTGTAGAGCTGCTCTCACCCATCACGTTCCTACAGCCCGCCCTGGACATCCCGCGGCACCACCACGAGAAGTGGGATGGCAGCGGCTACCCACACGGCCTGAAGGACACTGCCATTCCCCTGACAGCCAGAGCCTTCGCCGTAGTGGACGTCTACGACGCCTTGACCAGTGACCGGCCCTATCGGCCGGCCTGGACCCGAGAGCAAGCCATACAGCACATACTGAACAGTGCCGGTACCCATTTCGATCCTCAGGTCGTCCAGGTCTTCATTGCCATGCTTGAACAGACCTGACCAGCAGCACTTGGTTACCGGGCAACGTGCATGGACGTCACCTGTTGCAAACTGAACCAACGCGACAGGCTGCTACCACGGCCCGGGAAAGCAACAGTATGCTCCCGAACGGCGCCTGTTCCGCACAGGGGCGCCGCAGGTGGTCAAACGATTGTCTCAGCGGAAATGTCCTAGGTAGGCATCCTTCAGAAAGATTGCCTGGCGTTTGCTGTCAGGCCGACCAGAGCGAAGGCGCACATAGGCTGCCAAGTAACGGCACTGAGCACAGGAAACCTCAAGGGCCGGACTCAGGAGTTGTACCTTGCACAGCGAAGTGAATTCCCATGCTAGCCGAGAAATTCGGCATTTTTGCTGAACGTCCAGAGCGGCCGGTTCAAATACAGCTGCGGCAGCACCAGCACGGCACGCGCCTCCAGAATCATGCCCATCTCCCGATGCAGGATCGCCAGCGTCCACGCCAGGAAACCAGCATTGAGTTGGAAACGCGAGCTGCGCCAAGCCGAACTGGTGCTTGCTCTCCTTCAAGAACGCTGCCTGAGCTCACCGCTTCGCGCCCTCAGCGACGACCATCAGTTCTGACCACACGGCGTGGAATGTCCGGTCGGCACGGTCGCTGCAATCCAACACCAGCGTGTCGGTTGTGCTGCCTTCACCGGGCTTGGGTAGGCTGACCCGCCGTGACCGACCCTTTACTGCCACCGCTTCGCGATGCCCCCATCCAGCACGTCGCCCTGGCTGTACCACCGCTTCCCTTTGGGTTGCCGAGATGTTCAGAACTGCTGCACCAGCGCGGAACCCTATTCAGTCACGAGACGCTGCGCGAATGGTGCCTCAAGTTCAGCCCGCTGTTCGCGGACAATCTGGACCAGCAGAAACCACGACGGGGGTTCCGTTGGCTGATGGACGAGGGCTATACGACGGTCAATAGCGTTCGACACTGGCTGTGGCGAGCGAACGACGAGCCCGATTTCGTGCTCGATAGCCTGCTTCGACGCCACGGCGACGCTGCAACGACGTTCCTAACCCGGCTCCCTTTCAGAAGTCATTCAAACAAATCAGCACTGAAGTTACGGCGCTGCCCTGCGGGAACGTCCGGTGCTTGATGGTATGGAATACGTCCAGGTTGTCTTCACGGCGCGTCGCAACAACGTGACCCTGCAATCACAAGAATCTGTACGGCGTCAGGAACGGCAACAACAGGGGTTCAAGCAAGGGAAACGGGCATAGGAATTCCTCTGCCTGCACGCCAGCAGCGAGAACCTCTGCCACCGGTTGTGGCAAGTAGTTGGGGTAGGGTGACGCCGTGCTGAGCGGTCAGAAGCTCCCCGGCTACCGGTTTCCTCTCGCGATCATTGGCTACGCCGTCTGGATGTACCACCGCTTCACCCTCAGCTACCGAGACCTTGAAGAACTGCTCCTCGAACGGGGCATCGCTGTCACCCACGAGTCCATCCGTACCTGGTGCATCAAGTTCAGCGACCTGTTCGCCCAAGGTGTACGCCACCGCGAACCCCGACGGGGTTCGCGGTGGCACCTTGACGAGATGCACGTAGAGGTCGGTGGGGTACGGCACTG
This sequence comes from Deinococcus sp. KSM4-11, assembly GCF_004801415.1. Taxonomy (NCBI): domain Bacteria; kingdom Thermotogati; phylum Deinococcota; class Deinococci; order Deinococcales; family Deinococcaceae; genus Deinococcus; species Deinococcus sp. KSM4-11. The sequence continues at coordinate 80,642 of NZ_SSNX01000010.1, read as the reverse complement.
GTTGTGGCGCGCTGTGGATGAGCACGGTGCCGGGTTGGACGTCTTCTTGCAAGAACACCGGGATACCGAGGCCGCTCAATCCTTTCTCCAGCGACTGCTGGGCGAATACAACGTGCCCGAGATCCTTCACACCGATAAGCTCTGGAGTTACGGCGCTGCCCTACGGGAACTTCCCGTGCTCCACAGCGTGGAGCACGTCCAGGTGATCTCCACGGCGCGCTGCAACAATCTGATTGAACAGTCTCATCGGCCGACCCGGCGGCAGGAACGTCAGCAGCGAGGCTTCCGTTCACGAAAACGCGCTCAGGGCTTCCTGGACCTGCACGCCCGGATCACGAACCTCCACCACCCCGCTCGCTCTCCCGTCCCCGCTCGCCATCGCCGTCACCAGCAACACACTGCGTTCAAGTCGTGGCGGGACGTGGTAGAGCAGGTGGCCTGAATCTCAGGCCACCTGCTGTACCAGAGCTTCCCGCTTCCTGAGCGCCAACAACTTGCCACAACCGTGATGAACTGATACCTCAGCGTGTAGTTTCTTTGGCGAAGAAGCGGCCAAGCCCCAGACGGGTGCTGTTCTGGCCAAGACAGGCCGTGGCTTTTTTCAGGATGTCGCGCTCCTGGCGCAGGATTTCGTTCTCTTTGCGGAGCTTGCGGATTTCCTGCTGTTCCGCTGTCAATACCTGGTGTCCGTGACCTGGGAACGCGACATTACCCTCGTCCTGCTCGGCCTTCATCCATGTTCGAAGGAGGGAGACTTGAATGCCCAGATTACGGGCGGTGCTTGAAACGTTGCCGCTGGTACGCGCGAGATGCACGGCCGTAACGCTTGAACTCGGGGCGGTGGACTCTGCGGGTCATCATGATGGTGCCTCCTATCTTCGAGGCTTATCTCCATCTGCGCATTACCGGGTCACCCTCAGTCCAACTCAGAAGCATTTAGCAGATCCGCGGCCTGTACTCCTTATTCGACAGGACGCCCATGCACCAGGCGACCCTCGACCTCGCCGCCCAGCCGCACCACCGGCACAGGAATCTCGATCAGACTGCCCCAGCACCGTGGCCGTCGGTGCCGTCCCATTCAAGAGGCCAGACGAGCTCAGACGGCCCTCGAAGGGCGATCCGACCCCTCACCCTGTCTCTTTCCCTTCATCCACTGCATCAGGTACCCGCTGAGAATGCTTCGCCGTTCCGTAGGTCTGACCTTGCCTGGGTGGCCTCGCTCAATCTCAATCGGTTTTCAGGCACACTGCTCGGGTGCCTTTCCTGGTGGGGAGATGAATCCAGAACGTCTCTGGGAGATCCGGCTCCGTGATCCTCAGGCAATCCGTGCTTCCCTTCCTGCTGGAACGGCCGACGGCCGGGTGGCGGTGTTGGGCGCCTACCTGGATTGGCGAGACGGAGCATACGTTGCGGCGCTCGCGGACCTGGAGCGTGCCGCGCCCCTGTTGATTCCCTTCCACCCCCGTTGGCTGGCACGGATGTTGAATATCCAGGGGGCCGTCATGCTGGGTACGGGGCAGCCTGCGGCCGCGCTGGCGTACCTCGAGCAGCAGCTTCAGGTGGCCCAGGTGGTGGGCGACCTTGAGATGGAGGGGCTGGCACACAACGATATCGGGGTGCTGCTGGTCTGGGACGACGCCGGGCGCGCCGCAGAACGGTATCAGATGGCGTATGACGTCTTCCGGGCGGCGGGATCCGGGCACGAAGCCAACCTCGGACTGAGCGCCTTCAACCTCAGCGTGGCATACCGCGAGCAGGGCGATCGTCTGCGCAGCGACGCGCTGCTTGCTCACGCCGAGGAACTGGTGCGTGGCGCAGAGGCCTGGCCGTACTGGGTTGGCATCGTCAATCAGCGGGCGCTGCGCCTGGCAGAACAGGGGCAGACAGAAGCGGCCCTGGCCCTCTTCCTGGACGCGGCGCATGATCATCCTGACCTGCCGGTGGAAAGCGTCCGCTTCCTGAGGTTTTTTCAGGCCAAGGTGCTGGTGCTCGCGGGTGATCCGGCAGCAGCCCTGGCGATCCTGGACGAGTTGCATGTCTGGTTCCTCACCCGGCGCGACATGCTGGACGATGTTCTGGACGTCCGGGCTCAGGCGGAGGCGGCCCTGGGTGACATGACCCGCGCCTATTCCACCATGCGTGCACTCCTGGACACCGTCCGTGCCCGGTACCGGCAGGAGCAGGAGGTTCAGCTCAAGGCCCTGGAAACCGTCCAGCGGACGGCGGAAACGCAACGGGCCGCGCAGCAGCTGCGGGATCAGGCGGTGGCGCTGAGGGCGTTACACAACGAACTGCAGCACCTCAGCCTGACCGACGAGTTGACGGGCCTGCACAACCGTCGGCACTTTCTGCAGTGGAGTCAGCAGCGCCTGGCTGAACGTCTGCCCCTGGCCCTGGCCTTCGTGGATGTCGATCACTTCAAGGCGGTCAATGATCAAGCAGGGCACGAGGCCGGCGACCGGGTCATGCGTGTGGTGGCAGATCTGCTGCGCGTGCTGATCGAGCCTGGAACGCTGGTGGCCCGCCTGGGTGGGGATGAATTCGTGGTGGCCCGGATCGCGGATACTCCCCATGATCTGGCCGCACATCTGCAGGTGATCCGGCAGCAGTGCAGTGGGGTGGCATGGTCCGCGTGGTTGCCTGGGATCGCCGTGACCCTGAGCATCGGGGTGGTGATGGCCCACACCGATGTGGCCACCTCCTTGCGCCTGGCCGATGAGGCGATGTATCTGGCCAAGCAGGGAGGCCGCAACCAGGTGGTGACCGTCACGTCAGGTGTCCAGTGACAGGGCGAGAGGGACGCGCTCCAGCCATTCGCACAGCCGCATTACCTGCGATGCGGTGCTGGTATCACGCTGGGGGTGCGTCCTCCAGGCCTGTGACGGTCTGCACACGCTGTCAGACGACGGTTATATCCGGCCATCTACCGTGCCCACATGACCTCAGTTCTCCGCAGGGCACCTGCCAGGTCGCAGGGGGATCCGACCCAGGCCATCATTGGACTGACCCAGATGGCACTGTCGGCCACGGACCTCACCGCTGGGGTCACGCCAACCCTGGAATATCTGATTCAGAACACGGCCGCGGTCGGCTCCGCCTTTTTTCAGGTGAGCGGCGCCGCCCTGTCCTACCACGTGCGGGCCGCCACCGGGGAGATGCCGGACTCGCCCCAGATGCAGGCCATCGCCGCGCACGGCCTGCCCGCCGACACGCCCCTGATGCGCGCCCTTGAAGGCAGCGCGCATGCCCTGTTCTTCGACGACACCGCCGCTGCGCCCGAGACGGCCGGCTTTCCTGACATGGGCGTCGCCAGCCTGGCCGCCGCCCCGGTGCACGACGCGAGGGGCCGCCTGCTCGGGGCGTTCTTGATGCACACGTTTGTGCCCCATGCGTGGGAGCGACCGGAGTCCGAATGCTTCACCCTGGTGGCCACCACCGTGGCCGCGCTGGCCGGACGCCTGAGCGCCGAGGAGGCCGCCCTGGCCGCCCGTGAAGAGGCGCTGCGCGCCCTGGGCCTGGCCCTGGAGGCGCGGGACGGGGAGACACAGGGCCACACCGACCGCGTGGCCCAGCTCGCCCTGGCCGTGGGCCGGCATCTGGGCTGGAGCGAGACGCGACTGCGCTCCCTGCGCTGGGGAGCGTATCTGCATGACATCGGCAAGATCGCCATTCCGGACGCCGTGCTGCTCAAGCCGGGCACATTCACGCCTGAGGAGCGCGCCGTGATGGAGACGCATGTGGTGTCTGGCCTGACCTTCGCGCAGGCCCTCACGTTTCTGCCGCCCGACGCGCTGGCCATCATCACGGATCACCATGAGCGGTGGGACGGCCGCGGCTACCCGAACGGGAAGGCCGGCGAGAGGATCAGTGAAGGGGGCCGGCTGTTTGCGCTGTGCGACGTGTTCGATGCCCTGACGAGCGCCCGGCCGTACAAGTCGGCGTGGTCGCGGGAGCAGGCCCTGGCGGAGTTGCAGGCCCAGGCAGGTCATCAATTCGACCCGGCGCTCGTGGCGGCATTCGTGACGGTGGTCGACGGAATGTATTGACATAGCGCCCGCTCGAACGCACCTGCCCGTGCAGATCGCAGCTCGGATCGCTGTCTCGGCCCTCCTGTGGCGCTCCGGCGCTCTCCAGAACGATCGCTGCCCCACAGATCCTCAGCCGGCGCCGCCACCCGTGCCCGACACAGCCCGCGCGATCAGGAAGCAGCGCCGGACGCGGCGGCTCCCACGAACATGGTCTGGAACGCGCTGCGCCAGATGGGTGAGCCAGTGAACCGTCCCTTGAGCGCTCCGAACACAAACGGGGCGATCAGCGTGAGCACCACTGCGATCACCAGCGCCTGGTTCAGGCCGAGCGTCAGGGCGTACGGGGCCAGCGGGATCACGCCCCCGCGATGTACGCCACGCCGATCGTGAACGCAGACTGCAGCGCCCCTTCTGGATCCGGCTCCTCCAGCCCGAGTTCGTCTTTCATCATGAAGTCCACCCACGTACCGGGGCGGCTGATGACCGCCTGCGTGGCCGCCTGCGTGGCCGCCTCCGCTCAGGCCGTACTGCTGGAAGACCTCGCGTACTTCCGCACTCTCGGCGTCGCGTTTCTCGATGATCTCCTGCTGCTCGCGGGCCCGTTCCGCGATATAGGACTGGTGTTCGCTGCGGGCGGCGAGGTGGCCGCCCGGCCCCATGGCGATTCTGCCGGCCCATCTCTGCGAGGCCGGCGATCAGGACGCCGTGGCCAGTGGCCACGGCGCCGGACAGGCCAGCGGCGAGGGCGAACGGCACGGTCAGGCCGTCGCTCAGGCCGATGACGATGTCCCGGACGCGTTCTGAGCCGGTGAAGTGCGCTTCGTTGTGCCTGCTGCCGGCTTGGTACATGGGTGGTCTCCGGGGGCGCGTGCCGTCATGGGTGACGCTCGAGTGCGCTCTGTTCTCCCTCCTGACCATGGAGCGTGGCCCTGTCGCGCGGGTGACTCCGCCACCTTTTATATTAGTCTATTCATATATTATATTTCTCTTATGGAACAGAGCCTGCACCGCTACAAGGCCAGCCTCTTCAAGAGCCTCGCCCATCCCCTGCGCCTCGCCATCCTCGATGCCCTCAGAGACGGCGAGAAAACCGTCACCCAGCTCCAGGAACTCACCGGCGGCGAGCAGGCCACCATCAGCCAGCACCTCACCATCCTGCGCACCCACCACTTCATCACCTTCCGCAAGGAGGGCACGCTGGCCTACTACCGCAACGAAGACCCTGAGGTCTACGTCTTCCTCGACCTCGGCCGCCAGTTGTACGAGCGCCAGCTCAACCGGTACCGGCGCGAGATCGACGCTCAGGTCATACGCCGATGAGCGCCCCAGCCCAGTCCGCGTCGGCCAGCGTCCTGGGCGGACTCAACCCTCTGCCCACCTGGCGCGCCGAATTCCAGGGGTATACCCGCGCCCGCTTTCTGCAGGATCTGCTGGCCGGCGTCACCGTCGGCATCGTCGCCCTGCCCCTCGCGCTGGCCTTCGGTGTCACCAGCGGCGCAGGCGCCGCCGCTGGCCTCATCACCGCCATCGTCGCGGGGCTCGTCGCCAGCGCCTTCGGGGGGAGCCGCTTCCAGATCAGTGGGCCCACAGGCGCGATGACTGTCGTCCTTCTTCCTGTCATCGCCAGGTACGGACTCTCCCAGGTTCTCGTGATTGGCATGATGGCAGGCGCCCTCCTGATCCTCGCCAGCCTGCTTCGCCTGGGCCGCGCCGTCCACCTGATTCCCTGGCCGGTCATCACCGGGTTCACCAACGGCATCGCCATCATCATCGCCCTCCAGCAACTCCCGGCGGCGCTTGGGCTTCGCGCCCCGCGATGTGAGGGCATCCTGCCCGCGTCCTTCGAGGTGCTCCACACGTACCTTGATGCTCCGTCCATCACTCCCCTCGTCCTGACCACGGTGACCGCCGCCATCATGCTGCTGTGGCCCCGCGTCACCACCCGCGTCCCAGGCGGCATCGTCGCGCTGCTGATTGTGACCGGAGTCAGCCTGCAGCTCCACCTTGACGTGCCGCGCATCGGGGTCATTCCTGCGGGCCTGCCCCTGCCGCACCTTCCCGCGTTCGACCTCGCCACCCTCCCGGCGCTGTTCAGCGCAGCTATGGCGGTCGCCATCCTGGCCGGCCTCGAGAGCCTGCTCTCAGCAGTCGTGGCCGACGGGATGACCCGGGGCGTCCGGCACAACCCGGATCGGGAACTGCTCGGCCAGGGCCTGGCGAACCTCGTCGCCCCCCTGTTCGGCGGCATCCCCGCCACGGGGGCGATCGCCCGCACGGCCGTCGGAGTCCGCAGTGGAGCGCAGACCCGCGTCGCCGGCATGATCCACGCCCTGTTCTTGCTGCTGGTGGTACTGCTGCTCGGCCGCGCGGCTGCCCTGGTGCCCCTGAGCGTCCTGGCCGGCATTCTGCTGGTCACCGCCCTGCGCATGTTTGAGACGCACACGTGGCAGGCCTTACGCCGCTCTACGCGCAGCGACTTTGCCACCATGCTCGCCACCCTGACCGTCACGGTCGCCTTCGACCTGATCCTCGCCATCGAAGTCGGTCTGGCCCTGGCAGGCGTGCTGTTCATCCAGCGAATGATCCGCAGCGTGAGCCTGGAAGCGATGGATGTCGCGGAGAATGCTCCTGTTGACGCCGACGTAGCGCTGCTGCAGGCGCGCGTGCTCGCTTACCGCGTGGAAGGCCCCCTGTTCTTCGGGGTGGCGGGCCGCTTCCTCGAGAACCTGACCGCGAACCAGGAGGTCGACGTCGTGATACTTCGACTGCGCCGCGTGCATCACCTCGATGCGAGTGGCGCCCAGGCCCTGGAAGGCATTCACCGGGAACTCCGGTCACACGGCATCACACTGCTGCTCAGCGGCCTGCAGGATCAGCCGTTGGCCCTGCTGACCCGGATGGGCCTGCTGGACGCCCTCACGACGAATCGTCACCACCTGTTCGACGCGACCCCACAGGCCATCGAGCACGCCTGGTCGCACGTGCGCCGACTCCACAAGGCCAGCGCGTGACCGCGCGACCAAGAATGGCGTTGTCCCGGACGGTTCGGAGGCGCCACTGGGAGCGCTACATCGCAGTGGCGGCGCGGCTGCAGGAGACCAGGGGGTCAGCGCCACGCCCCCTGGTATGACGCGAGATGCGGCAGACTTCACGGGCAACGACCTGACCGAACATGGATTCTGCGCGGAACCCAGGCGGCGCGTACAGCCCGGCGCCCACCAGACCCGCCCATGCCACCCGCTGCATTTTTTACCCAGTACGGTGCCGATCTCCGCCGTCACGTCATCGGCACTGCAGCAAGGCAGTGAACGATGCTCAACGAGGGTAGGCGCCAGCTGGAAGCCCTCCTGACCCGTTCCCCAGATCCGCCCCGCATTCAGCCGGACGATCGGCATCCATATCCTGCTGTCAGCACGTGTGGCGGCTGGTCGGGGCCAGGATCTGACATCCACCCTGGCCGGGCATGGTGCGCAAGGGCACCTGACATCGTCATGAGTCCTGTGTCCTCCCGCTCAGTTCGAGTTGCGCCGGGGGGACAGGACGTCCCAACAGGTACCCCTGCACCTCATCACAACCCAGTGTGGCGGCCATCTCCAGCTGCTCCACCGTTTCGATGCCTTCAATCAACACCCGCGTGCCCAGGGAGTGTCCCAGGGCCACCATCGCCTGGACGATGCGCAGATCCCGCCCATTGCTCAACAGATTGCGGGTGAACGACCGATCGATCTTCAGAACGTGCACGTGGAAGTCACGGAGATGGGACAAGCTCGAATATCCCATCCCAAAGTCATCCAGGGCCAGCCGCACGCCGTGCTGTTGCAGGATCTCGAGGTGCTCAATGGCCGTGGTCGCGTCGAGCAGAATGGCACTTTCTGTGAGTTCGAGGTCAAGCTGGCTCGCCGCAATCTCCCCGACTTGAATGGCGTCCAGCACCTCCCGGACAAAGGTGTCCGTGCGGAACTGCTGCGCATCCACATTGACGGAGATGCGCAGTGGACGCTGATGCTGGCGACGCCACAGGCCCGCCTGGAGGCACGCCGTGCGCAGCACCCAACGGCCAAGCGGGATGATCAGACCGGTGCGTTCAGCGACGGGGAGGAAGGCGGCCGGCCCCAGCAGGCCGCGTGTGGGATGCTGCCACCGCACCAGCGCTTCGCAGCCGAGCACTTCCCGCGTCTGCAGGTCAATGAGCGGCTGGTAGTGCAGAACGAGTTCGCCCTCCGTCTCGAGGGCGCGCCGCAGACCCTGCTCGCATTCGAGGGCGGTGAGGCCGCTTTCCGGGGGAGGTTCAAACCACTGGAGGCTCCGGCCCGACTGCTTGGCGTGATACATGGCCTCGTCGGCCTGCTGGATGAGGGTGGCCAGATCCAATGAATCCAGCACCGTGTGGCCGTCGCTGGGACGGAGGGCTGCGACACTGACCCCGATGCTGAACGCCATCTGCAGGTCGTGGCCAGCGATCCGCACTGTCCGGTGCAGGCCGTCCAGCACCCCCCGGATCAGGGCGTCGTCCTGCCCCTTCACCCGGGCGGCAACCGCGAACTCATCGCCGCTCAGGCGGGCGACCACGGCCTGCAGATCCGGAACTGTCGTTGTCGAGTGTCGCAGCTGGCCGGCGACGCTCTTGAGGTAGGCGTCGCCGGCCAGGTGCCCATGGGCATCGTTGATGTGCTTGAGCCGGTCAATATCGATGAACAGCAACAGCAGCCGCTCGCCAGGGTGGGCGGCCCGCACCAGGGCGTCCACGGCAGGTTGGAATGCCACGCGGCTGGTGAGCCCCGTCAAGGTGTCATGCTCCACCTGGTACTGCAGCGCCGCCTGCTGGGTGCGGCGCTGCGCCTCCAGGATGCTGACCAGCAGGCTCACCAGGGAGAGGGTGGCGATCAGGAGCTGGTTGTCCCGCTGCTGCGATGGGCTCAGGTTCAGGTGCGCGAGGGTGACGATGATGCCGGCGTTCATCAGGAAGGTGCCCAGCGCGGAGAGCAGGAAGGTCGGGCGCAGGGACAACCACAGCAGGGGCAGGAAGTACAGGAAAGCGACGCGGAGTCCAGTGGTGGACTCGATGGTATAGACCCCGAGGACAGTCACGGCCACGACGAGCACGATCAGTCGCAACTCCAGCCCGTACCGCTGGAACCAGCCCTGGAACCTCGCCAGGACAGCATTGTCCCGTACTGCGTGATGGACACGCTCCAGACCCAGCAGGAGCACGGGGCCGAGGGTGATGATGCCGACCAGATCGCCGATCCACCAGTCCACGCACGGGGCCACCATGGGCGGCCCCATGAACGTACCGGTGAGATACAGGACGCTGACGTCCCCGAGGGCCGCAGCGGCACTGGAAGCTGCAACCACGAGCGTCAGGGTGGCCAGATCCTGGGGTAGGGCCAGTCCTTGCCGGTTCCGCCGCACGGTGTTAAGAACGGCCGCGCCGCCCGCATACGCCAGGATGCCAGGGACGGCTGCCAGAACGTTCGGCGCGTAGGAGGACGTCAGGACATTGCCGGCCACACTGGCCACCAGGGCCCACGGGGCCCAGCGCCAGCCACAGATGGCCAGGAAGGCAAAGGTCAGTCCAGACGGGAGATACCACAGCGACAGGGACGATGCCACGTTGAACAACGAGGCGACCCACTGCAGGACGAGTATCGCCATGAAGTAGGCCCCAGCCACGACCACGTGATGACGTGCTTCAGCTTGGGGGGCCACAAGGCTCCTGGCTGTCTGAAGTGATCTGAATCGGCATGCAGTGGCCTCGCGGTGGCGACTCCCGACACCAGTGTCGCTCCCGGGCACACACGGCACCATCAGGAATGAGGGGAGGCCCAGAAGGTAGCGTGAGGACGGCCACAGCGCCAACTGTTCAACCTCAAACGACCATCGGATGCTGGCGTACCCCTGATCACGGCCGACGGCTGGCCAGACCGCCATCGGCCCGGCCCTCGTGACCGGCATGGTCACCACCGCGTGGCTGCGCCGCACCGGTCTGCGCAGATATGACGGGCAGGTGATGGCCGGTATGCCCAAGGCGCGCCGTGGCGGCGCGCCGCCCTCGGGGGCTGATTCTCGGGCTCGTCTGAAGGCTTGCCAGCGTGTGGCCGATGCTCGTCGCTGGGGCCGCGGCCTCAGCAGTGACGTTCAGGAGCTCAACCGGGCGGAGCTCCTGAACGTCGCTGCTGGAGATCACCGAGCAGCTGGGGGAGGTCACCCGCCCGTGGCGTCCAGGTGCCGGCGGTCTGCTCGTAGGCGTACGCGATTCCACTCTCGGTCGTGATGGCCTGCGCCAACTGTTCACGGGCGCTTCATCGGTAGGGCCTTGACCAGCGACCTCATCCCGAACCCGAACGCACTTCCGCCGCTGGGCCATCCGGCACGGTCGGCAGGGCCCCGTGTCCGCGAGTCTCTCAGGCGGCCAGGATCGAAGACAGGGCAAGCAGTGTCATGTAGAGCTGTGCTGTCCTCCCTGCTTCACCCCAGCGCACGGGAGGTCATTTGATCCAGGGCGGACTGGCCTCCTCGCCGGTGTCCCGGAAAAACTGCATCCCAGCAGGCGAGATGATCAGCCACTCGGCGTCGACTGTCCCCGTGTTGTCCACCCGGTGCGGCGTCTGGGCCGGCACGATCAGCGTATCCCTGGGGAACAGGTCGATCCGCTCCTCACCGCTGCTGACGGTGACCTGGCCCGAGAGCAGCACCATGACTTCCTCGCGACTGTGGACGTGGGTGGGGTTGGAGCCGCCGGGGGTCTGACGCTGACGCACGACCGTGACCTCGGTGGCCCCGAGCCGGGGGGTGGCGAGGCTGGTGCCGTGGTTTCCGTTGGGTGTTTCGATGGCGTGGGTGGCTGCGGCGTGGATCGCGATCATGTGGGCCTCCGGGTCGTGGCCTGGGCACGACTGACGGTATAGTAACCCTACTTGTCCATTTAGACAAGGAGGATGACTATCTTGCGAGAGACCCCAGACGCCACCACCCTGGAACACGCCCGACAACAGCACATCGGCCGCCTCCTGCACCGTGCCGCCCGCGCCTACAACGTCCTGGCCCTCGAACAGCTCCACGCCCGGGGGCACACCGCCCTGAGCCTGGCCCACACGAACCTGCTCCCCCACCTGGAAACCGAGGGCACGCGGATCGTCACCATCGCCGAGCGCGCGGGCATGACCAAACAGGCCGCCGGACAACTGGTGGCCGAACTGGAATCCCACGGTTACGTCGAACGCCACCCCGACGCCGCAGATGGGCGGGCGACCCGGGTGCACTTTACGGCGGCAGGATGGCGCTACCTGCTGGACGCCCAGGAGGTCAAACGCGCGATTGAAGACCAGTACCGTGCTGCACTGGGACAGCCGCTGTGGGAGCAGGTGAATGCGGCGCTGCAGCAGCTGCTGGGCGATGTCCCCCCGCCCCACTGAGCTCTGCGGCCTGCCCGGCGCATTCGCAGGGTAGCTGGGAGTCACCCTGCCCCAGGATCGATGATCGGCACCCGGCACAGACCAGGACGGAGGATGCTGCAGCCTATAAGACTGAATCGCCAACCCCAAGCCCCCATCCCTTTACCTGCCTTCCCTGTCAGGCCGCACTGACGCAGAGTCCAGCACCCTGTCGGCCTGACTGACAGGCCTGCCCGTGACCCTCGCCCAACTCTCCCACTTCGTGCTCCCAGACAGCGGCGGGAACATCGAACTCCTCGACGACCGCTGTCCGGGCATCACTTGCCTCGTCCCCGGCGCGGGCGGTGACCCTCGCTTCACGCTGGAGGTCGACCTGCGGGGACAGTTGATTCGCACCGCTGGGAAGATGAGCACCCACGCCGCCAGACCCAATTCGGATGGAGTCCGGATCTGCATCCCGACCTCGATCTCACCGGAAAACGTCAGTTGGCGCGGGCAGGGGCACGCTGTGCCTGTGTGGGACACACCTGTGGAAGCGGTGGAGCCGTCCAGGCTCAGCATTGTGCACCGGTCGGATGACCTCCGGCACCAGGGCACGCCCCTTCACCCAACCCCCACCAAACGGCGGGAGGCACCCCCGCACTGCCCTAAGAAACGGCATTTTCCCTCCGCCAGCAGCCCACCCATACTTCGGGCATGTGGCTCCAGAAACAGGTCTTCGACATCACCGCGCCGGGCAGCGTCCTGTGCGCCACCTCGGCCAGCACCGGCGAGGTAGACCTGATCCTGACCCTGGCCGTCCACGCCTTTTTCCACGCGAACGCTGCCCTGTGGCGCTTTCAGGACGAGTACGCCACCGTCCTCGAGGCCGAGGGTGACCGCGTGACCTGGGAAGAACGCCTGGACGACCGGGCCCGCTGGCTCGCATTGCATGCCAGTCTCAGTGCGCAGACAAGCGCGCCCTGGGATCCGGCCTTGCACCGGCAGACCACCCGCCAGATGCGCGACGAGAAGTGGGAGGGCGGCCGCCTGCCACGCGCGTTCGTGCAGGCCTCCCTCCTGATGGCGGCCGAAAGCGTGCTGTCCAGCCTGGCGCAGGTGGGCACGTACCTGCGGATGATCGCGGTTCATCCGGAGGTGCCGCCACTCGCGCAACGCGAAGCGGGACGCTTCGATGCCGAGTGGCCACAGGTGCTGGCCGCCCGCAGCGCCGTGCTGCACCCGCAAGACCGGGTGCAGCACCTGCTGGCCCGGCGAACCTCCATGACCCTGCGGCCGTCCGACGCGATCCAGGCAGCGGTGGGGACGGGCAGCAGTCTGGTGGGTGGGTACCTGGATTTCACGGCCCTGGTGTTCACGGGGGCGGACGGCCGGGTGCACGGGCTGGATCTCACGAACCAGACCATGCAGGGGGTGCAGGGCATCGTGCAGGGGGTGCTCGACCGGTTCGCGTGGCAGGGCCCCGCCCTCGTCGAACCGAACTGAGGGGGCGTTGGCTGCACTGGTGCCACGGCAGGCTGAGGGGTGGGAAGACGGCGTGCAGTGGACAGCCTGGACATCAGGCTGTCCACTGATGGTTTACCCACTGAAGCGATCGCCGGCATCGGCAAAAGCCCCTGCTCGACCACTCCCGCTGGCAGACCCTCTGTTTGAACACATATCCTTCCTCGAGACTGCGTTTTTCCTGGAAGAGGGGCCCGCCGCAATCCGTGGGGCCACACCTCGACGAACCCCTGGGCATCGCTAACCAGGAGGTCGAGTGCGTGAGGAACGCATCACCTGCCCAGCACCTTCTAGATTGCCAGCGCCTTGGGCAGCGTGAAGCCGAACGTGGCGCCCCCCTCCTCATGTGTGTGGGCGAAGACGCGTCCGCCGTGCTTGAGGACGATCCGCCGCACGGTCGCCAGACCCACGCCGGTGCCCTGAAACGTCTGTTGGGAATGCAACCGCTGAAAGATCCCGAACAATTTCCCGGCATACCGGGAATCGAAGCCCACGCCATTGTCCCGCACGGCGATGATCCATTCGATGTCCGTCTCCTGCATGTGAAGGCGCACCACGGACGATTCACGGGTGCTGGAATATTTCACGGCGTTGCTCAGCAGGTTGGTCATGACCTGCTGGAGCAGCACCGGATCGGCCCAGACGACGCTGGTGGCGTCCACGTGCCACTCCACCGGATGCGCGGGAAACTCCAGCGCAGCATCCTCCCGCGCCTGCTTCACAATCGGCCCCAGGTCGACAGAAACAGGCCGGAAGCCCTCCCGGCCTGCGCGGGACAGGGTGAGCATGCCCTCGATCAAGCTCTCCATGCGCTGCGCCCCCTGCTGGATGATGTCCAGATGCCGCTCCACCTGCTCGTTCTGCTGGCGCCTAAGAGACCGCCGGGCCAGGTCGGCGAAGCCCGTGACGTGCCGGATGGGCGTGCGCAGGTCGTGGGACGCCGAGTACGTGAAGGCCTCCAGCTCCTCGTTCGCCGCAGTCAGGGACGCCGTGCGGGCGTCCAGGGTGTCGCGCTGCAGCTGCAGCTGCCGGGTCTGTGAAGCGCGTTCGAGGGCCAGCGCCAGGCTGCGGCCGACCGCCCGAATGACTGCCCGGTCACGGTCTGTCCAGTCATGTGCTTCCTGGGTGCCCGTGACCAGGAGACTGCAGGCCTCCCCAGAGACGAACAGTGGAAAAAAGGCCACCGCACCATATTTCTCCGTGGTGTCGACTCGATTCGCCTGGGCATCCCAGCCGTTCACGAACAGCCCATCCGGGGTGAGCAGCGCCCGCCGAAAATCGGGGGCCTCCTGGGATATCCCCGCGCTGATCTCGGCGGCCACGTCCGGGGTGATGTCCTTCGACCAGACCCGCGCCTTCCACAGGTCATCCTCGAGTTCGTAGTAGGCGACACTGACGGTTCCCAGTTGGGTTCTGACCACCTCAGTGGCCTGACGCGCCAGCGCCAGCACGTCGGTCTGAACCCCCACGGCGTCTGTAAACGCGGCAAAGGCCAGCAGGCCCTCACGCTCGTCTGCCAGTTCTCGGGTCTGGACGGCGCGTTCCAGGGCCAGACTCAGGCTCGTGACGATGGTGTCGAGCAGCGTTCGGTCGACCGTCGTCCAGGTGTACGCGTCATGCCGGCCCACCACCAGCACGCCCGTGACCCGTCCGCTCACCTCGACAGGAAAGGCCGCGCTGGCACGGATGATCCGCGCCGCCTGGACGGCCGCCGTGGTGCTCGGATCGTAGACGTTTTGGTAGAACCCCTGCCGCTGGTCAAAGGGCCGGTCGAGGTTGATCGTCGCGCCACGCGGCAGCCCACTGGCCAGACCGCGCAGCAGGGCGGGATCGCGAAAGGTGCCGCGATGGGAACGCAGCCACCATGTCCCACGGGACACTTCGTAGTAGGTGCAGATGGCGTCCGGCATCAGGTCGACCAGGATGTCCTGCGCGCGGCCGATCAATGGCAGCGGGGCCTGTTCCAGCGTGAGGTCGCGGGCCAGGGTGGCGAAGGCCTCCAGGGCGCGGCTGCGGATTTCCGCTTCCTGCTGCTGCACCAGGAGCCGTTCGTGGTCGGCGAGGGCGCGGTTGAGACGTTCGGTGAGATCCTGCACCTGCTGGGCCAGAGCAGGAGGAACCGGACGTTCAGGCATGGCCCGCAGACTATCGGAATCAGAGGACAAATTCAGTGCTGCGGGAGGGGTCAGGCTTCACCAAGAGGGCCCGCTGGGCCGAGGATGAACCAGGGAGGAATGGTCTTCGCGGTGCGATCAACCTGCCTGGTTCAGGAGCTGGTCGTAGCGCTGTTTGGCCACGCCGAGCACCCGCAGCCGTGCTGGCAGGGCTGCGGTGCCAGAGCTCACGCAGCACTGCTGAATATGGAGCAGGGCAAGGTAGACCGCCTCTCCTGGGTCAGGAAATGGAGAGCGATGGGCCAGGCAGAAGAGCATCCGGTGAAATACCTGGAGGCATGACCTCATGTCACGCGACAGCAGGAGGGCGGACAGGGCGGCTGCATCGGCATCCTGCTCTGTCCTGGGCCCGTACAGCTGGCTCACCGTTTCAGCGTCTCATGTGGGTGAGATGACACGTGTAAGGACTAGTGGTCGCATCCCCATCCTCTATATGGCATCTGCGCCGACGTTCAGGCGAGCTGACGGCGACACGCTCTCCCCATGGGGACTCGCACCCGCGGCCCGAATCCAGGACCCTGCTTGCCGCTCTGCCCCCGATACTGCATACTGTCCCGGCCGCGGGTGCGGCGTCCCGACCGAGTGACGCCCCCGACGATAACCCGACCACCGTCCTCCACAGGACGCGAGCCTGCCGCCCACCGCGGCAGACCCACCGGGTTGTCCCGGCACCCCACGAGGTGCACATGACCGCTATTCCCACTCCACCCCCCCGCTTCGATCTTGCCCAGTACCGCCGGGAATGGTTCGCCAACCCCCGCAAGGACGTCCTGGCCGGCATCGTCGTCGCGCTGGCGCTGATCCCCGAAGCCATCGCCTTCTCCATCATCGCCGGCGTCGACCCGCAGGTCGGCCTCTACGCGTCATTCATCATCGCCCTCGTGACTGCCTTCATCGGCGGGCGACCCGGCATGATCAGCGCCGCGACCGGCGCCATGGCCCTGCTGATGGTCGGGCTGGTCAAGGACCACGGTCTGGCCTACCTGTTCGCGGCCACCGTGCTGACCGGGCTGCTCCAGATCGTCTTCGGCTGGGCGAAGCTGGCCCGCTACCTCAAATTCGTGCCCCGCAGCGTGATGACCGGCTTCGTCAATGCCCTGGCCATCCTGATCTTCATGGCGCAGCTCCCGCAGTTCATCGGGGCGAACTGGCAGATGTACGCCATGGTCGCGGCCGGACTGGCCATCATCTACCTGCTGCCCCGCGTCTACAAGGCCATTCCCAGCGCCCTGGTCGCCATCGTCGCCTTGACGGTCGTGTCCGTGGTCACCGGCGCCGACGTGAAGACCGTCGGGGACATGGGGGCCCTTCCCACGGCCCTGCCGCCCTTCACCCTTCCGCAGGTGCCCTTCACGCTGGAGACCCTGGCGATCATCTTCCCGGTGGCGCTCACGCTGTCCATCGTCGGCCTGCTCGAAAGCCTGCTCACCGCGCAGCTGATCGATGAGCGCACCGATACCACCAGCGACAAGAACACCGAGTCCCGTGGCCAGGGCATCGCCAACGTCATCACCGGCTTCTTCGGCGGGATGGCAGGCTGCGCCATGATCGGGCAGAGCATGATCAACGTCACCAACGGCGGGCGGGGACGGCTGTCGACCTTCGTGGCCGGCCTGGGCCTGCTGATCCTGATCCTGGTGCTGCAACCGCTGCTGGTGCAGATTCCGATGGCGGCGCTGGTCGCGGTCATGATCGTCGTGAGTGTGAGCACCTTCGACTGGAGCAGCCTGCGGACGCTGACCGTGTTCCAGAGAGGCGAGAGCATCGTGATGCTGGCGACGGTCGGCGTCACAGTGCTGACCCACAACCTGAGCTTCGGGGTGCTGGTCGGCGTGGTGCTGAGCGCCCTGATGTTCGCGCGGAAGGTCTCCCAGCTCTCGCAGGTGAGTCATGCGGACGGCGCCGACGGCACCCGCACCTACCACGTGCGGGGCCAGCTGTTCTTCGTCAGCACGCACGACTTCCTGCACCAGTTCGAGTTCGGGCATCCCGCCCCACGGGTGGTCATCGACCTGCAAGACGCACATTTCTGGGATGGCTCGGCGGTCGGGGCGCTGGACAAGGTGATGCTCAAGTTCATGCGGCAGGGCGTCACCCCGGAGCTCGTCGGTCTGAATGAAGCCTCGGCCACCCTGATCGACCGGCTGGGAGTGCACGACAAACCTGGCGCCCTGGACCGCGCCGCCGGGCCTTGAGCTGAACCCGTGCCGGTGCGGTGGGATGTGGTCTGGAGCCCTGAACCGCTACACTGCATCCACAATCCTGCCCACGGGCGGGTACCGGCGACCATACGCCGACCTGGAGGAGCCTGCATGCAGGCTCCTCCGCTGCCTTGTCGGTGGCACCCTCCCGACCGCCCCTCACAGAAGGACGTTCCACATGTCACTGCTCGACCTTTCCGCCCTCCTGATTGTCGTCACCGGGGCATTGGCCTTTCTCAACAACCGCTTCCTGAAGCTGCCTCCATCGATCGGTGTGACGGCATTGGGCCTCGCCCTCAGCGTGCTGCTGCTGCTCCTGGTCGCCCTGAAGGTTCCCTTCGCCCAGACTGCCGTCGCCCTCGTGAAGGACATCCAGTTCGAGGACTTCGTCTTCCAGGGCGTCCTGTCCTTCCTGCTCTTCGCCGGTGCCCTCGGCGTCAACTCACGCGCCCTGTGGGCCTTACGGGGCCCTGTGCTCACCTTCGCCCTGCTGTCCACTGCCCTCTCGACCGCCCTGGTCGGTCTGGTGACCTTCGGTCTGGTGCGCCTGTTCGGCCTCGACATCCCCGTGGTGTACTGCCTGCTGTTCGGCGCCCTGATCTCCCCCACCGATCCGGTCTCGGTGCTGGGGGTGCTCAAGCGGGCCCAGGTGCCCCGGCGCATCGAGACCCTGGTCGCCGGCGAGTCCCTCTTCAACGACGGCGTCGGCGTCGTCGCCTTCGCCGTCATCGCCAGCGTGGCCACAGCGGCGGGCGCCCACGGCGCCGCCAGTGCCCCTGGCGTCGCGCTGTTCTTCGCGCAGGAGGCCCTGGGCGGCCTGCTGCTCGGCAGCGTCCTGGGCGTGGTCGGCTGGTGGGCCTTGCGGCACCTGGACGACTTCGTGGTGGAGGTGCTGATCACCCTGGGCGTCGTCGTCTCGTGCACCGCTGTCGCGGCGCACCTGCACACGTCGGCGCCGCTTGCGGCGGTGGCCGCCGGCCTGGTGATCGGCCTGCTCAATGACCGCGTGCCGGCCACCCTGACCTCGCACGAGAAGTTCGAGGGCTTCTGGGAGCTCACGGATGAATTGCTCAACATCGTGCTGTTCGTCCTGCTGGCCCTGAAGGTGGTGGCCTTGACCTTCAACGGCACAGCGCTGATCCTGGGGGTGCTGGCCGTGCCGCTCCTGCTGGCAGTCCGAGCGGTGAGCGTGGCGGTGCCGGTGTGGCTGCTCGGGGCGGGGCGGTTTCCACCCTTCACGCGGCGGCTGATGGTGTGGGGGGGCCTGCGCGGGGCGATCAGCGTGGCGCTGGCGTTCAGTGTGCCGGCGGGGCCGGAGCGGGAACTGTTCCTGGTGATGACCTACGTGATCGTGGTGTTCTCGGTACTGGTACAGGGCCTGACCATGGGCGGACTGGCGCGTCGGGCAGCGGGCGCCGAGACGTCCGACGCAGGCACAGCGGGGAGGACGCCGTGAACCGGAGCGGTCGTGCCGTCATCAGACCGCGGGCCACACCACACCCTGGTTCCCCACGGCGTCGAGGGGGTTATCGACGTCGGTGGGTGGGTCGACATGGAGGAAAGGATGATGTTGTGGGAGCCGATCACCTTGGCGGAGGTAAAGGAGGGGGATGTGGTGCGCGTGAACCAGATCGAGCTGATCACCGTGCAGCGCGTGGTGACGCGGGATGCCCTGCAGGTCACGGTGCTGGATCAACACGGACGCGAGCGGATCCTGCATCACAGCCACCACCTCACGCGTCAGGCATGGGCCCCCTGAGCACGCCTGCTGTGCTGGCGTGGCGCCAGAGGGTAAGCCCCACGCCAGCACAGCATTCGAAACGGCCCTCCATAAGCCGGAATGCGTTATTTCACTGCAGCGCTGTTGGGCACGGGTAAGGGCCGTGCAGTCACCTCTACCTCCCGGAAAGTAAGCACCCCCGCAGAAGCGGGGGTGCTGTCAACGGGCAAGAACACGATCACTGTGGGACTTCAACTACCGTGCGTTCCTGCAGTCAATCTGCTTTCACTCCCCCTTAGTGGCGTGTTGGATTCACGCTTGCAGCGGGCCGGTCAGCCCCCATCCCGCCGCCGAAGGTTGCGAAGCCCAGGATCAGCCCCAACGCCAGCAGGAACCCCCAGGCCGCCGTCGACGCCGCCTGACGGGCAATCCGTTCTGTCGCGGCCGCGGTATCCAGCGCCTGCTGCTTGAGATCCGCTGCCCGCTTGCTGATGGCCTGCGCCGTCTGCTGCGCCTGCGCCTGGCTCAGTCCCTGACGCTGCAATCGGCTCACCAGATCCTTCCCGGAGAGCGCCGACGTAATCGCATCCACGCGCTTGGTCACCAGTTGCCCGAGGTTGGTCAGATCCCCCAGGTTATTGCCGATGTCGGTGCTGGCCCGGCGGATGATCCCGCTGACAACCTTGGTGGCCGCCGTCGCCTGCTGGTCGGTGAGTTCCGGAGCACCGTCCGAGATCAACTGACCGATCTCCTGATCATCCAGACCCCCCAGGATGTTCTGCACCGGGTCGCTCTGCAACGCGCCGCTGTTGGCGGCGGCGGTACCAGCCACGGCCGCGCCGGACGCCGCCGTGCCAACCACTCCACCAACAACGTTGCTGGCCGTGCGGAAGCCCGCGGTCAAGGCGTTGCTCAGGACGAGGGTGGTGAGGAGCGCAAGCAGGCTACCGGTGACCAGGCCATTGAACCGGCCCTGGGCAGGCGTGAGGTATCCCGCCGCCCGGGCGGCCGTCAGTCCGGCCAGCCAACTTGACACGGCCACACTGATGGCCAACCAGATCACCGTAGCGATGGCCAGACTGCCGAACGAGTTGGCTCCTGCCCCGAAGACGACGCCCAGGGCGCTCAAGGCGAGTTGGGTGACAACGCCAACGGCGAGGCCAGCAACAACACCTGTCCAGTTGATGCGGGTGAGGATCGTACCGTTGTCGACAAGCGTCATGAGGATGCTCCCCATTTGGACAATGGGGAGGCAGGGTAATAAAGAAGAGTAAGCATGGTCATGGGACACTCCTGAGGGCGATTCGGTTTACTGAGAAGAAGCGGCGCTGGAATAACTCTGTGTTCAAACAGCACTGAATGAAAATGCTCCAGGCAGTCTGACGGGGGCTGGCTTGGGTCGTACATGCCAGGGTTTACCCGATCCTTTACAAATGAACTGAAGCTGAAGGTCATTGAATAAGGCAGGGGATGGTTGTGTTGCCTGGTACCACGCCCTGACCATGACCGACGTGGCAGCGCGGGCAGGGGTATCGAAAGCGACGCTGTATCGGCGGTGGACGGCGAAAGCAGATGTGGTGGCCGATGCCGTGGCCACGCTGAACCCCATGACCGCTCCTCGCTACCCCGGCACCTCGCTGCGGGACGATCTGCTCGCGTTGATGGTGCAGGTCGGCAACTGCGAGGGCCAGCCCGAGACCGTCACCGCGACGATGGAGATGGCGCGGTCGCACCCGGATCTGTACCGCACCCTGAGTGAGCGCTCCAGCACGTTCGTTCGGGCGGAGCTGAGCAGACTCGCGGGCCAGGCGGCGGCGGCGGGCCACGCGCCGCTGTCGGTGGTGGAGCTGGACGTCCTCAGTGAAACGGTCATCGCACTCCTGGCGCACGAGGGCGGACCGGCTGGGGGCTCGATCCCGCGCGAGCGGCTGATCCGGCTCGTTGACCATGTGCTGCTGGTCGTGCTGACGGGGACACGGGCCGCGCAGTAGAAGGCCCCCCGCCCGAGATCCGGCAGCTGGTCAGGCGCACCAGGCAGGCGCTGGGGCCCAAGCGCAGCGACCTCCGCCCAGCCCACACGTGGTGGTTGGAGGCGCGGGCGCGCCGGTAACCCTGGCCTGAAACGCAAGAAGGCGACCCGGAGGTCGCCTTTGATTTCTTCAAGATAGCGCGGTATGCAGGGAGCGTCAACTCATGCAGTCCGATGCTGAGCGGCGCTGCCCAGCGCTCAGTGCAGCTGGCAGTAGCGGGCCTTGACCTCTTTGACCACCATGCCCACAAACGCAATCAGGGTCGGGGCGCTGAACACGAAGCCCGCCTGCTGCTGAGCGAGAGTCAGGATGACCTGCCGGCTATCAACGTCCACGACGTCAAGGCGCGCATTGCCCACGCGGGTGCTTGACGTGCCGCTCAGGCCCTTCGAGTCGTCCACCGTGCCCTCCAGACGGATGGTAGCTTCCTCCACCTGGGATAAGACGCGTCGGTATAGGTGCGGAAGCCCTCACGCACCAGGGCGTCGTCCAGCGCTTCGGTGAAGTCCCAGCCATGGGCTGCACCGTGGTGGTACTGGATGGCGATGGCGACCACAGGTGTGGTGTTCGCGCCACACGGGGCGGGCTGAACCACCTGGTGCTGGGCATGGGCGGAAGCAGTGATGGTCAGCAGGGCAAGGGAAAGCAGTCGGCGCACTGGCCCAGGCTACGGCGTCGCAGCGCTGAAGTGACGGCCTAACCTTTCCCCCGACGGGGGCAGCAGCGGCCCTCAGGTCACGGCTTCGATTTGGTCCAGGTGCACCTGGATCAGCCGGTGCTGGGGCAGCAGGGCCACCACTCGGGGCCACTGCGCCTCCAGGAACAGCCGCATCTCTCTGGCGCGCAGGTTGCCGCAGTGCGGCTGCACCACCCACGGCGGCGGGCCGTCCTGCAGCAGCACCCGGTCGGTGAAGTCCGCGTCCTTGGTGACGATCACCAGGGCATGCTCGGCCGCATCCGTCCACAGCTCCAGGTCGGTGGGGTTCTCGCCCAGGTCACGGGCGTGCACCACCAGCACGTCTGCACCGAAGCCCGCCTTGAGGCGGGGCGACAGATTCTCGTCCAGCAGGAACCCGCGGGAGGTCAAGCAATCCGTTCCAGCGTGAACTGGTGCGCGAGGAGCCGCGACGAGTACGCCAGGCACGCCAGGATGTCCTCGCGGGTGAGGGTGGGGTACTCGTCCAGCACGTCGTCAACGGAGTTCCCAGCGGCGAGGAATTCCACGATGGTCTGGGCGGTGATGCGCGTGACGCGCACGGTGGGCCGCCCGTTGCAGATGTTGGAGTCGATCACAATGCGATCCAGCATGCCCCCAGGGTACGGCCTCACGCCCTGGCGCACCATGCCGGGAATACCCAATCGTCAAGCTGGACAGTTGGCCAACCATGGGCGCGCTACCCTGACCATCCAGCATCCACCCCCATGCAGGCCAGCTCCGCGCTGGTGTCGAGGAGAACCATGACCATCATGCCGGCCCCTGACCTTGAAGCCCTGGTCACCACGTGGACTGCCGCCGTCGAGGCCTCCCACGGCCTCCTGGCGGGTATCACCACCGAAACGCAGAATGAGCAGGCCCTCGCGTTGATCAACGTCCTGCTTGATCACGTGCACGAGCACCCCGAACTCGATCCCCTGCTCGACGTGGTCAGCTCCCTGGTCGAGGAGTACGAGACGGTGGCCTACCCACTGGACGGCGTGCCCACGCAGGATCTGCTGGCCTTCCTGATGGAGAACCGTGACCTGACGAGCGCCGCCCTCGCGGAGGCCACCCGTCTGGAGGTCAGCGAGATCGAGCGCCTGCTGGCGGGCGAGGACACGTGGACGCTCACCCACATGCGGACACTCGGGGTGTACTTCCACCTCCGTCCCAGTGTCTTCGTCCCCGAAGTGCACTGAGGGCCCACCCTTATTCGCAGGCCCGGCCAGGATGTAACACACGACCTGCAGGGTCGAAGTTACCAGCAGGCTTGTCGGCCCGAGCGGGAGTGACGCGCTCAGCGCCCCACAGCTCAGCGCAACCCACAAAATACTGTGTTGCTAGGGATCCGTCAAGCACCAGGTTGCAACGCTCGTGTATAGCCGGGGTCATACGCTTGGCCTGATTTTAAGACGGCGAAGCAGACTCGGATGATTTTGCGTGCCAGCGCAATGAGAGCCACTTTTTTCGGTTTCCCTGAGGCTGTGAGGCGGCGGTAGAAGTCGCCGAATGGAGTCGTCATTCGCGAGGCCGTCAGAGCCGAAAGATAGAATGTTCGTCGCAGACGAGCATTCCCAATCTTGGAGATCCTCGTCTTCCCGACGAAGTGCCCGGACTGGTGCGGCATCGGTGAAAGGCCAGCGTACGCAGCCCACTGATCCGCATGCTCCATCTGACCTAACGTCATGGTTTCGGTCAACAAGACCGACGCGGTAAGCAGGCCAATCCCCGGAACCGTTGACAGCAGTTCGACGTGTTGATGTAGACGCAGCGATGCCTTGATCAGCGTCCGGATTTCAGTATCCGCCTCGTCAAGTTGCTGTGCGAGAAATGCTTGACGGGCTTCGATCCACCTCAGCGCCACTGGACTCGACTGAAATTGATGCTCCATCGCGTGGTGGCGGCCTTTCTCGAGCGTGATCAGCTCAACGATACTCGCCCGGCCTCGCATCAGAGCACGCAATTCGACCAATTCTGTCTCTGGGGGCATCCAGCACGCTGGATGCATCGCAGCTCCATAGTGTGCAATCAATTCGGCGTCCAACACATCGGTTTTGCCGCGCTTCAGCAGGCTTTTGCCAAAAAACCTGATCTGTGCGGCATTGACGATGCTGACAACGTATCCGGCCTCGTGGAGGTACATCGCGATGGTTTCCCAGTACACGCTGGTCGATTCCATGACCACCTGGGTCTCCGCGACCACCGCACGCGACGTTCTCAGCCAGGCAACCAGCTGTCGGTGCCCTGCAGCGGTGTTCGGGAACGGTTTGACTTTTCCCTGGGATTCTCCTTTCTGGCTCCGCAGTGAGACATATAACTCGTCCTTTCCAACGTCGATTCCAAGCACAGCCATACAAACCCCCAGTGAGGATGGATGGTCACTGCCCTAATTCAATCGACGATATTTTGTGTGCAGGCTCGGACGCCTCGAATACTGTTGCGTCTGGTTGAAGGAGTCTCGGGCCGGCCAGGATTTAACACACGACCTTGCAGGGTCGAAGTTGCCAGCAGGCTTGTCGGCCCGAGTGGGAGTGACGCGCTCAGCGTCCCACGGCTCAGCGCAACACACAAAGTTGCCAGAACCCCCTACCTCAGCTGGCCTGTCCAACCCCAAATCAGCAACCACACGCCGCGCTCCTGTCTACCGTTCAGTCTGAAGCTGCAGGATGGCCCTGTCGGCCATACCGGCGGGGCGGGCGGCCCATCACCCGTTTGAACGCTGTGCTGAATGCCGCCTCAGACTCATACCCCAGCGACAGCGCGATGTCGGCCACGCTCTCCCCGCCAGCGGTGAGCCGGTTCGCTGCCAGCAGCATGCGCCACCTCGTCAGGTAGGCCAGCGGGGTCAGCCCCACGCCCGCTCTGAATATTCAGCAGGCCACCACATCGGGCCGCTGAGCATCTCGTTTTCAGAGGCTTGATACGGTGGCCTGCTCTATGCTCGGGCCATGCCCGCACGCCCCCTGATCGGCCTGAGCACCTCGCAGCCCACCGAGACGTCCGGGCTGGGCCGCCGCTTCAGCGGCACCTCCCAGAACTACGCCGAGGGCCTGGCGGTGGTCGGCGCCCTGCCCATCCAGCTTCCACCGCTGCCCGAACTGGCCGGCGAACACGCCCGCATCGTGGACGCCGTGCTGCTGACCGGCGGCGTGGACGTGCACCCCCGGCACTTCGGCGCCCACCCGGTGCGCGGCCTCGGCGAGGTGGATGAGGGACGCGACCGCTACGAGACCGAGCTGTACCGCGCGGCACGGACGCTGGGCAAACCGGTGTTCGGCATCTGCCGGGGCGTGCAGATGATCAACGTGCTGGAGGGCGGCACCCTGTGGCAGCATCTGCCGGACCACGCCAGATTCTGGGTGGATCACGCCCAGGTTGCCCGGCCACCCACCCTGGGCCACGAGGTGACCCTCGTTCCCGGCAGCGCCCTGCACGCCGCGCACGGAGAACGTGCCCTGGTGAACTCGTACCACCATCAGGGAATTGATGTCCTGGCACCCACGCTGCGCGCCGCAGCCCACGCTCCGGACGGACTGGTCGAGGCGGTCGAGGGCGACGGTCTGGTCGCGGTGCAGTGGCACCCGGAACTTCTGTTCGCGGCCCACCCTCACACCCTGAGCACCTTTCACGCGTTCATGGCCGTGTTGCACGATCGCCACGCAGTCCGGCCGACGCCATCCCACGGGTAGGCACCGTCGCCCCGCCCGGGGGCAAGTCCAGCAGGATCGCCAGGCCTGCCGCCACTCGTGGTGGGGGCGCATCGCCGCCCACACAGCCGAGCCCTTCCATGTCGAGCCACACCATGACGACGTCGTCACCTGCGGGGTACCTCTGCTGGCCCCGCACTGCAAAGGTCAGGCCACTGCCGTTCTCCATGCCACAGGTGAACACCCACCGAGACTCACGCGGCACTGGTGGGCGAAGCGCTCGCCCTCTACCGGGATCAGGTGGTCATCACCACCAAGTTCGCGAACGAGGACGACGCGGATGGAGGCCACGTAAGCCTGAATAGCCGTCCCGAACACATCCGGCAGGTCATCGAGGGCTTACTTCGACGCCTTCGTACATGCCACATCGACTGTACGACCAGCACCGCGTCGACCTCAACGTGCAATCGAAGACGTGGCCGGCACCTTGAGGAACCTGATTACAGCGTCGCTGATGCCGCCCCACTGGCCCTTGACCGCAGCCCAGATGGAGCGTCCCACGGATACATCCTCCTGGTGCCCGTGACTGCGGTCAGTTCAGGCTGGCCGGTGCGAGGTGGCTTGAGCCCGCGCTGATCACGGTGCGGTTGCGTCCCGCGGCCTTGGCCTGGTACAGCGCCCGATCCGCCTGCACCACCACGTCCAGCGGCGGTTCCTTCCCCATCAATGCCGCGCCCACACTCACCGTCACGTGCGACCACACGCTCAGCAGGGGGTCGCGTTCCACCGCCGCGCGCAGCCGCTCCGCCACCGCCGGCAGGTGGCTTGCCCCGACGTCCAGCAGAATGACCGCGAACTCCTCGCCCCCGTAGCGGTAGGCCCGGTCACCCCCACGCAGCTCGCCGCTCAGGCGCTGCGCGACCTCGCGCAGCGCGGCGTCCCCCACGGCGTGGCCGTGCGTGTCGTTCAGCGCCTTGAAGTGGTCGATGTCCACCATCACGACCGCGTCCATGGCCTGGAGGGTCAGCAGGTCGCGCTCGAACTGTCGGCGGTTGGCCACGTCCGTGAGCGCGTCCAGCAGCGCCTGGCCTTCGAGGGTGCTCAAAAGCCGCAGCGTCGTCAGCCGGGAATCGATGATCATCATGACCACCACGTACCCGGCCAGGCTTAGGAGCAGCACCGGCGCGTACGTCTGGGCGAACAGGGCCTGTCCCTGCGGCAACAGGAGCAGCCCCAGACCGTTGGGCAGCAGGGTCAGCAGGCTGCGGGTCACGCGCCGCCGCCAGCTGACTTCAAATCCCGGCAGGGGATCGAGACGGCGAACCACGCTGCCGAGGAGCAGCATGCTGATGGTGCTGAGCACCATGATGGGCGCCCCGGCACCGCCGAGG
The DNA here is from genome assembly GCF_004801415.1 of Deinococcus sp. KSM4-11. NCBI lineage: Bacteria > Thermotogati > Deinococcota > Deinococci > Deinococcales > Deinococcaceae > Deinococcus > Deinococcus sp. KSM4-11. Next base: position 53,857 of record NZ_SSNX01000010.1, on the reverse strand, counting down.
TGAAGGCGGTAGAGCATCAGGGGAAAGGCAACGACCATCCCAGCCACCGGCCCGCTGTGCAGCACGGTAAACACGACGGGCACGGCGCGCAGGTCGGCGAACACGCCTGGAACCACCGTGGCGGGGAATTGCATCAGCAGGAGGCCGCTGGCCGCCATCCCGGCATAACGCACCCAGAACCATGGCCCCCGGCCCTGCACGGGCCACCGGCGGTAGGTGAAGCTGAGTGTGAACGCGCAGGCGGTCAGGATGCACAGGTTGAGAAACAGCGTGGTGAGCATGGCCCCTCCCGGTGGTGGCCCCCAAAGGGTAGGGAGTCGGCCCTTACGGAATCGTTACCCCTGGTGAACGGGTGATCCCTTCACGGGCATGACTGCCGGTCCGGCCTGGCCGGTCACCGTGCCAGCGCGATGTGGCCAGCGGCGCTGACGACCAGGAGGGAGGCGCCCTACTCCGTCACGACCTCAGGCCGCCTGACCCGGTGGCTCGGCCGCAGGGCAGCCCCTTGGTTCCCGCCGCGCAGAGTGGCCCACACCCTGGGGATGATCTCCCACACTCCGTTATGCGTCTGACAACGTGAAGCCATATCCACCCTCCATCCAGAAGCCCCAGGAGAGGGGCTGGGTGAATGTGTTGCTGCCCTGCGGCCCGGTGAGATACACCGTCGCCTGAAACACGACACCCGCTTTGAACAGGGCGGATTTTCCCTGGATGCTGGCCTGAAGGGTCACCCTGTCCGCCATATCAGGGCCGATGAGCACCAGCTCGTGTCCGGGTTCCAGCGTCCGATCGATGGAAATCGTCACTGACAAGTCCTCACTGGAAAAATCGACCCGATCCACCGCGATTGGGGACGTTCCACGGTTCACCAAGGTCAGGTGGATGGCTGTGATACCTGGCCGTTCCTGATCGACCGTGCGTTCCATGCGGGTCAGCAGGAGATCACCATGTCGTTCGACCTCGTACACGCGCGTCTCGTCAGGGGAAGTCATACGTCAGCCTACGCCACGGCGTCTGAAGATTTCCCGTTCCAGACCGTTATCGCGAACAGTTGTCGGGCACCATCAACGGAACCAAAGACGTCACAGTCCAAGGTGGTTACCCTTGAACTGTGATCAGAATTATTCTGATAGGCTGCAAGCACCTCAACCAGGAGGGGTGATGCAGCTAGGTTCAAAGGTTCGCGCACGACGACGTCACCTCAGCCTCACCCTCAAGGACATCAGCGAACGCAGCGGCCTGTCCGTGCCGTACCTGTCGCAGATCGAGCGTCACCAGGCCAATCCCAGCATGACCTCGCTGGCTTCCATTGCCCGGGCACTGGGCGTCACCCTCACCTACTTCGTTCCCGAGGACGTCCCGCATTCCAGCGTCACCCGCCAGGGCTGCGGTAACGTCCTGCACCTGCGTGAACTGCCCTACCGGGTCGAGAGTCTGGCCGGCCAGGGCACAGACCTTCAACTCGAACCGCTGCTGATCAGCATCCATCCCGGCTTCACCTCAGACCTGAACAGCCACCTGGGCGAGGAGTTCATTCACGTGCTTCAGGGTCAACTGCGCCTGACACTCGGCACCGAACAGTTCGAGCTCGGGCCGGGCGACAGCGCCCACCACCCGAGCACCACGTCCCACACCTGGGCCAATCCGGGCTCCTCGGACACCCTGCTGCTGTGGGTTGGCACACCCCGCCTGCTGTGAAGCACCTGCTCCACCCCCTCGGAGGAACGATGCACCGGCCGACCGTCACCCCCCCTGCCCACTCCCGGGTCCTGCATGCAGGCCTTGTGCGGCGTATCGCATCACCGGAACAGCCGTGAGCCCCAGCTGGCTGCTGCGGCGCGTCCTGCTGGCCCTGCTCGCGGCCTTCGGCGTCAGCGTGCTCGTCTTCGTGCTCCTGCGGCTGGTGCCGGGCGACATCGTCACGCAATTGATCGGCCTGGAGGGCAATGTCAGCGCCGCGCAGCAGGCCGAGATGCGCCGGCTCTTCGGGCTGAACGAACCCATCTGGCTGCAGTTCACGCACTGGTTCTGGGCGCTGCTGCACGGCAACCTGGGGATCAGCCTGCGCACGGATCGCCCGGTCTTCCACGACCTGCTGATGCGCTTCCCGGTCACGCTTCAGCTCACCGGCCTGGCGCTGCTGTTCGCCGTGGTGATCGGCCTGCCGCTGGGCATCCTGGCCGCCCTGAGACGCGGCCGCTCGGCGGACTTGCTGTCGAGCACCTTCGTGCTGATCGGCCTGGCCGCGCCGGAATTCTGGCTGGCGATCCTGATGATCCTGCTGTTCAGCCTGAAGCTCGGCTGGTTCCCGCCGAACGGCTACGTGACCCCGGCCGAGTCCCTGGGCGGGAACCTCCGCAGCCTGTTCCTGCCCGCGCTGGCCCTGAGTTTCAGCCTCTCGGCCGCCACGACCCGGATCGTCCGGGCCAGCCTGCTCGACGTGCTCGGGCAGGATTACATCCGCACGGCCCGTGCCAAGGGCCTGACCGGCGGCGCCGTGGTCATCCGGCACGCGCTGCGCAACGCCCTGATTCCCGTGGTGACCGTCATCGGGCTTCAGGTGGGCAACCTGCTGGGCGGCGCGGTGATCATCGAGCAGCTCTTCGGCCTGCCCGGCGTCGGCCGGTACGCCCTGGAGGGCATCAACCTGCGCGACTACCCGGTGGTGCAGGGCGCGGTGCTGTGGATCGCGGTGAGCTACGTGCTGGTCAACGTGATCGTCGACGTGCTGTACGGCGTGATCGACCGCCGGGTGGCGTACTCGTGACGGCGGTGGCCGCCGTCCAGCCGCGCTCGCCCGCCCGGCGCGCCGCGCAGGTCTTCTTCCGCACGCCCAGCGGCGTCGCCGGCCTGATCCTGGTGCTGATCGTGGTGGTGGCGGCCCTGTTCGCGCCGCACCTCGCGCCGTACGATCCGGTGCAGTACCGGCCGATCGACCGGATGCAGGGGCCGTCGGCGCACCACTGGCTCGGCACCGACCTGTACGGCCGCGACCTGTTCTCCCGCGTGATCTTCGGCAGCCGCATCAGTCTGGCCGTCAGCATCCTGAGCGTCTCCCTGGCACTGCTGGTCGGCGGCACCCTGGGCGCGCTGGCCGGGTTCTACCTGAAGTGGGTGGACACGCTGATCATGCGCATCACCGACATCCTGCTGGCCTTCCCCGCCATCCTGCTGGCCATTGCGCTGCTGGCCTTCCTGGGCGGCGGCTTCTGGAATCTCACCATTGCCATCGCGGTCGCGTACATCGCTCCGTTCGCGCGGGTCGTCCGGGCGGCGGTGCTGCGCACCCGCGACACGATGTTCGTGGAGGCCAGCACCGCCCTCGGGGCGTCCGACACCCGGCTGCTGCTGCGGCATGTCCTGCCCAACGCGACCGGCCCGGTGCTCGTGGAAATCACCCTGCGTCTCGCCTACGCCATCCTCGGCGAGGCGGCCCTGAGCTTTCTCGGCCTGGGCACCCAGCCCCCGGCGCCCGCGTGGGGGCAGATGATCGCCGATGGCCGGCCTTTTCTCGAAACCAATCCCTGGATCTCGATCGCGCCTGGCCTGGCGATCATGGTCACCGTGCTCGGCTTCAACCTCCTCGGCGACGCGCTGCGTGACGCCCTGGATCCGCGCCTCACCCGCTGACGCCCCCCATTCACGTCACCCCTGCACTCCCCTGGAGGATCACCATGCGCATGAAGACCCGGACCGCCCTCACACTCGTCCTCTCGCTCGCTGCGCTGGGCAGTGCCCACGCCCAGACCGCCGGCGGCATCCTGCGCGCCGGGATGCAGGCCGACCCGGTGGGCCTCGACCCGCACGTCACGCAGGCCACGTCCACCCGCAACCAGCTCGAGAACGTGTACGACACCCTGGTCGCCTTCGACGCCAGCGGCAAGGTCGTGCCGTCCCTCGCCACGCGCTGGACGACCAGCAAGGACGGCCTGACCTGGACCTTCACGCTGCGCTCCGGCGTGAAGTTCCACAACGGCCGCACGCTGGAAGCCAGCGACGTCGTGTACTCGATAGGCCGCATCAAGGATCCCGCGACCAAATCCCCCCGCAGCGGCGACTTCGAACTCGTCAAGAGCATCACCGCGCCGAACAAGAGCACCGTCGTCATGACCCTCAGCAAGCCCTTCTCGCCGCTGCTGAGCAAGCTCGCCTTCAGCCTCAACGTGATCGTCCCCAAGGAAGCCGCCGCAACCCTGAATACCAAGCCGGTCGGCACCGGGCCGTTCACCTTCGTCGAGTACGTGCCGCAGACGCGCATGGTGCTCAAGAAGAACCCCAACTTCTGGGGTAAGGACGCCAAGGGCAACAAGCTCCCCTACCTCGACGGCATCACCTTCAGCTACCTGCCGGATCCCACGGCCCGCGTGACGGCCCTGCGCACCGGCACCGTGGACTGGATCGAGTACGTGCCCTCCACGGACATCACGGCGCTGAAGGGCAACGCCGCCGTGAACGTCCTCGGCGGGCCCGCCGCCAACTACCGCGCGCTGTTCCTGAACGTCGCGCAGAAGCCGCTCAACGACCCGCGCGTGCGCCGCGCCATCGCCTACGCGATGAACAACCAGGAAATCGTGGACGTGGCCCTGCTCGGGGTGGGCGGTCTGCCCTCAGCGGGCACCGTGCTCCCGAACGGCAGCTACTACGGGCAGCCCGATCCCACCTACGGCAAGCCGAACCTCGACAAGGCCCGCGCCCTGCTCAAGGACGCCGGCTACGGAAGCGGCTTCACGCTGGAACTGAAGGTCACCTCCACCTACGACTTCCTGCGCACGCCCGCCGAGATCATCCAGGCGCAGCTCGCTCCCCTGGGCATCAAGGTGAACATCACGGCGCTGGAGTGGAGCGTGTACCTGCCCGACATCCTGAAGAAGAACTACATGTCCACCATCCTCGGCGAGAGCGGCCAGGGCGACCCGGACGACTACCTCTTCACGCCCTTCGCCTCGGACAGCGGCGGCAACCTCACCAACTTCAAGGACGCCACCATCGACACGCTGCTCGACCAGGGCCGCCAGACGGCCGACCCCGCCGCGCGCAAGGCCATCTACGCCAAGGTGCAGCAGCGCCTGGTCGAACTGAGCCCGATGGTCTTCCTGTACTCCAGCACGCAGTACGAAGCGGCGGGCAAGGCCGTCCAGGGCTATGAGCACTTCCCGAACACCAGCTACGTCGGCCTGCGCACCACCTGGCTCAAGCGCTGAGCTTGGCGGCAGGGCTTCCAGCCCCTTGAGGGCCTGAGGCTGCTCCCACGGGCCCGACCGAATTCTCGGCCCCTACGGACAGGTGCACCACGCTCTTGCAAACTGAAGATCGTCACCGGGAACCCCCACAGGTTCCCGGTGGTTCATTGACGAGATCGGCAATGGTCATTAATCGCTGTGGCAACAACAGTGCAAAACGGAAACGACCCGGAGCAGGTGCCCGCTCCCGTCACCTGAACCATCGGGCTGACGGATGGGGTGGGGCCACCACCCGCCACGTCACGTCCACGGGGTAGGCCATGCCGCCGTCCCAGGGCTGGTCGCCCCCACGGTCGGCCAGCCACAGCGTGCCCTGGTAGCGGCGGATGGCGGCGGCGCGGAAGTTGTACGACACCAGGGTGACGCCCGTGCCCGCTGCGCCCCGTTCCGCGCAGAAGGTCGCGTCCTGTCGGAAGCCTACGGAGTTCAGGTCATCGGTCTCCACGTGCAGCAGGGACTCGCGGTGACGGAGGTAACTCTGCGGATCGCTGGACGAACGGAAGGACGCGCACGTGGGATCCGCGAGGCCCGGCACCGCCACCAGGGTCGCCGCCTTGACGTCCGCGGCGCTGGTGCCCGCCGGCAGGGAACCGACCTGCAGGGGATCGGCCGTGTAGAGCAGGAACGTGGGCTTGCCGGGCACCTGGAAGGCCACGGGGCCGGGACGGATGGCCACGCGCGTGGACGCGCTTCCGGACGCCGCGATCAGGGCCCGGTGGGCGGCCCGCAGGCGCGGAGCGTCCACCTTCATGACCTGCCGGTCGTAGGTCAGCAGGCCGTTGACCTCGCCCTCCACGTCGGTGATCTCGGTGTAGATGGCGGCGCTCAGTCCCGCGTTGGCGATCATCGGCCGCAGGCTGTCCACCAGCCCCAGGTAGCGGCGGTTCAGGTCGCCGGGACTCGCCTGCATCTCGTAGGAAAAACTGGTTACGGGCGACCACTCGTGGCCGGGAACGCGCAGGCCCAGACCGCCGAACTCGCCCAGCACGGCCGCGCGGCGCACGCTGGGTGAAGGTGAACTCGGGCCGATGTACACGTGCCAGTCGGCCAGGTCGCCATTGCCGCCGTCGTGGGCGCCGCAGCAGTTGATGCCGCTCATGTTGTCCACCAGCCGGCTGGGATCCCAGCGTTTCACGGCGGCGGCCAGCGGGGCCTGCGCGAACTGCCCCCAGCCCTCGTTCTGGTTCACCCACGTGACGATGGCGGGCGACGAGCGGTGCTGGTCGATGATCCGGCGGTACTGCCGGACAAACTCGTTGGCCGCCCCCGGCGTGACCGGCTGCTCGGTCATCATGCTGGGCATGTCCTGCCACACCAGCAACCCGAGCTTGTCCGCCCAGTAGTACCAGCGCTGGGGCTCGACCTTGATGTGCTTGCGCACCATGTTGAACCCCAGCTGCTTGTGCTTGACGAGGTCGAATTTGAGCGCCGCGTCGCTGGGCGCCGTGTACAGACCGTCGGGCCAGAAGCCCTGGTCGAGGGTGCCGATCTGAAACACGAATTTGCCATTGAGCACGGGACGCGTCCAGCCGTTCACGGTCTGCAGGCCGATCGACCGCATCCCGAAGTAACTCTGCACGCGGTCGACCGTCCGGCCGCCCTGCTCCACCGTCACGGTCAGCGTGTACAGGAACGGATCGTCCGGTGACCACAGGTGGGCCGACGGCACTGGCAGCCGGACTTCCTGCCCCAGCACGCCGGCGACCGAACTCACGACCTTCCCCCCCGCCCTCGCCGTCAGGTGGACGCGGCCCTGCCCGGTGCCCTGAACGGTCGCCCGCAGGGCGCGGCCGGGCACATCCGGCGTAAGGGTCAGCCGTGAGACATGCGTCGGCGCGACGGGCTCCAGCCACACGGTCTGCCAGATGCCCGAACTGGCGGTGTAGAAGATCCCGCTCGGCTCCAGGCGCTGCTTGCCGACGGGCATCCCTCCCGCGCCGGTATCGTCCAGCACGTGGACGATCACCTCGTTCACGCCGCGTTCGAGGTGTGGCGTGACGTCGAAGCTGAAGCTGTCGTAGCCGCCGGTATGGGTGCCGACCCGCTGGCCGTTGATATATACCGCCGCGACGGTGTCCACCGCACCGAAGTGAAGCAGGATGCGCCGTCCGGCCCAGCCGGCGGGCAGCGTGAACGTCCGGCGATACCACATGGCGGCCTCGTGGCGGGCCAGGCCGGACAGCGCGGATTCCACCGGGAACGGCACCAGCACCGTCTCCCGGAGCGTGCGGCGCACAGGCACCGCGTCACCGGCGCCGGCCGCCTGGAACTGCCACGGTCCGTTGAGGTTCAGCCAGTCTGGGCGCACGAGCTGGGGGCGGGGGTACTCGGGCAGTGGCCGCGCCGTCGAGACCTGTGCCGTCCAGGGCGTCCGGAGGAGGGGCGACTTGACCTGCAGGGGTCTCTGCCCCCCCTCTGCGCGGGCAAGCCCCAGCAGGGCCAGCGTGAACACCAGGAGGCAGATGGCCCCCCGGAAAATCTGGAAACGAGGATGTACACCGGACATAGGGCTCCTTCGGGACCGGATGGACGGCCGCCTGATAGGCAGACGTTTCTCCTGGGGGAAGTGGGTGGCCTGTGGATGTGGTTGGAATGCTCGAATAGAGCAGATTATGCTTGACTGATCAGGGGAGTATGGCGCCTGATGCGACGCAAGGACGTGCAGGCATCGGTGACGCACCCAGCTCCGGACGGTCCTTACCTTCACGCCACCAGTGGCGGACACGCCGTCTGGGACAACCAGCGCTTCGCCGTTCGCTGCCGTCATATTCCGGCAGAGTCCCACGGGCGTGGCCTTCAAGGCCGGCGTCCTCCGCAATGGGCAGGAGAGCTGACCGGCCACAGACGCGACGTGTCCAGCTCACGCTTCTACAGGGAATCCCGCTTGACTTTGCTGAACCCAGGGGCACAATGGGCAGAGTTCAGCGCAACCCACCGAGGAGGAGAGAATGACGACAATCCCTGACGTCGCGCCTACCACGACCTACGACATTCCAGCCATCATGGCCGGGCTGTACGGTGACGGCATCATCGGCCTCAAGGGTGCCTTCCCACGCGAGTGGGTGGCGCAGCTTGGCACCGAACTGCCCCGCCTGTACGACGCGGCCCTCGCCCGCCCCGGCGGCGCCGTGGGGCGCGGCACCAACCGGCACTACGTCGAGATTCACCCCGAGGACATCAGCGGGTTTCTGGATCTCGTCACGCACCCGTGGGTCACCACCGTCTGCGAGAGCGTGCTGGGGCCCGACTACAAGATCGTGGAAATCGGCTTCGACGTGCCCAACCCGGGGGCGAAAGATCAGCCGTGGCACCGTGACTTCCGCGCCGGCTCCGAAACCCTGGTGGATCGCCGCCTGAATTCGCTGGCCTTCAATGTCACCACCGTGGATGTCGAGCCCGACATGGGCCCCTTCGAGATCGCACCCGGCACGCAATGGGATGATCCCAGCGAGTACGACCACGGCATGTTCCCACCAGTGTCACTGTTCCCCCGCTATCAAGCACTGGCGCAGCGCAAACTGCCGAGCATGGGCGACATCTCGGTGCGCTCGGCGCTGACCATCCACCGGGGCACGGCCAACGTCAGCAGCAAACCCCGGCCGGTGCTGGTGCTGGGCGTCGACGCGCCGGGCGCCGGGCACGACGAGTTCCATGACCTCCAGTTCACCCGCGCGTACTATGAGCGGCTCCCCGAGGACGTCCGCAAGCATCTGATCTGCCGCGTCGTGGACGAACTCGAACCCATCATGCAGGGCCACACCATCGAGGGCCTGATGATGGGCGACGCCTGAACATGCGGGAATTCAATTCGGTGGTGGCGCACTTTGGAGCGCACGCGCTGACGGGGCGTCTCCAGGCCCTCGAGGGCGGACGCGGGGTCATGCGGATCGCCGTGGATCCTGCGGCTGGCGACGCGGCCCTCCAGGAAGGCCGTGAGGGCGTGCTGGAGATGCACGACGGCGCCCGCTTCCGGGTCAGTGTTCAGGAGCGGCTCGCCGAGGCGGGCGAGTGGCGGGTGAAGTTGATGGGCCGGGCCTGACAGCAACGCCGGCATGAGGCAGATCACGTGGCTCCCTGGTGTGACAGCGAAGCTCGGAGCGCTGTTCCCATGGGCCGCACGTCCGGGCGACAGGAGCAGCCGGGAGGACAGTGGCCAAGGCTGTCGTAGACATCCCCGACTCACCGTACCTGCACCAGAATGTCGGCTGGAACGGAGAAAATCGACGCTACGGAGTGCCGTAGCGTTTCCGTGTATGCCGGGCTAGAGTGAAGGAATCAGAGCGGCCGAAAGGTCGCTATCTTCGTCTGGAGTGATAGCGGGAACCGGTTCGACGGGCAGGGCCACGCCCGCGTCGCGCAGGTGCGTGGTGAGCAGCTCGACCAGCTCAGCATTCGCCACTCGGTGCGACCTCTCTTCGACGGTATCTTCCTCCATACCGCTCACCGTACTCCACGACCACCACGCACGGTGCCGCAGGTGACCAGAGACATCCGCGAAGCGTCCTCCGGTACAGTGTTGCAGAGCAGAAAAGGAGAAGGTCATGCGGGTCGTGGTCATCGGCGGAACTGGACACATCGGCACCCACCTCGTCCCGAGGCTGCTGACCCTCGGCTGTGATGTGGTCAATGTCAGCCGGCAGCAGCGCGAGCCCTACCAGCCGTCGGGCCTCTGGAAGGCGGTGGAGCAGGTCAACCTCGATCGGGCCCAGGCTGAAGCCGCGGGGGAATTCGGACGCGCGATCCTGGCACTCCGGCCGGACGCCGTAATCGATCTGATCTGTTTTACCCCGGACAGCAACCGACAGCTGGTCGACGCGCTGCGGGGGCACATTCAGCATTTCCTGCATTGCGGCACCATCTGGGTACACGGCCCCTCGGTTGAGGTGCCCACCCAGGAACATGCGGCCCGCCGGCCGTTCGGCACGTACGGCGTGGACAAGGCCACCATCGAGCGGGAGCTGCTCGCCGAGGCCCGGCAGTCTGGGTTTCCCGCCACTGTGCTGCACCCTGGGCACATCGTCGGGGTCGGGTGGACGCCCCTGAATCCGGCCGGGCATTTCAACCCGGCAGTGTTTACCCAGCTCGCGCAGGGCCAGCCGTTGACCCTGCCGAATTTTGGCCTGGAAACCGTGCATCACGTTCATGCCGACGACGTGGCCCAGGGCTTCGAGCGGGCCCTGACCCACTGGCGCGCCGCCGTCGGGGAGGCGTTCCACGTCGTCTCACCAGCTGCTCTGACCCTGCGCGGCTATGCCGAGGCCGTCTCTGGATGGTTCGGTCACGACGCCGACCTGAGCTACGCGCCGTACGACCAGTGGCGGGCCACGGTGTCTGCCGAAGACGCCGGAGCGACGTGGGAGCACATCGCGCGGAGTCCGTCGGTCAGCATCGAGAAGGCGCGGTCGGCCCTCGGGTATGCGCCACGTTACTCGTCCCTCGAAGCGGTACACGAGTCACTGGACGCGCTCATCGCGGCTGGTGTGGTCACGCCCTGATCGCGGCGAGCCGACCGCCAGCGCACCCTCCGGCCTGGCCGCTGGACTGGAGAACGTCATGACTGCGTACGAACATCTGGTCGTCTTCCGGTTCAACCAGCCTGTCCCGGCCGCGACGACCGACGCGCTCCTCTCGGCGCTCCGGGAGTTCCCAGCGCAGATCCCGGGCATCCTGGCCCTGTCCGCCGGGCTGAACGAAACCGAGGAAACGGAGAACGCCCATGGCTACAGCCTGGGCCTGCGGATCACCTTTGAGAGTCTTGAGGCCCTGCGCACCTACCGACCGCACCCGCGGCACCTGGCCTTCGTGGAGTCGCTAGATGGACTGATTGACGACGTGATCGTCATGGACTACGCGATGACGAACCCGCCGCCCCCCTGAGTCTGGGAGGGTCAGGAGTGCCCAGCGGGCCGCTGTTCGCAGGTGGCAAGAGGCCGCGCAGCGCGAGCGACCGGATGACGTCCACTGCGCCGGATGCGGTCGGCATAAAGACATCGGACACGGAGAGACCCCGTCAGGCGGTGGAGTTCTGCAAGCCACTCCTGGCCCAGCTTTCTTCATGGTTTGGTGGTGGCCCCCCAGGCCGGCGTTCATGCTTCGCGGCGCCAGAAGCGTGTAAGAGTTCACAGAGCACAGTGGTCGGTATCCCCAGTCGCCTTCGGCTTGTCATGACTCACCAGGCACGTGGATGACCCTGAATCCTAGAACCGCGGAGGCCACCACATGTTCCACAACCCTATTTCCGTCTTAGCAACCGTCACCCTGACGCTGCTGGTGAGCTGCTCACAACTTCCCACGTCGGCGGCACCAGCGGCGTACCCGTACACGTCACTCGTGTCGGTGGCGAACACGGACTCCCGCTCGGACATCGAGCATCGCTATGGCGGTCAGGTCGTGGTGTGGCACCCGGAATCGGGCTTCGCGGTGCTGGGCATGTCCCACCAGGCAGGCCAGACGTTGGCGGCCCAGTCCGTGGGCAGCGCCACCGTGACCGTCGAGCCGAACGCCGATGTCTACGATGCGAGCGGCACGTCCAGCGCGTGGTCGGGGCAGGCCACCCGGATCGACGCGAGCGGCCGCGCCGTCATCTGGAGCGGCGGCCGGGCCGTGATCTGGAGTGGGGGCCGCGCCGTCATCTGGAGCGGCGGTTCCGGGGCGGTGGGCGGCATTGCCGAGAACACGACGTCCTGGACGCAGATCGGCCTGCCGGCCGCGTGGAAGGCCGCCCCAAACCTCGGGAAGGGCGTCAAGGTCGCCGTCATCGACAGCGGCATCGATCTCAAGCACGAGATGTTCCAGGGGGCTTTGGCCGCTCCGGGCGACCAGTGGGACTTCGTGGACGGGGACGCCGTGCCGCAGGAAGGCGGCGGCTTCAGTGACCCCGGTTTTGGGCATGGCACCAGCGTGGCCGGAATCGTCCTTCAGATGGCGCCGCACGCGACGGTCATGCCCATCCGCGCGCTGAGGCCCGACGGCAGCGGGGACGAGACGAGTATCGCGCAGGCCATCAATTTCGCAGTCGTGCACGGCGCCCAGATCATCAATCTGTCCCTCGGCTCGACCGAGAAGTCCGATGTAATCGCGCGCATGATCAAGTTCGCGACCGATCAGGGCGTAAGTGTGATCGCGTCGTCCGGCAACTCGGGCGACGACAGGATCACGGCGCCGGCCAGGGATGCCGATGGGAAAAAGACCCTTGGGGTCGGCAGCGTCGACAACAGTGACCGCAAATCTTCCTTCTCCACCTACGGCGACAAGCTCGACGTGACGGCGCCCGGGGAAACGGTGTGGGGTCCGGTGCCCGGCAATTACTTCTCGTACTGGAGTGGAACGTCCATGGCCTCCCCCATGGTGGCTGGCGCCGTGGCCCTGGCCCTGGGTCAGCGCCTCAAGGTCGATCCGAAAGTCCTGCTCACGGCGCTTCTGGAGACGGCCAGGGATATCCGGCCGGTGAACAGGGCCTACGGCAACAAGGTGAGGCTCCGGCTCGACGTCGGCACGTTCATTCAGACGACCACCCTGCCCTGAGGCCTCCCATGTACGTCGCCACCGATCTGCCCGCATCGGCCCAGCCCACCCCCACCACCGTCGATGCGTTGCTCGGCGCCGCCGAGGCGCTGCTCGCCGCCTCCCCCGGCCGGGCGGCGGCAACGGGTGAAGAGGCGTTGATGCTGGCGACCGATCTCGGCTACCCGTCCGGCGTGGCGGGCGCGCAGCTCCTGCTCGGCCGGGCACGCCACCGTCTGGGGGAGCTTTACCGGGCCGAGCAGCATCTGCAGGAGGCGCTGGCCCTGTACGCCACCCTCGGTGAGCAGGCGGCGCAGGCCAGCGCCCTGCTCGCGTGGGGCATGGTGCTGCGTGACCTGGGCGCCCTCGACCGGGTGGGGGGCGTTCTCGACGAGGCGCTCGAGCTGTCGACCGCCGTCGGGGACGCCGCCCTCAATGCGTCGATCCTCAACCATCAGGCGGCCCTGTCGAACAGCGCCGGGCGCCCCGATCAGGCGCTGCAGCAGTTGGGCGCGGCCCTGCAGATCCGCCAGGCCCTCGGTGACCCCCTCGGTGCCGCGCAGTGCCTGAACAACATCGGCCATGTCCACCTGGCGCGACATGACCTCACCGCCGCCCTGGCCAGCCTGACGCAGGCGTACGATCTCCTGAAGTCCGTGAACGACCCCGCCACCAGTGCCCACTGCCTGGTGAATATCGGTCACGTGTACGAGGAACTCGGGGACCACCAGCAGAACTACGAGTACAACGAGCGGGCCCTGAAGGTGGCGCGCGACCACGGCCTGCACAACCTGGAAGCGTACTGCCTGAACAACGTCTCGGAGGCCCTGCTCAACCTCAACCGCCCGGACGACGTGCGAGCCCGGTTCGCTGAAGCGCTGCACGTCTCGGAGACGCTGGGCATGCGCTACCTGACCGGCTGCGCGCATCATGGGCTGGGCCGGGCCGCGCTGCTGCAGGACAACACCGAGCAGGCGCTGGAGCACTTTCAGCAGGCGCTGGAGATTGCGTGTGAACTGGGCGACCAGAACAGCGAACTCGACGCGCGCCTGGGCCTCGGCGAGGTGCAGGTATTCCGCGGTCGTCACGGCGAGGCGCGCGGGTTCCTCGAGCAGGCCCTGACCCTCGCGACGGATCTGGGATCGGTCAAGCAGACCGCGCGGATTCATGAACTCCTCGCCCGGGTCGAACAGTCGGGTGGCGCCCACGAGGCGGCGGCCGGACACCTCTGGACACTCCGGATTCTGGAACAGGAACTGTTCACGCAGGAACGCGACCGACGAACCATGCAGCTTACCGTGCAGTTCGACGTGGAACGCGCCCACCATGAGGCGGCGGTGTCCCACCTGCAGACGGCCATCGCCCAGCAGGCGCACCTCGACGCCGAGGCGAAGGTGGCCACCCAGACGCGCCGCCTGGCCCTGACGCAGGTAGAGGTGGTCACGCGCCTGGCCCTCGCGGCCGAATACCGCGATGACGTCACCGGACAGCACACCCTGCGGGTCGGTCATGTCGCGGCCCTGCTGGCGCGGCAGCTTCACTACGCTGCGGACGACGTCGCCATCCTCCGGGTGGCGGCGCGGCTGCACGACGTGGGCAAGATCGGCATCAGCGATCTCATCTTGCAGAAACCCGGCAAGCTCACGGCCGACGAGTTCGCACAGATGCAGGGCCACACCACCATCGGGGCCGGGATCCTGAGCGGCGGGGAATCCCCCCTGCTGCAGATGGCCGAGCAGATTGCCCTGGCCCACCATGAACGCTGGGACGGGAGCGGCTACCCGGCAGGCCTGCGGGGCGACGCCATCCCGGCCATGGCGCGCATCGTGGCCGTCGCGGACGTCTACGACGCGCTGTCACATCCCCGGCCGTACAAGGCCGCCTGGACGCTGCCAGATGTGCTCACCGAAATCCAGGCCCAACGGGGCCGGCACTTTCAGCCGGAGATCGTGGACGCCCTGCTCGCCCTGCATGCCACCGGGCTGCTGCCACTGACCGGCCCGGTCGAGGTCGACGACCAGCTGCCGGATCTGCTGATCCACCGGGAGTCGATGACGACGGCAGAGCGGCAGGCGTCTCCAACGGGGACGACGGTCGACCCCACCGCCGCGGCCGTCCGCCTGGCCGACATCGAGCACAAGTATGCCTTGGCCCTCGAAGCCAACACGACGCTCCAGATGGCGGTGCACACCGATCCACTGACGGCACTGGGGAACCGTCGGGCGTTCGACCGCGACCTCGAGGCGGCGTTCTGCCAGGCGAAGCAGGGTCGGCAGAGCTTCTCGGTCGTCATGGTCGACGTCGACAACCTGAAGCAGATCAACGATCTTCATGGCCACCTGCAGGGAGACGCACTCCTGCAGCAGGTGGCCACCGCACTGATCACCCACCTGGGAGAAACGGCACGCGGCTACCGGATCGGAGGCGACGAATTCACGGTCATCGCGCCCGCCCTCTATCTCCACGATCAGGACAGCTTTCTCCTGGAACTAGAGGACGCGGTCGCCCTGGCCTCACAGCAGACCGGCATTGCGGTGCGCGTCAGTGCCGGAGTCGCCTCCTTTCCTCAGGATGCCGACCACAGCCCGGGTCTGCTGCATCTCAGTGACCAGCGGATGTACGCCAGGAAACGCGCCCGTCGCACCCCCGCGGTCGCCACGCCGGAACGGCATCCGGTGGCCTGACCGGAGGCCGTTTCTGACCGGCCCGACTCGGACGTGGCCCGGTGACTGCCGGACGGGTGATCGGGCCGCCCTGGCGCCGCTGTAAGGGTTCCGCCAGGGGTGGCCCACTAGCCTGTGTCCGGCGGCGTTGCCCAGCGCCACGGTGAAAGGAGGTGCCCATGCTGAAGTCGAACCGCGTTGTCCCGCTCGGACTGCTGACGCTGCTCGGCCTGCTGCACGCCTCATGGATGCTGTTCAGGTGGGGGCCAGCGGACCTCCAGCCGTTTCTGGCGGGCTTGCTGTATGTCCCAACATTCCTGACCGCCGCCGCCTTCTCGACGCGCACGGCCCGGCGGGTCACCTCCACGCGAGAGGTAGCCGCGTGGAACTGCATCAGCGTCGGCCTGCTCGCGTTCGGCGTGGCGCAGGTCATCTTCACCTACCTGCAGGTGGTTCGTCAGGTGGCGCCCTTCCCCAGCATGGCCGACGCCCTGTTTCTGCTGTTCCCACCTTTCGTCGGCGCGGCCCTGCTGTTGTTTCCCCGTCCCGCCCTGAGCCGCGCAGGCTGGCTGCGGCTGGGCCTGGATGTGGGCATCATGACTGCGGCCGCCGGGGTGTTCTCGTGGCGGTTTCTGCTGGCAGACCTCGTCATGGCCTACCGGACACAGCCACTGGCTGGCACCATCGCGCTGGCGTATCCATCGTCCGACCTGCTCCTGCTGTGCCTGCTGCTGCTGCTGCTGGCCCGTCACCACCAGCTTCCCCGCCAGGTCACCGTCACGATGGCAGCGGCGCTCACGTCCTTCATCGTGGCGGACACCGGGTTTGCCGAACTGACGGCGACGCAGGCCTACGTGCCGGGCCATCCCATTGACCTGTTCTGGGGGGGAGGTGCCCTCCTGTTCGGTGTGGCCGCTGTCCTCCGGAGTGAGCACCACCAGAGTGCCCACAGTGCCCCTGCCTTGAACTGGACGGTGCTCACGGCCGGCCCCTACCTGGCCGTCGCGGCCGCCGCCCTACTCCTGCTGGACACGGTGATGGACGGCACCGTCGATTTCACGGGGCGGGGCGTTCTGTGGAGCACCCTGCTGGTCATCACCCTGGTGCTGGTCAGACAGGCGGCCGCCTTTGCCGAGAACGCCGCGTTGACCCGCGACCTGCACCGGGCGACCCAGCACCTGGAACTCCGGGTGGCCGCTCGCACGGCAGAGCTGCACACCGCCAACGAGCAGCTGCTGGCCTTCTCGCTGACCCTCGAGGACACCGTACAGACGCGGACGGCGGAACTGGAACTCAGCCGCGCGCACCTGGCGCACCTGGCCCAGCACGACGCCCTGACAGGACTGCCCAACCGCGTGCTGTTCGGTGACCGGCTGGGTCAGGCGGTGGCCGCGGCCGCCCGGTACCACCGCCGGCTGGCGGTGTTGTACCTCGATCTGGACGGATTCAAACTGGTCAATGACACGCTCGGGCATGAGGCGGGCGACGAGGTGCTGCGGGTCACGGCCCGCCGGTTACAGGAAGCGACCCGGCAGAGTGACACCGTGGCCCGCCTGGGCGGCGACGAGTTCATCGTGCTGCTGACCGAGGTCAGCGAGGTGGCGGAAGTGGCCACCGTCGCCCAACGGATACTGGCCGGACTCAGCCGCGACATCCACGTCGAGCCACACGCGGCCCGGGTCACCGCGTCCATCGGGATTGCCCTGTACCCAGACACGGCACTCGATGCGGCCGCCCTGCACAAGCAGGCGGACGCGGCGATGTACCGGGCCAAGCACGGGGGCAAGAACAACATCTGCTACTTCGCGTCCGAGATGAACAGCGCAGTCCAGGCGCGCGCCGAGGTGTCCAGCCGTCTGCGCACTGCGCTGACCGATCATGAACTGTACGTGGTCTATCAGCCGCTCTTCTCGTCTGGCACGCGCGAGCTGGCGTCTCTGGAGGCCCTGCTGCGGTGGTCATCGCCCACACTGGGAGAGATCTCGCCGGCGGAATTCATTCCGATCGCTGAGGACAGTGGCCAGATCATCGAACTCGAAGCGTGGGTGCTGAACGAGGTGTGCCGCCAGCAATCGGAGTGGCAGTGCCAGGGTGTGGCTCCCGCCCTGGTCGCCGTCAATGTCTCGCCGCTGCAGTTCGCCCGTCCAGGCTTCGTCGACGATGTGCGCCATCTGCTGGGACGGTATGGCCTGGACGGCCGCTGGCTGGAACTGGAATTGACCGAGCGGATCATGCTGCAGGACCTGACGTCAATTTCGCAGAAGATGCGGGAACTGCGGGCCCTGGGAGTGGGCATCTCGATCGACGACTTCGGGGCGGGCAACACGGCCCTCAGTTATTTCTTCGAGTTGCCGGTCACGACCGTCAAGATCGACCGATCCCTGATCCAGGGACTGGGGCAGGCAGACAGCACGGATCGGGTGGTGCAGGCCATCGTCGCCCTCGCCCACTCCCTGCATCTGAACGTGGTGGCAGAAGGCGTTGAAACCTGGGCGCAGCTGACGGGCGTGACGGAGATGGGTTGTGAACGGGTGCAGGGCTACCTGCTGGCACGGCCAGAACGGGCCGACGTGGTTCGGACTCGACTGTCCGGAACGAGTCCCTTGACGCCCTAGGCCCCTCCTCGCGCCCGACTCTGAAGGAGCCAGTCCCTTCCCTTACCTGCTGCCCGACTCTCCGAGTCGGGCAGGACGACCCCACCCAGGGCGTGTTCAGAAGTGACGTGAGCACATGGTCTGTAGTTGATGGTGTACCCACGGCTTGGGCCCTGCCGATAGAGTGGAGTAATGCCCGAGCCTGGTGCGCCCGCCTCCTCTGATGACCGCGCCCGGGCACCACGATCGAGATTCGAATTCCTGCTCAACCTCAGCGACACGCTGGGGCCACTGACCGACCCAGCCGCTGTGGCCGCTGAGGCGTGTCGACTGCTCGGCGAGGCCCTGAACGTAGACCGTGCGTTCTTCGCCGAGGCCGACGGGGGCCCGGAGACCGCGCAGGTGACGGGGAACTGGGTGTACCGCAATCCGGGGTCTCTGGCAGGAAAGAACCCGATGTCGGACGTCGGCTGGATCCTGGCCACCTTGACCCGGGGGAATTCTTCGAGCATCGACGATACCCAGGTTGCAGACAGCATCCTGCCAGCCGAGCGTTCCGCCCTGGTGGCGCACGGGATTGCTGCGTACGTCGGCGTGCCGCTCCTCCGAGATGGACGGCTGGTCGGAGCCCTGTGTGTGTCGGCCACCCAGCCCAGGAAATGGACGGAGGACGAGCTCGAACTCGTGCGCGAGGTGGGGGAACGCGTCTACGCGGCGGTCGAGCGTGCACGTGCCGAGGCGGCGGTGCGCGCGTCCGAGGCCCGCTACCGCACCCTGTTCATGTCCATGGACGAGGGCTTCTGCACCATCGAGATGCTGTTCGACCCGCACGGGAACGCGGTGGATTACCGCTATCTCGACATGAACCCGGCCTTCTCGCGGCAGTCGGGCTTCGAGGGCGTCATTGGGCATACCGTGCGGGAGATCTTTCCCGATCTTGAGGCGTACTGGTTCGACCTGTACGGACACGTGGCCATGACCGGCGAGGCCAGGCGGGTCGAACACGCCGCCGCCGAACTCGGACGGGTCTACGACGTGTTTGCCTTCCGGGTGGGAGAGCCGCACGAGCGGCACGTCGCCATCATCTTCAGCGACATCACCGGGCGCAAGCAGGCCGAGGCCACCATCAGGGAGATGAACCGGACCCTGGAGCAGCGGATTGACGCCCGCACCCGCGAGCTGTCCGAGGAACGCGCGGCCCTGCAGACCTCCAACGAGGAACTCGAAGCCTTCAACTACAGCGTGTCACACGATCTCATGACCCCAGTGCGGCACGTGCAGGGCTTCGCGCAGCTGGCCGCGAAGCATCTGGACGATCCAGACAAAGCGCGCCGGTTTCTGGGCATCGTGGAGCAGGGCGCCCAACGCATGGAGGCCCTGATCGGCGCCATGCTGACCCTCTCGCGCACCGGACGGCGCGAGTTGATCCTGGGCAGCGTGGATTTGGCGGACGTGATGACGCAGGCGCAGATGGACGTGCGGCCAAAGATTCTGGTGCGGCCCGTCGACTGGCGGATTGGCCCGCTGCCGCATGTCCAGGGCGACCGCGTGATGTTGCAGCAGGTGATGACCAACCTGCTGGATAACGCGGTGAAGTACACCCACGGTCGCCAGCCGGCGGTGATCGAGGTGTGGGCTGAGGAGGACGCGCAGCAGTGGACGATCCATGTCCGGGACAATGGAGCGGGGTTCGACCCGGCCTATGCGAGCAGGTTGTTCGGGATCTTCCAGCGGCTTCACCGTCAGGATGAGTTCGAGGGCACGGGGATCGGCCTGTCAGCGGTGCGGCGCATCATCATGCGGCACGGGGGCACTGTCAGCGCGACGGGAGCGCCAGGACAGGGCGCGACGTTCACCTTCACCCTGCCCAAGCGGCCTGCCTGAGGCCGGCCAAGGGCGACCGATCACGTGGGTTGGGAGCGTCCGCTTACAGGTCGTGCCGGTGTCGCTGCACGGAACTCACCGCAACGCCCGCCGAGGTCAGGAGCACGGCCAGCAGGGCCGTTACTGTGCCCATGATCCACGATGCCGTGATGAGCACGCCGAGCCCGAGGGCAGCCACAGTGAGTCCAGCGACAAGCGGCCAGCGTTTGAGAAGGCTGATGCGGATGCAGCGGCGCAGGTAGTGGCGGCGGGCCGCTGGGGTCAGAAACAGACTCATGGATATCTCATTATACCCACACCGTCCGCACAGAGTTCTCGGGATCTCTTCACCGTACTTGGCCGTCAACGTGTCAATCTGTGGACATGTAAATTCGTGTACATCAACACCGGGATCATCTGGCGGAGTCGATTCGCGCACCCGAGCGGGAACGACATCAGCAGCGCAGGAGTGCGGCCCAGCGGGGCGAGCGCCCCAGTGGGTCAGGAACGTCTTCCAGGGAACCCGCCTTGCTCGGCGTCAGCACAGGCAGGTGGGCCAGGCGCGCAGAATGCGGGTATGAGCGATGGTGGAACCCGGGCAGGCGTGCACTTCGACTTCAGTGGACGGCGTGCGCTGGTGACCGGCGCCGGCAAGGGCATCGGCCGGGAAATCGCCGCTTTCCTGGCGAGCTGTGGGGCCGAGGTGGTCGCTGTCAGCCGCAGCGCCGAGGATCTTGCTACCCTGGCGCAGAACCACGGCTGCCTGGCCGTCGTGGCCGACCTGGAAACGGCCCAGGGCGCGCGGGACGCGGCCGACGCTGCCGGCCCCATCGATCTGCTGGTGAACAATGCCGGCATCTCGATCCTGCAATCCTTTCTGGACACCACGCCCGAGGCGTTCGACCGGACGATGGCCGTGAATGTCCGGGCACCCCTGATCCTCGGGCAGGAGGTGGCACGTGGGCTGATCGCGCGTGGTACCCCTGGTGCCATTGTGAACGTGTCGAGCCAGTCGTCGACGGTCGGGCTGCCCGATCATGCGGCGTATTGCGCGTCCAAGGGCGCCCTCGACCAGCTGACCCGCGTGATGGCCATCGAACTCGGCCGGCACGGCATCCGCGTGAATGCGGTGAACCCCACCGTGACCCTGACGCCCATGGGCCGGATGGCGTGGGGTGATCCCGCCAGGAGCGGGCCGATGCTGGCGCGCATTCCGCTGGGACACTTTGCCGAACCTCTGGACGTCGCCCAGACGGTGGCGTATCTGCTCAGCGACGCGGCCCGCATGGTTCACGGCGTCACCCTGCCGGTGGATGGCGGTTTCCTGGCGACCTGACCAAAGGCCTGACAACCCGGCCCTCCAGAATCGGTGAAAGGCCGGAGTGCTTATGACAATTCAGACGTGGCCGCGCGTTCCGTCAATGATCCGCAGGGGCCATCGTCGCGTGGCCCCTGCATTCCTGTGCTCAGCGGGCCAGGAAGGCCAGCAGGATCGAATTGAAGTCTTCAGCATGCGTGGCATTCAGGCCGTGTGGTGCTCCCTTCATCACGTGCAGCTCGGTCCCCTGCTGGTACTGCGGGACGCGCTGCCCGCTCGCTTCCAGCGGGACGATCCGGTCGCTGTCGCCGTGCACGACCAGCAGTGGCACCGTCAGCCTGGCCAGATCAGCGCGGAAGTCCGTCGTGCCAAACGCCCGCACACACGCCTGCGTCGCCACCGGGGAGGCCTGGAAGTACAGCGACGCCGTGAAGTCTAGGAATTCGTCGCCCAGCCGGTGCGCCACGTCGCCGTCATCCCAGTTCAGGAAGTTCTTCGTGAAGCCCGCCAGGAACTGCGGGCGGTTCCCGGCCACCGCCTGCACCATGCCCTCCACGTCCGCTTCGCTCAGGCCACCGTCGGGGTTGTCCGTGGTCTTGAGCAGGTATGGCGCGATCGAGGAAATCAGCGCCGCGCTGTGAAGATGCTCCGTGCCGTACAGGCCGGCGTAGCGGGCGACTTCCCCCCCGCCCATCGAGAAGCCCACGATGGTCACGTCCTCCAGTTTCAGGGCCTCGATCAGGTCCTTGAGGTCGCTGGCGAAGGTGTCGTAGTCGTAGCCGGTGGCAGTCTTGCCGGACTGACCGAAGCCCCGGCGGTCATACGCGATGACCTGATACCCGGCGTGGCGCAGCGCATCGATCTGCGGTTCCCACATGCGGCCCGAGAGAGGCCAGCCATGGATCAGGACGACCGGGCGACCCTCGCCATAGGTTTCGTAGTAGAGCTCGGTGCTGGGCGCGTGGCGGTGCGTCGTGGTGATCGTGGGCATGGTGGAACCTCCTGGAGAAGGGTGTGGCTCGGACAGCTCAGTTCAGCGGGCGGGTGGTGGCGGGCAGGGTGCCCCCGGCGACGATCTCCGCCGCAGCGTCCTGCAGGGCGGTCAGGGCGACGCGCTGCGTGAAGGGACCGGTAGACAGGCGGGCGACGCCCAGGGCCTGCAGGTCACGGGCGGGCAGGCTGACCCCGGGCACGCTGATCAGGGTCAGTTTCTGCGGCCCGAAGGCGTCGCTGACCTCCTGGATCTCGTCGCGGGCCACCAGGCCCGGCACGAAGACGACAGGGGCGCCCGCCTCGAGGAAGGCGCGGCCACGCGTGATGACCTCCGCGATGACCTGCGAGCGGGTCTGTTCGGGAGTGGCGCGCACCACGGCGTCGGTGCGGGCGTTGAGCACGAAGTCCACACCGGCCGCCCGCCCCGCCTCCATGACGGCGCGCACGGCAGCGACCGCTTCTCCCAGTGGACGCATGGCGTCTTCGAGGTTGCCGCCGACCACGCCGATGTCGATGGCGCGGCGCGCGGTGTCCCCGGGGTTGCCGTAGCCGGCTTCCATATCCATGGAGACCGGGATGGAGACCGCCTGGACGATCCGGCGCACCATGTCCAGGTGGAGCTCCAGGGGAATCTGTTCCCCGTCGGGGTACCCGAAGGTCGAGGCGATGGAGTGGCTGGCCGTGGCGAGCGCGTGAACGCCGGGGGTGGCCGCGACCACCTGGGCGGACACGACGTCCCAGACGTTGGGGAGGACAAGAATCTCAGGCTGGGTGTGAAGGGCGAGGAGACGGCGGGCTTGATCAGCAGTGTGGGACATCAATGACTCCGGGAAGGGGCGGCGCAGAGCGTGGCCAGGGCGCGCTGGGTGACAGCGTGGAACCGCTGTGGACTGCGGGTGGCGCGGGCCATCAGCATCGCTCCTTCTATGGTGGCGAGAAAGGTCAGGGCCGTGTCGGCAGCCGAACCGGCAAACTGCAGGTCTCCCTGCTGACGCCCTTCATCGAGGGTCGCCGTCAGCCACGCCTCGCTGAAGGTGAAAAACGCCCCGAGTTCCTGCTGGATGGTCGCGGGCAACACGCAATCCTCCGCGATCAACTGGGTACACAGGCAGATGCGGCCGTCCTCGTGAATGACACCCTGGTACGCCGTGAGGTACTCCCGGAGGCGGCCCAGCGGGGAGGGTTCGGTGGCGCTCAGGTGCGTCAGCAGTCGCTCGATCTGGGCACGGTACCGCTGGACGAGGGCGGTGCCCAGGTCGGTCTTGCTGGGGAAATGGTGGTGGACGCTGGCGTTGCGGATTCCCAGGGCGGTGCTGATGTCGCGGTACGCGACGGAAGAGAAGCCGCGCTGCTGAACGAGGTGCTGCGCCACGTCCAGAATGCGCTCGCGGGTAGCGGGGTGACCGGTCACGCCACAGAGTATCTACCTACCTGTAGGTAGGTGTCAAGGCGACCGTTCTATCGAGGGGATCCGGATTGGTTCAGTTTCCTGTGCACAGCTCGGATCGATCGGAACTCGGACTCGGGCAGCCCATGGCACTGCCAGTCGTCACCTCCACCCCAGGCGGAGGGAGATCTGCGCGGCGGCCCGGACGAGCTGGCTGGCCACCTCCGGGATCTGGTCGGTGGGAAGGCGGGCGGTGGGCGCCGACACGCTCAGGGCAGCCACCACCGCCCGCGTGTGGTCGCGGACGGGTACGGCCACGCACCGCACCCCGAGTTCCCGCTCCTGGTCGTCGATGCTGTAGCCGAGGTCGCGGACCTGGGCCAGTTCCTCCACCAGCGCCGCCAGGGTGGTCTGGGTGTGCGGCGTATAGCTCACAAAGGGCTCCTCGCCCACCAGCAGGTCGGCGTCCGGGCGCCACGCCAGCAGCGCCTTGCCCACCCCCGAGGCATGCAGGGGGGCACTGTCGCCCTGGCGCGCGAACATCCGGACCAGCTGCCGCCCCTCGACCTGATGCACGTAGATGGCCTCGGGAGCGTGCAGCACGGCCAGATTGACCGTCTCGTTCAGCCGTCCGACCAGCGCTTCCATCTCGGGATGGGCGCTGTGGATCAGGCCGCTGCGTTCGGTGAAGGCCAGGCCCACCTGATAGGCGCGCAGGCCCACGCTGTACACGCCCGACGGCCCGTCCCACTCCACGAACCCCTGCTGGCGGAGGGTCTCGAGCAGACGGTAGGCGGTGCTGGACGACAGGCCGACCTGCCGGGCCAGCTGTCCGAGTGGGGCGCGGCCGAATTCCTTCAGGGCCACCAGGATCAGCAGGCCGCGTTCGAGCGTCCGGACGCTGGCCGGTTCGCCGGTTCTGGCGCGGCCCGGTTTCTGTTTTGACGTCGTGGTCATCGTGCAGTTCCAGCGCCAGGCGACTGCCCGGCCGTCGGCGTCACGCGAGCTGGGCGTAGCCGGGCAGGGTCAGGAACTCCATCAGGGGCGTCTGCGTGGCCGTGCGGCGGAACAGGGCGGACGCCGCTTCGAAGTCCGGGCCGAGCTGCTGCACCTCGTCGGCATACAGCGCATCGAAAAGCTCTGGGGTGAGGGTGCGGCCATCGTCGAGGGTCACGTTGTGCTCGCGCCACTGCCACAGCTGCGCGCGGCTGATCTCGGCGGTGGCGGCGTCCTCCATCAGGTTGTGGATGGGCACCGCTCCCCGGCCCTGCAGCCACGCGTGCAGGTACTGGATGCCGACGTTGATGTTCGTCCGCACGCCCCCCTCCGTCACCGTGCCGTCCGGCGGGGTCAGCAGGTCTGCGGCGGTGATGTGCACGTCGTGCTGCTTGCCACTGCCGATCTGGTTGGGGGTGGGCATCAGCGCATCGAAGACCTCGGTGGCCAGGGCGACCATGCCAGGGTGCGCGACCCACGTGCCGTCGTGACCGTTCGTGGCCTCGCGTTCTTTGTCCAGGCGCACCTGCGCGAAGGCGCGGTCGTTCGCCGCCGGGTCATTCTTCACCGGAATGAAGGCGCTCATGCCGCCGATCGCGGGGGCGCCACGTTTGTGGCAGGTCTGGATGGCCAGCTTGCTGTAGTTCTGCATCATGGGCGTGGCCATGGTCACCTGGGCCCGGTCCGGCAGGATGCGGTCGCTGCGCGTGCGGAATTTCTTGATGTAGCTGAAGATGTAATCCCAGCGGCCACAGTTCAGGCCCGCCGAGTGCTCGCGCAGTTCGTACAGGATCTCGTCCATCTCGAAGGCGGCCACGATGGTCTCGATCAGCACGGTGCCCCGGATGATGCTGCGTGGCGCCTCCAGGGTGTCCTCCGCGAAGGTGAACACCTCGTTCCACCAGCGTGCCTCGAGGTGGCTTTCCAGTTTCGGCAGGTAGAAGTACGTGCCGGTGCCGCGTTCCAGACGCGCGTGCAGGTTGTGGAATGCGTACAGACCGAAATCAAACAGCGATCCGCTCATGGTCTGGCCGTCGACGGTGACGTGTTTTTCCGGCAGGTGCAGGCCGCGCGGCCGGACGAGCAGCGTGGCCCGCCTCTCGTTCAGGGCGTAGCTCTTGCCGCCCTGCTCCAGGCTGATGGTGCCGCGCACGGCGTCACGCAGGTTGAGTTGACCCTCCACGCAGTTCTCCCAGGTGGGACTGCTGGCATCCTCGAAGTCGGCCATGAACATCCGGGCGCCGCTGTTCAGGGCGTTGATCACCATCTTCCGGTCGACCGGACCGGTGATCTCCACGCGGCGGTCCTTCAGGTCATCCGGCAGCGGCGCGATCTGCCAGTCGCCGGCGCGGACGCCCGCCGTCTCGGCCAGGAAGTCCGGCTGTTCCCCGGCGTCCAGCCGGATCTGCCGGGCCTCGCGGGCGGCCAGCAGCTCGAGGCGGCGGGCGTCGAAGCGGCGGTGCAGCGCCGTCACGAAGTCCAGCGCCTCGGGCGTCAGGATCTCCTCGTAGCCGGGGTTCAGCGGGGCCGTGATGGTCAGTCCGTCGGTGGGCGTCGTCATGGGCAGCTCCTGTGAACGAGAAGGTGGTGAATTTCAACCAATGAATATTGATTTCATTTTATTTGATCCTGCCCGGTGAATGCTGTTCCTGCCCCAGGAACGCCCGGCAGGGCCGGTACGTGGCTCAGGGACGGCCCGCACTCCGTCTGGAGAGAATTGGCGCGGGTGTCGAACCTCCCCCTCAGCGGTTCCTGCCGTGACCATGCCATCGGGCAGGCGGTAGAGAGCCCCTGCAATGGAGTCCGGCTCGGCCTCCCCCTCCCCTGCCGGGCCACCCGGGGCGGCTGGGGGCTACGATGCCAGCGTGAACCCCCACGGCATTCCTGCTTCGTTGCTGGCACGTGACGCCAGCGGGTCGGCCCCTCTCCTGCGCGCCGCGTCCGCGCGGTCGCTCGGGCGGCACCTTTATGCCTGACGATTCCTCGCCACCCGCCGCCGACCTCAGCGTGCACGACGTCCAGACCCGGGCGCCCGGCCCGGCCGGAGAACTGCCGTTCACGCCGGAGATGCTGCTGTCGCGCCCGTCCGGCGACGTGTTCGGCCTCAGCCAGAACGCCGGCATGGGCTGGAACCCGGCCCAGCTGAACCGCAAGGAGGTGCTGATCCTCTCGACCCAGGGCGGCATCCGCGCTCCGGACGGCACACCTGTCGCCCTCGGCTACCACACGGGGCACTGGGAGGTGGGGCTGCTGATGCAGGCCGCCGCCGAGGAACTCAGCGGGCAGGGCAGCCTGCCGTTTGCCGGGTACGTGAGCGACCCGTGCGACGGCCGGACGCAGGGCACCACCGGCATGATGGACTCCCTGCCCTACCGCAACGACGCCGCCATCGTCCTGCGCCGCCTGATCCGGTCCCTGCCCAACCGGCGCGGCGTGCTGGGCGTCGCCACCTGTGACAAGGGGCTGCCGGCCATGCTGATGGCCCTGGCGTCCTTCCCGGATCTGCCGACCGTGATCGTGCCGGGCGGCGTGACCCTCCCGGCCGACGGTGGAGAGGATGCGGGCAAGGTGCAGACCCTCGGCGCCCGCTACGCGCACGGCCTGATCACGCTGCAGGAAGCGGCGGAGGCCGGGTGCCGCGCGTGTGCCACGCCCGGCGGCGGCTGTCAGTTCCTCGGCACGGCCGCCACCACCCAGGTCGTCGGTGAGGCGCTCGGGCTGTCCGTGCTGCATTCCGCCCTCGCGCCCAGCGGGCAGCCCATCTGGCTGGACATGGCGCGGCGCTCGGCACGGGCCGTCCTCGACCTGGACGCGCGCGGCCTGAGCACCCGGGACATTCTCACGCCGGACGCGGTGGAGAACGCCATGACCGTACACGCGGCCTTCGGCGGATCCACCAACCTGCTGCTGCACCTTCCGGCCATCGCGCACGCGGCCGGGCTGCCGCGCCCCTCCGTGGAGGACTGGGCGCGCATCAACCGGGCCACGCCCCGGCTGGTGAACGTGCTGCCCAACGGCCCGGACGATTACCCCACGGTGCTGGCCTTCACGGCCGGGGGCGTGCCGGAGGTGATGCTCCACCTGCGCCGCCTGGGGCTGCTGCACGAGGAATGCCTGACCGTCACCGGCCACACGGTCGGCGAGAACCTCGACCTGTGGGAGCATTCCGCGCGGCGCCGAC
Organism: Deinococcus sp. KSM4-11; assembly: GCF_004801415.1. Lineage (NCBI taxonomy): Bacteria > Thermotogati > Deinococcota > Deinococci > Deinococcales > Deinococcaceae > Deinococcus > Deinococcus sp. KSM4-11. The sequence continues at coordinate 26,119 of NZ_SSNX01000010.1, read as the reverse complement.
AGCTGCGCGACACCATGCGAACCCGTGACGGCCTCGACCCGGATGACGTGATCCTTCCCCCGGACCGGGCGCGGGCCCGTGGCCTCACCAGCACCGTGTGTTTTCCCACCGGCAACCTCGCGCCGCAGGGATCGGTGATCAAGAGCACCGCCATCGACGCGTCCGTGGTGGACGCCGACGGCATCTACCGCAAGACCGGCCCGGCCAGGGTCTTCACGACCGAACGCGCCGCGATCGACGCGATCAAGGGCACCGGTGACCGCACGGTAGGCGCCGGAGACGTGCTGGTGCTGATCTGCCGTGGCCCGCTGGGGGCCGGGATGGAGGAGATCTATCAGATCACGTCCGCACTGAAGTACCTCCCGTGGGGCCGGCACGTGGCCGTCATCACCGACGCGCGCTTCTCGGGCGTGTCGACGGGGGCGTGCATCGGGCACGTCGGCCCCGAGGCCCTGGCAGGCGGCCCAATCGGAAAGGTGCTCGACGGCGACCTCATCGAGATCGTGGTGGATCGGCACCGCCTGGAGGGCACGGTCAACCTCATCGGGCACGGCGACACGACCTGGGGCGCCGAGGAGGGCGCGCGGGTGCTGGCCGGCCGGGCGCCGCGCCCTGACCTGCGGCCCGACCCGAATCTGCCGGACGACACGCGCCTGTGGGCGGCCCTGCAGAACGCCAGCGGCGGCACCTGGGGCGGCTGCGTCTACGACCCGGACGCCATTCTCGCCGCCCTGAAGGGGCCGTGACCGGGATGCCGTTCACGGATCAGGTGGCCATCGTCACGGGCGCCAGCGCAGAGATCGGCGCGAGCATCGCCGTGGCCCTCGGCCGGGCGGGCGCGCGCGTGCTGCTGTCGTACCATGCCGGTCCCGGCGTCGCCCTGGACGCGCAGGCGCAGATCCAGGCGGCGGGTGGGCAGGCGGCACTGTGCCAGCTCGACCTGACGCGGGTGGATCAGACGGCGCAGCTCGTGGCGCTGGCCACGTCGCGCTGGGGCCGCCTGGACGTGCTGGTGGCGAACGCGGGCCTCACGCACCACGCGCCCTTCCTGGACACCACCGAGGCGGCGTTCGACGCCGTGGTGAACCTCAACCTGAAGGGATCATTCTTCGCCGCGCAGGCGGCCGCGCGGGCCATGATCCAGGGGGGCCGCGGCGGGCGGATCATCTTCTCCAGTTCCGTGACCGGCACGCAGGCCCTGCCGGGCTTCGCCGCGTATGGCGTGACGAAAGCCGCCCTGCAGCATATGGCACGCACCCTCGGCAGTGAACTGGGCCGCCACGGCATCACCGTGAATGCCCTCGGGATCGGCGCGACGAGCAACGTCCGCAACCGCAGCGACGATCCCCGCTACGACGAGCACTGGCGTGCAGTGATTCCGACCCGTCAGGTCGGCCTGCCGCAGCACGTGGCGGACGCCGTGCTCTTTCTTGCCTCGGCGCAGGCCTCAATGGTCAACGGCCACACCCTGATGATCGACGGGGGCTGGTCTGACGCCGGCCTGCTGCCCCCGCCGGACTGAGCAGGTGGGCCAGACCGCCACGCTGTGCCTGCACCGCCACACTCCCCGGGGCGACGTTCAGCCCTGCCCCTCCCAGCCAGCCAGCACCTTGTCGAGGGTGATCGGGAAGTCGCGCACCCGCACGCCGCTGGCGTTGTACACGGCGCTGGCAACGGCCGCCCCGACGCCGCTGATGCCGAGTTCGCCCAGGCCCTTGGCGCGCAGCGGTGAGGACTGGTCGTCGAGCTCATCGAGGAAGATGACGTCCATGTCGGGAATGTCGGCGTGGACCGGGACGTGGTATTCAGCCAGGTCGTGGTTCACGAACAGGCCCAGGTCATGGTCGACGTGCAGCGCCTCCATCAGGGCGGAGCCGATGCCCATGGTCATGCCGCCCAGGCACTGGCTGCGGGCGGTGATGGGGTTCAGGATGCGGCCGGCAGCCACGACACTCAGGGCCCGCCTGACGCGGATCTCGGCGGTGTAGGCATTCACGTGCACCTCCAGGAAGTGCGCGCCGAAGCCCGCCTGCACGTACTGTTCGTCCAGGTCGCCGTAGGTCATGCGGCCCGTGGCGCTGACGCCGGACGTGCCGGCCAGGTCTGCGAGCGGCGTACATTCCGCGCCCTGCCAGACCTGGCCGTTCCGGAAGACGGCGTTCGCATACGTGTAGCCGGCCTGGCGGACCAGTGCGCGGCGCAGGTCGTCACACGCGGCGTAGACGCCGGCCGAGGCGCTGTTCGCGCCCCAGGAGCCGCCGGAACCGGACGCCGCCGGGTAGTCGGAATCGCCGAGGCGCACCTGCACCTGGGCGAGTTCCAGGCCGAGCATCTCGGCGGCCACCTGCCCGAGGATGGTGTAGCTGCCGGTGCCGATATCGGTCATCTGCGTCTCGACCGTGAGGGTGCCGCCGGGTTCGAGGCGGACGGTGGCCCCCGACGGTTTCACGAGGTTCGTGCGGAACGCGGACGCGACGCCATACCCCACGAACCACTCGCCGTCCCGGCGTTCTTTGGGCGTGCGGGGCCGGTTCTCCCAGCCAAAGGCCCGCGCGCCCGTCCGGAGGGCCTGCGCGAGCCGCCGCGACGAGAAGGGCCGCTTCGGGCCTTTCTCGGGGTCGAACTGCACGTCGTTCCGCAGGCGCAGCTCGACCGGATCGATCCCGAGCTTCTCCGCGAGTTCGTCCATCGCGCCCTCGAGGGCCAGCATCCCGACGGCCTCGCCCGGGGCGCGCATGCTCGCGCCGGGCGGCAGGTCGAGTTCGGTCTTGCGGGTGCGGATCTGGCGGTGTGGGCCGGCGTACAGGTATTTCGTCTGCTCGCAGGCGGGTTCCGTGTCCCCGCCGGGCAGGTTGCCCGTCCAGGTGTCGTGGCCGACCGCACTGAGGTGCCCGGTGGGATCGGCGCCCAGGCGCAGGTGCTGGATGGTGGCGGCGCGGTGCGAGGTGTGGTTGAAGATCAGGGGGCGGGCCAGGGCCGTCTTGACCGGGCGGCCCAGCAGCCGGGCGGCGGCGGCGGACAGAACCGCGTCCGAGAAGAACAGCAGTTTCGTGCCGAAGCCCCCGCCGACGTACGCGCTGATGACGCGCACGTTCTTCTGCGGGACGTTCAGGGTCAGGGCCAGCCCGCGTTTCACCCAGTGCACGACCTGATGGGCGGTGTAGACGGTGAGCTGTTCGCCCTCCCAGTGGGCGATGGTGGCGTGCGGTTCCATCGGGGCCTGCGACTGGTCCGGCGTGGTGTAGGTCAGGTCGACGGTCACCTCGGCCTTCCGGTAGGCGTGGTCGAAATTCCCGACGACGCTGTCCACGGCGTCCTCGGGTTCCTGGCCGCCGGGCACGGTGTCGGCCAGCGTGTACTGACCCGGCGTGACCTCGTAGTCCACCTCGATGAGGGACGCGGCGGCGCGGGCCTGCTCGAAGGTCTGCGCGACCACGAACGCCACCGCCTGATGGTAGTGGCGCACCTCGGGCCCAGTGAGCTGCGGGGACGCCTCCTCCTGCTGTGGAACCGGCGTGTCGGACTTCCCCTGCGCGGGCATGGTCTCGTGCGTCAGAACGAGCAGCACGCCCGGCGCGGCCTCGGCCAGGGCCGTGTCGATGCGGGTGATCCGGCCATGCGCGATCCCGGCCCCGAGCACGAAGCCGTAGGTGGGGGCCACGGGGAGGTCGTATTCGTAGGCGTACGGGGCCTGTCCGGTGACTTTCAGCGGCCCCTCGATCCGGGTGTGGGGGCGCGTGACGACCCGCTCCTGGTCAATCGGATTGGGGGTGGCGGCTTGATCGAACTTCATGCCTGGCCTCCGTGGGCCGATTCCAGCACCGCCGTGAGGGTGCCGCGCAGCAGCGGCAGCTTGAAGGCATTCTGCGCGGTCGGCCGCGCCCCCTCGAACGCCCGGTCGATCACAGCCGACGCGCGGCGTCCTGGCGCCGTATCCACAGACACGCCCTCGGCCTCCTCGACCCTCCAGGGCCGCGGGGCGACGCCGCCGAAGGCGAACCGGGCCGCCTTGCCGTTCAGGATGGCCGCCACGGACACGAGCGCAAACGCGTAGGACGCCCGGTCGCGCACCTTGCGGTACACGTGCGTGCCCGCCACCGGCGGCGGGAGCGTCACGCCCGTGATGAGTTCGCCGGGTTCCAGCGTGGTCTCCAGGTGCGGCGTGTCGCCGGGGAGGCGGTAGAGCCCGTCGAGCGTCAGGGCCCGCTCGCGTCCATCCGGCCGCACGGTGTTCACAGTCGCGTCCAGCACGCGCAGGGCGACCGCCATGTCCGACGGATGCTGCGCGATGCACGCGTCCGAGGTGCCGATCACGGCGAGCGGGCGGCTCAGACCGGTGAGCGCCGCGCAGCCGCTGCCGGGCTCACGTTTGTTGCACGGCAGGTTCGTGTCGTAGAAGTACGGACAGCGGGCACGCTGCAGCAGGTTCCCACCGGTTGTGGCCTTGTTGCGGATCTGTCCGGACGCGCCCGCCAGGATGGCGCGTGACAGGACGCCGTACTCCGTCTTCACGCGTGGGTGGCTGGCGAGCTCGGTGTTCGTGACCAGCGCCCCGACGTGCAGACCGCCGTCGCGGGTGCCGGTGATTGCCCGCAGGTTCAGGTCGCCGAGATCCACGAGGTGGGTGGGCCGCTCGATGTCCAGCTTCATCAGGTCGAGGAGGTTCGTGCCGCCCGCGATGAATTTCGCTCCGGCCGGCAGCGTGGCGTGGCTGGCCGCCTGCGGCGTGCGCGCCCGTTCGTACGTGAAGGCCCTCATGGCGCGGCCTGTGCGCCCTGCGCGGCGTGGACGTCCGTGACCGCCGCGATGATGTTCGGGTACGCGGCGCAGCGGCAGAGGTTGCCGCTGAGGCGTTCACGCACCTCGTCGGCACTGAAGGTCACGTCGTTCAGGTCAGCGGTCACGTGACTGGGCACGCCGCGCGCGAGTTCGTCGAGCGCGCCAAGCGAGGAGCACAGTTGCCCCGGCGTGCAGTACCCGCACTGGAAGGCGTCGTGCTGCACGAAGGCCGCTTGCAGCGGATGCAGCGCGTCCGGCGTGCCCAGACCCTCGACCGTCGTGACGTGTTGCCCAGCGTGCATCACCGTCAGCGTCAGGCAGCTCAGGATCCGGGTGCCGTCCACGAGCACGGTGCAGGCGCCACACTGGCCGTGGTCGCAGCCTTTCTTCGTCCCGGTCAGGTGCAGGTGCTCCCGCAGGGCGTCAAGCAGCGTCACGCGCGGGTCGAGGGTCACGTCATGCCGCGTTCCGTTCACGGTCAGGGACACCGCCAGTGCGGGCGGGTCGGCGTCAGAAGGCTTGGGGGTCGGACTGGTCTGGGACATCGGTTCCTCCACACGCTGGACTGAGCTCTAGAACGGAATCAGATGGAACTTTCGGGCACAGCATTCCGGGCAGTTCCCTGCTGGCCGCCACGGCATTCCCTGGCTGTCTTCTCCCTCAGCGCCTCAGCCCGTACTGTCCCGCACGAGGCCCCGCGAACCACCGCAAATGGTTAAAGCAGGCTTTACGGACGTCCACCGTCACGTCCAGGGCCTATTCGCGACCGCCGTCGTGGCCGCCGTCACCACTGTCACCATCCTTTCCTGAACCTTGAGCCGCTTGAGGCCGGGTTCCGCGACCTACCGTCTGGCATGGAAGTCAAGGTCACCCTGGCCTCTCGCGAGCGTTCTAGACTTGCCGGAGTCATGAGCCGGCCTGCACGTCCGCTCGTCCCGTCCGCCCAGGCAGCGCCGGACGGGGGTCTGCCCACGCTGGAACGGCGCGCTGCGGCGCTGCTCGCCTACCTGTCCGTCGAGGGGCCCACCCCCCGATCCCGCCTGGCCGGGCTGCTGTGGCCGGACGTACCAGAATCCACGGCACGCGTTAACCTGCGCCAGACGCTCCGACGCTTGCGGCAGGGCGGCGTGGCACCTGAGCTGGGGAAGGGCACCATGCTGCACCTGAGCGTCCCGTTGACCACCGAAGAGGTGCTGGGCGGCCTGCACGTTCACGACTACGACGACCTGCCCGAGTTGGCCGACTGGTTGCTGGCGGTGCGGGAGCGGCACCGTGCCGCGCGGATCGTGGCGATCCGCACGGAAGCGCGGCACCTGGAGGCCACAGGCAACCTGCGCGGCGCGCTGGATCTGGGCGAGGTCTGGCTGGACCTCGATCCGGTCAGCGAGGAGGCCTGGCGAAGCCTGATGCGCCTGCACCACCTGCTGGGCGACCGGGCGGGCGCATTGGTCGCGTGGCAGCGCTGTCAGGCAACCCTGCGACGCGAACTGGACGTCCTTCCGTCATCGGCCACGGCCGCCCTGGCCCGCGAGATCGAGGGCGACGACGCCCCGCCGCGTCCCACGCCCGCCGCGCTGCCGCTCTCCACCCGCCGACCGCCGCGCCTGATCGGCCGGGACACCGAGTGGGCCGTGATGGAACAGGCCTGGGCGGACGGTCAGGGCATCATCCTGAGCGGGGAGCCGGGCGTGGGGAAAACCCGCCTGCTGCGGGATTTCGTGACCGCGCATGGCCTGGCCGCACACTTCGAGGGCCGCCCTGGGGACTGGTCCGTGCCCTACAGCACACACGCCCGCACCTACAGCGCGCTGCTGCGCCGGTTCCCGGAGCTGGCGCTGCCCGGCTGGGTGCGGCGGGAACTTGCCCGGATCGTGCCCGAACTGGGGGAGCCGCCGCCACCGCTGTCCAGCGACGCCGACAAACTGCGGTTCTATCAGGCCAAGACGGAGGTTTTGCGGCTCGCCGCGGACGCGGGCATGGGCATCGTCGCCTTCGATGATCTGCAGTTCGTGGACGCGGCCAGCGTGGAGGCCGGGGAGCACTCGCTCGCCGCGTTCTGGGGAGATGGCAGCGCTCCCCTGCGCACCATTCATGCCCACCGGGCGGGCGAACTGTCCCCCGAACTCGAAGCGCGCATCGACCGGCTGGTGTCGGCGGGCCTGGCGGTGAGGGTGCGCCTGGAACCGCTGTCCAACCCGCAGGTGGCCGAACTGCTGGGCAGCCTGGGGGTGGCCGACCTGGCCGCGCAGGCGGACGAGATCGCGCGGGCCACAGGCGGCAATCCACTGTTCGTGCTGGAAACGGCCCGTCACCTGCTCTCCACCAGCGCCGGACTGCTGCCACAGCGGCTCGGCCCGCTCGTCAAACAGCGGCTAGAGCGGCTCTCGCCCGCCGCCCTGAGCCTGGCGCGGGCCGCCGCAGTCCTGGGAGCGGACCTGAGTCCGGAGACCGTCGCCCCCATGCTGGACTGTGCCGCCCTGAGCCTCGTGGCCCCCTGGGCCGAACTGGAGGACGCGCAGGTGCTGTCGGGGAACGCCTTCACCCACGATCTGCTGCAGGAGGCGGTGCTGTCCGGTGTTCCCGCTCCCCTGCGTGCCCTGCTGCACCGGCAGGCGGCGGCGGCGCTCGCGCCGGTGGGCCGCGCGCCCGCCCGTGTGGCGGCCCACTGGGAAGCGGGCGGGGAGCCGGGGCGGGCCGGCCCGTTCTGGCAGGCGGCGGCGCAGGAGGCGCTGGACGCCTTCCGCCTGACGGAGGCCGCGCAGCTCGCCGGGCGGGCAGCCTCTGCGTACGCCCAGGCCGGCCACACGGACGCGGCGATCACGGCGTTGGAAGCGCAGAGCCGGGCGCTGCTGGAAGCCGATCATGGCGGGGCCCACGAGGCGGTGATCGCGCAGATGGCAGACCTGGCGCGCACGCCGGTGCAGCGGGCGCGGGCCGCGTACCACCGGGCCCAGCTCCTGAACCGCCAGCGGCGCAGCGCCGAGGCCCAGGCCACAGCGGAGGCGGGTCTGGTGCTCCTGGGCGACCGGCCCGAACCGGAACTGCGCGCCAGCCTGCTGGGCACCGTGGCCCTGAGCCTGTGGTACGAGGGGCAGCTGGACGCCGCTGCGGACGCCTACGCGCGGGTGGAGGTGATGTTCGGCGAGCTGGGCATGGTCTCCGCGCAGGCGGACACCATCAATGACCTCGCGCTGGTGCTGGACTACCAGGCCCGGCGGGCCGAAGCTGCCGAACGGTACGCGCAGGTGGAGGCGCTCTTCACCGCGCTCGGCCAGACCGATCACCGCGCCATCGTGCTGGGCAACTGGGGCGGGAGCCTGCTGCAGGGAGGCCGGGCACGTGAGGCCGTGGGCCGTCTGGAAGCAGGGCTGGAGCTGTGCACGGCCCTGCAGGGCACGCCGAACATCGAGCGCCGCATCCGCACGCAGCTGGGCAGCGCGCTGACGATCCTGCACCGCTTCACGGAGGCGCAGACCCACCTGGAAGCCGCCCTGGCCCTGGCGCAGGCCCACGGGCTGCCGCAGGCGTACGCGCGCACGGCGCTGGGCGACCTGTGGGCCAGTCTGGGCCGCCACGCCGAGGCCGAACGTGAGTTCGGTCTGGCCGATGCGGAACATACGCGCGCGCCGGAACGGGCCATGGTTCGCCTGAGCCGGGTGCGCGCGGCGGCGCGCACCGGACTGCCCTACAGCAGGCCTCTGGCCGAGGCGGAGGAGTTGATCGGCGCCGGCAGTCCGGCCTCCAGCCGCCTGCGCGCCCACCTGTGGCGGGCCGGGCTGGCCGAGCCTGCGGTGGGTCTGACCCTGGCCATGGAGGCGGTGGACGAGGCCAGGAACATCGATCATGGGGGCCTGGAGGCCGCCGCGCACACCCGCGCGGCGCAGGCTTTGATGGCCCTGGACAGACCCGACGACGCGGTTCGCCACGCGAACCAGGCCCGCACCCTGCTGCACACCTTCTCGGCCGCCGACCTGGACTGGCCGGAGGTGGCGCTGGTTCACCTCAAGGCGCTGGGCGCCCTGGGCGACGTGAACACACAGACCGTCCAGGATGAGGCGGCCGAGCGTCTCGTGGCCCTCGCGGATCACGTTCCCGAGGCGTGGCGGAGCGACTTCCTGAACTTGCCGGCCCACCGCGCCCTGCTCAAGGCCCCACCCTCGCCCACTAGGCACTGGAGTCCGCTGACCGACGCCCAGTGGGCCCTGGTGCACCACACGCTGGGCGGCCGCGAGGCGAGCACCGGTCGACCCCGCCGGGACACCCGCGCGGCGCTGGACGGCGTGCTGTGGGCGCTGGACACCGGCTCGCCCTGGCACGGCCCATTTCCGGCGGGGCTGCCGTCGGCGGCCACCTGTTACCGGCGCTACCGGGACTGGCTGGGCAGCGGCGCCCTGCACGCCGCCCTCGAACGCCTGCACGCCGAGCCGACGGCGCGAGCGCTGGCCGCGCGGGTGCTGGGCCGACTGAACCCGTCCCAGACCTGACCGGCAGCACCGCACCGGGTTTTGACATGACCTACTCCGGCCAGCCGTTTTGAAACGGCGCCGGAGCCCCGGTCGTGGCGAGAACACGCCATGTGCCGTCACGGGTTCATCACGCCGCGCCGTCTACCGTGGGCGCAGCGGTGAGGGGGCCGGACCGGTGATGTCCGGAGTCGCCGCGAGGAGAACAGGATGATCCGGAACCTGACCGCCCTGATTGCCGCAAGCCTCGCCCTGGTCGCGTGTTCCCAGACCGCCGTACCGGCCACCCTGCCCGAGGTCACCGTGACCGCGGCTGACAGCGGCGTGCAGGCGCCCGCGACCGCCCAGTCGGGCCTGCTGGCCGTGACCCTGACGAACACCGGGGCCCGCCCCCACACCATCTTCCTCCTGCGCCCCAAGGCTGGCCACACCCAGGCCGAGGTGCAGGCCGCGCTGAACGCGGCCGATGAGGCCGCGCTCTACACCCTGGCGGATGGCTACGGCGGCACCATGGACGTCGCGCCGGGCACCAGCGAGCGCGTGATCCTCGACCTGCCGGCGGGGACGTACTTGCGGCTGGACGACGCGGCCGATCCGTCGGCGGCGCCGGTCATCACCGGCACGTTGACGGTCACGGCGCGCAGCGGGGCGGCGGTGTCGGAACCAGCGTCCGACGTGAAGGTGACGGGCACCGACTTCGCGTACGCCCTGCCCTCGACGATCCGCGCCGGCACGCACATGTGGCAGTTCGTGAACGCCGGGCAGGAAGCGCACGAACTGGGACTGGTGAAGCTGCACGACGGCAAGACGCTGGCCGACGTCAAGGCCTTCCTGGATCAGCCCAATCCGGACTTCAGCAACGCGCCGGGAGACTTCGTGGGCGGCAACATCCCGCTCTCGGCCGGGGTGCGGGAGTTCACCAGCCACACGCTGAGCGCCGGGAACTACGTTGCGGTGTGCTTTATTCCGGATCCCGCCAGCGGCAAGCCCCACTTCGATCTGGGCATGCTCACGGAGTTCACGGTCACGCCCTGACCCGCTTGGAAGGCGGCCCCATGTCTGACGATCCGGCAGCTCCCGATCCCGAACAGGTCTACGTCCTGCGCCTGAGTGCCGAGACCGATCAGCCGGACAGCCGACGGCTCAGCCTCTACGACGCCTCCAGCGGCGAGCGCGTGTATTTCCGCACGTCCGGCGCGCTGCTGCGCTGGCTGGGGGCCCGGCTCGACCCACATCCACCCACCACCGACCGCCCCCACCTGAAGTCCTGAGCGCCAGAGGAGACCACCATGAACCGACGCCTGCTTGTCCTGTCCGCCCTGAGCCTCGGCAGCGCCGTGGCCGCCCCCACGCCGCTGACCGTCACGGCCACCGCCAGCGGCTACAGGGCCCCCGCCACCGTGGCCGCCGGGGCCGTCACCGTGACCTTCAAGAACAGCGGCAAGATACCCGTGGACCTCGCCTTCTTCCGGCTGAAACCCGGCGTGACCGACGCCCAGTTCCAGGCCGCCGCGACCGCCGTGGCCACCCAGTCGGCCAAGGACGCGTCGTGGAAACTCAACCAGATGGTCGAGGTGGCCGGCGGCGTCGGCGATGTGCCGCCCGGTCAGTCCGGCGCCGCCACGATCACCCTGGTGCCGGGCAAGTACCTCCTGGCCTCCCTGGACGCCGACGAGAAGACCCACAAGACGGCGCTCTCCATGGGCTTTCTCAAGACCATCACGGTGACCGGCTCCGCCATGGGCAGCGCACCCGCCGCCGACTACAAGATCAACATGGTGGATTACCGCTTCGAACTGCCCACGAATGCCACCGCCGGCCGCCACACCTGGCAGGTCATGAATTCCGGCAAGGAACCGCACTTCGCCCTGGTCGCCAAGTTGATGCCCGGCAAGACCCTCAAGGACGCCATGGCGGCGCTGATGAGCCAAAGCCAGTCCGGGCCACCCCCCATGGACTTCGAGCACGCGGTCTTCGCCCAGGTGCTGACCACCGGGCACGCCGAGACGGTGACGTGGAACCTGAGCAAGGGCAGCTACGTGGTGGTGTGCTTCGTGGCCACCAAGGACGGCACCGAGCACGCCCGGATGGGCATGCTCCAGCAACTCGATGTGAAATGAAGGCCGGGGCACCGGTGCCAGCGACATAAGCGTGCTGGCACCGGTGCCCCGTGTTGCGTAGACTCGATCCGTCCTCCACACAACTTCAGGAGTCCCATGATCCGGAAATCCGCTGCACTTGCCCTGCTGCTCTCCACCACCCTGGCCCTGGCCGATACGTCGGTGACGATCAATGGCAAGGCGGTGACGCTGCCCAGCACCACCCAGAATGGGCAGGTCTACGTGAATCTGAGGGCGCTGGCGCAGGCGCTCGGCCTGCGCCTCACCTACGACGCCGCGACCAAACGCTACACGCTGGGGCCGGCCGGAGCCACCGGCAATGGACAGCTCGCGGGCGGCTCCGGCGTCGTCGGCCAGCCGTATGCGCTGGCGAACAGCGACGTCAGCCCATTGAATTTCACGCTCAGGGGAGCCGAGTTCGTGGCCACGCGGGTGAACATCGGGCAGGAGAGTACCGTTCCCGCCGCCGACCAGAAATTGCTGGTGCTGCATTACAGTGTGCAGAACGCCGGCAAGACTGAGAGCCGCTTCTCGTGGAGCAGCGTGAAGTTCACGGTGGTGGACGACCAGAACGCCAACCGCCAGAACGTCGAGGCCGTCGGACGTGAGGGCAGCAGCGACGCTGTAGACCTGCGGCTCAAGCCGGCGCAGAAGGTCGACGTGTACACGGTCATTCCCCTGCCCGCCGCGAACGGCGCCCCCAAACTGATCGTGCAGGGCGGCGACCAGAAAGTGCTGCGATACGACCTGCACGGCGTGGTGAAGGCCATGGCCGCGCCGTATGCCGATCCGCAGAATCCGCTCGCCGTCCGCGCCAGCGTGCCCGCGAAGGCGAGCAGCTACGTCCAGGTCGGAGCGCTCGACCTGCGACTCGACCGTCTGGCCCTCAGCGACGCGGCCATCGGCGGCACCAAGCCCAGCGACGGGCACCGCTTTCTGATCGCCACCTTCAGCGTCCGCAACGGATCGCCTACCGAGCAGCGGCTGTCGTACAACAACCTCCAGCCCACGCTGCGGCTCGCCAGCGGCGACAAGGTGACCTGGAACCAGACGGTGCTCAAGGCGGGCAGTGACGAGTCCCTGGACGTGAGGCTGCAGCCCGGCGAGGAGGCCAAGGCCCGGCTCTACTTCGAAGTGCCCACCAGCGATCCGGTCACAACCCTGAGCGTCGTTCAGGACACGTCCCGCCCGGTCGAGTTCGACGTGAGCGGCGCGAAATGAAGGCCGCAGTATGGATCGGGCTGCTGGCCCTCCTGGGCAGCGCGCGGGCGGCCACGGCGCCCACCCTCCCCGCCGACTACTTCACCCGCGACGTGAAGCCCCTGAACGTCACGCCCACCACCGACGCCGACAACAGTTACAGCGACGTCATCGGGCCGGACGGTGGGCAGCTCACCACCCTGGACGCGGCCGGAAATACCTACACGCTGACGGTTCCAAAAGGCGCGCTGGGCTTTCCCGAACGCCTGACCATGACCCCGCTGACGGCCCTGAAAGGCATCCCCTTCAAGGATGGCGTGAACGCGGGCGTGCAACTGGAGCCCGAGGGCACCTTCTTCGTGAAGCCGGTGACGCTGGAAGTGGAGTTTGCCGACAAGCCGAACCTGCAGACCATCACACCCTTCAACTTCACGGGCGCGGGCCAGGACTTCACCACCACCATGCTGATGCGTGACCCCGGCCATTATGTTTTCCTGCTGAACCACTTCAGCGGCGCGGGCTTTGCCAACAGCAACGAGGCCGAACAGACGGCCGAGGCGGTACGGCAACCGCAGGCCGACGAGGAGCGAATTCAGCACTACGTGCAAGAGCAGCTGGGCAAGGAACGGCAGCGGCAATTGCTCGGGCAGGACTCGAACGGTCTGGACACAGCCGTGTTGGCCAAGGCCATGGCCGAGTACGAGAAGCAGGTCATCGGGCCCCTCAAAGAGGCCTCAACCAAGAGCTGCACGGTGGGCCTCCTGTACATCACCAAGGTGCTGGGCCTGGAACGTCAGAAACAACTGCTGGGCGTGGACAGCGATTCGAGCTTGAGCGCGCTGGCCAGCGGACTTGGCCCCATCGCCGAGAAATGTCTGGACGAGGAGGCGCAGGTCTGTTTCAAGACCGGTGATTTCCTGCGCCTCACGACCTTCTACCTGGGCGTGGAACGCCAGGCCCAGCTGCTGGGCGGCACCATGGGCGACGCGTTCAAGACCAAGTACGACAGGGTGCTCAAGGCCTGCGCGCACTTCGAAGTGCAGGTCAACTCCACCCTGACCGAAAAGGGCAACATCGACCTGGCAGGGGTGTTCCCTCAGAACAGCGTGGCCAGCATCATCCAGGGGCAGGGCATCACCAGCTACAGCGCCACCATCACCAGCATTCTGCCCATCAAGATTTCGGCGATGACGTTTCTGGGATCACCGGCCGAACTCCCGAACGGTCACCAGCCCCTGCCCTACGCCGGATTCAACCTGAACGAAACGTACAACGGAAGCACCATGGGCTTGCCCGCCCATTGCGTGGAATCTGGCACTGGCACCACACCGGGCCTGATCGCCGCACAGTTCCTTCCCATTTTCAAAGCCGAGCCGCCCGACCCGAATGCCCCGAACCCGAATCTGGAGGGCCTGTCGCCCGCCCAGAAACGCGACGTGATCCGCATTCTGCACAACACACCCAAGTACGGCCTGCTGGCCCCGCCGCGCAAGCTGGATCTGCCGAACACCATCCTGACCATCGGCGTGGGTACGCCCACAGAACACACCCTGAGCAGTTGTGGCGAGCAGAAGCACTCCGACCCCACCACCTGGCTGGACAGCTGGAACAAGCAGCTCAAGGCCATCGGCGAGAAGAGCGCGGTGACCATCGGATCGGGCGCCACCACCGAACCGGGCTGGGCGCTCAGGACTTGGCAGAACACCACGACCTTCCCGCTCAAGATCGTGCAGGACGTGCCACACCACGAAGCCATCGGCGGTGGAACCTACGACGAGACCTGGCACCTGGACATCACTGTGGTGCACACCCCCAAGGAGTGATCCGTGAAGATCCTGACTGTTCTGACCATCCTCGGCTGTTCGTCCATGTCGCTCGCTGCCACCGATCCCTGCAAGCTGCTCGCCCCCGGCGAGGTGAAGTCCGGACTGGGCGCACCCGCCGTGACGGCCAAGCCGGCCGAGGGACAGGATTTTCCGTCCTGCAACTTCGACTTCGAGGGCGGCAGCCTGATGGTGCAGCTGATCTCGCCGGCCAGCAAGTTCTTGCAGGGCAAGTCCCTGGCGAGCGCGATGGGCAGTGGAGAGAGCAGCTTCAAAGGGTTGAAGACGGTACCGGGTCTGGGCCAGGACGCGGCGGGCGTGGGCGGTTCCTCGGTGACAGGTGGCGTGCCACAGGACTCAGCGGTACTGTTCGTCCGCCGGGGCGACGTGATCGTGATGCTGTGGGCCGTGTCCAGCAACCACGCGGCCAAAAAGCTGACCCTGCCCAGCGTGACGCTCCTGGCCAAGCGGGCCCTGTTGCGACTGCACTGAGCTCGACTGCCCGTCCGTGTTGTCGAGAGCAGGCGTTCCGCATGGATGCCCGGAATGCTGTGAGGTCTGCAGACGAATTCCAAGTGGGTGCCTCTAAAGCAATCGCAAGTCGTTGGAATTGAGGCCTTGGGACGAGGTGGACTGGTCGGCAGTCCACCTCGTCGCATTCCAGCCGCCAATCCTCCTATTGTAAAATTATTGCAGAAGTGAAACAATTTCTCCATGAAAACACCACCCCGTGAGCACCCTCCCGCCGGGAACCAGGCCTCGCCGTCCGAAGGAGCGATCAATGACCTGATGGCCGCGTGGTGGGCGGCCACCCAGGCGATGAAGCGCCACCTGACCCCAGTGCTGGAGCGTGAGCATGGCCTGGACTTCAAGGATTACCTCGCGTTGAGCGCGGTCGAGACCGGCGCCAATTACCCTGGGCTGGTCTGCGGCCGCCTGGCCATGACGCCCAGCATGGTGTCGAGGCTGATTGACGACCTGGTCAAGAGCGGCCTGATCGTCCGTCGGCTCGACCTCGACGATTCGCGCCGGGTACAGCTCACCCTCACGTCGGCCGGCGCCGCCGTCCTGGCCGCGACACGTCACACCATGTACGAGGTGCTACGCGGGGGGCTCAGCGGCCTGCCCGCGACACAGGTTGTGGCGTTTACCGAGATCATGCGGCTTCTGGGAACCAGCTTCAGCCAGTCGGGATCGACGCCGTCCGATCCAGCCCTCTCTGCACCCGCACTGGAGATTGACCACCCATGACCACACCCGGCGTCGCATCACCCCCGGCCGCTTCGCCCGAAGCCCATGCTGGCCCCACCTTCACCCGTCAGGAAAAGCTGTTCACCATGATCGGTACCCTGCTCGGGATGCTGCTGGCGGCCCTCGACCAGACCATCGTCTCCACGGCCGGGCCGCAGATCCAGAAAGACCTGCACATCGATCCCAGCCTCTACACCTGGATCACCACCGCGTATCTCGTGGCCTCGACGGTCATGGTGCCCATCTACGGCAAGCTCTCCGACCTGTACGGACGGCGGCGCATCCTGATGTTCGGCATCGTGTCCTTCCTGATCGGCTCCCTGCTGTGCGGGCTGTCAGGCGAGCCGTTCATGGGCTCCTTCCTCGGCGGTGGCACCGGACAGCTCATCGCCTTCCGCGCCGTTCAGGGCTTTGGCAGTGCGGCGCTGTTCACCACGGCCTTCGCGGTGGTGTCCGACCTGTTCGCGCCTGCCGAACGGGGCCGCTACACGGGGCTGTTTGGGGCTGTCTTTGGCATTTCGAGCGTCCTCGGGCCACTCATCGGCGGGTACCTCACCGATCACCTGAGCTGGCACTGGGTCTTCTACGTCAACCTGCCGATCGGGCTGATCGCCATGACCTTCATCCTCACGCGGATGCCGGCCCTCAAGCATCTCTACGGCCAGGCCGAGGAACGGCCCCGTCTGGATCTGCTGGGCGCCTTCTGGCTGATCGTTGCCGTGGTGCCCCTGCTGCTGGCCCTGTCGCTGGGCAAGACGACCCTGACCCCCGGAGAAACCGGCTTCCTGTGGGGCTCCTGGCAGGTGCTGGGCATGTTCGCGCTGGCCGCCTTGGGCACCGTACTGTTCCTGCTCACGGAGCGCCGCGCACACGATCCGCTGATGAACCTGGGGCTGTTCCGCAACCGGGTGTTCTCGATCGGTTCGGCCGCGACCTTCCTGCTCGGCATGGCCTTCCTGGGGCCGATCATCTTCCTGCCGCTGTTCATGGTGAACGTGGTCGGCCTCAGCGCCACCAATTCCGGCCTGACCCTCACCCCGCTGGTGCTCGGACTGGTGGCCGGCAACATCCTCAGCGGCCAGCTGGTCACCCGCATCGGCAAGTACAAGGGCATCATGGTGGTCAGCCTGGTGCTGCTCATGGCCGCGTTCCTGATCATGGGCTTCACGCTCCATCCCGACGCCAGCCAGGCGTCCGTGACATGGAAGATGATCCTGATCGGCCTGGGCCTGGGACCCTCGATTCCGCTGTACACGCTGGCCATCCAGAACGCTTCCGATCCGCGGCTGACCGGTCAGGTCACGTCGGCCGTCACCTTCTTCCGCAACCTGGGTCAGGTCGTCGGAGTCGCCATTCTGGGCACCCTGTTCGCGAATACCCTCAGCGGCGAGCTGACCGTCGCCAAGACCGAGGCCCAGGCGCTGCTGCCCGCCAGTGCCCGGGCGCAGTTCAACACCCTCGGGCAGGGCGGAGGCAGCGATGCGAGCAATTTCAACGTCGCGACCATCAAGAACACCGTGGCGGCCAAACTGAACACCGAGGAAACCCTGATCACCCAGGCGCTGCGGGACAACGATCCGGCCAGCGTGAAGACCCTGCTGGCCGATCCGAACACCCCGGCCCAGCTCAGGGACGTGCTCAGCGCCGGTGGCATCGACGCGCAGGTCAAGGCCGGTTTTGGGAAGGTACTGGCCGGGGTCACCGCTGCCGTCCGCAGTGGGCAACCGGGAGCCCTGACGGCCCTGGCCGCCAATCCACAGCTTCCCGAAGCGCTACGGAGCCAGCTGGCCCAGATCCCCGCGCAGGCCATCTCCACTCCACAGGGTCAGGACGCCGTGCTGGGCCGGATCACGGCCGGGCTCAGCGCCGCCGAGACCAGCGCGGCCACGCAGGCGAAGACCACGGCCGTCAACGCCGCCATCGCAGGTATCGAACGCAGCAAGGCGACGCTCCTGCACGCCATCGACGTTTTCGGCACCGGATTCAAGGTGGCCCTGACCGACGCCGTGGCCGCCGTGTTCCGCGTGGGGTTGATCGCGGTCGTCCTCGGCTTCCTCGCGACCCTGATCCTGCCGCAACTGCCTTTGCGTCGGCGTGGCGCGCCCGTTCCCGTCAGCGAATAGACGAGACCTCCAAACAGAGAGGACGGCCGTGGGCCGTCCTCTTTCCTTTTCCCTCAGTAGAGTACCGGGCAGCCGAAACGAGCGGTGTGTCCAGATATCTTCCGCGCCTTTTGCTGACGCGTCTCCATGACCCTCCCGGTTTACCCGGACGCTGTCCACGTCGAATCGACGACCGTGCCGAAGTACCCACTGCCGTCGGCCTCGACGGCCAGCGGCTTCACGATCAACCGGACGTCGATGACGTCACCCGGCACGGCCACGCGCGCATGTAGTCGAAAGGCACGTGCGCTGTCCCGGAAACCCGAAACAGGTGGGCTGCCCATCAGGGTCATGATCTCCGGCAGGGCCTCCACGCCCAGCAGATCCTTGCCTTCCCCGGGCACGATCACCGTGCCAAAGGGAAAGTAGGTGGTGCGGTCACCATGACCGTCATACCAGCCGAGCACCACCGATTCGAGCAGGACATGGGCTGGCCCCAGGTTCAACAGCACCACCCTGGACGCGGCCGACGGTTCGAGTTGCAGGTGGGCATCGTCATAGAGCCGCAGCAGGGCACAGGGGCCATACATCGCCATGACCTGGGCCACCAGGGGCTCATCCAGTCGTACAGGATCGCTCATACCTGAGCCTAGCGGCTCTCCCTTGCCCGACCAGCGCAAAGGGGTGAGCGGTATCGCCGACACCACAAGGGACGGCCTGCTCCGAGCACCTGGCACAGGCCAGGGCGGGGGCAGGTCATGCCATTGCGTTCAGCCGATCCTCCTGTTCGCACCGTTTAGCACGCCCTCAAGACTGTTGCTAGGGTGTCGGGCACGGGCACGGAAATGGTCCGGCTGATGTTCAGGCGTCAGTGACTAAGGGGCCAGGGTGGCCAGCCGCGTGCCGTCGGGACTGCCCAGACCGGTGCAGGCGTCCCACCCTGAGTGCGCCTGATACGCACCGTTGTTCCCGCTGGTGATGTCGCGCAGCGGCCCGGCCGCATACAGCAGGGGGTTCAGGAAGCCGATGGGGTGGGCGCGCTGGGCGTTCAGGCGGGCCACCAGACCGGACCACAGGGGCGAGACGGCGCTCGTACCGCCGATCACCATGTCCTGACCGTCCACGCGAACGCGGTACCCGGTCTGCGGATCTGCCACGGCAGCGATGTCCGGCACGCCTCGACCGACCCGGCCACCGGGATTGGCCGAAGGCGGCACGCCGGCACCCTGCTGGTAGTCCGGGAGCGCGAACGTGTCGCTGACGCCTCCACCGGTGGCTCCGTGACCCATCCCGTTGTTCCAGACTGTCTCGCTGCTGATGGCGCCCCCGTTCAGTTCTAGGCGGGTGCCGCCGCAGCCGGTCGCCCAGGGGCTCGACGCCGGGAAGTCCGTGTGCGCTAGGTGGTCGCCCACGCGGTCGTCCGAACCGTCGTCGCCGGCCGCGCACAGCACGGTGACTCCGAGCATGGCCGCCTCGCGGAAGGCGCTGTCCATGGCCTGCATGGCCTGCTGTGTCCAGCCCGGTTCGGCTGCCCCCCAGCTGATCGAGACCACGCTGGGCTTGCGCCGGGCGTCATGCACGGCCGTGGTCACGGCATTGAGAAACCCGGCGTCGGTGTTCGGAGCGAAATACACGGCGATCTTGGCCCCAGGAGCGACGGCACCCGCCACTTCGATGTCCAGCATCACCTCGCCGTCCGCGCTGTTCGGGTCGCCCGTCGGGGCGTTCTTGCCACCGTTCACCCGGACGGCCGTAACCTTCGGGGCCTTAAGGCCCAGTTCGGCGAAATACGCGGTGATATCGGCCTTTCTGTACCCGCCGCCCAATTCGATGATCGCGATGGTCTGACCGGCCCCGTCGCCTGCCGGGAACTGATAGGCCTGCGCGAGTTCGAGCGGCGTGAAACTGCTGCCTGCCGCGTGTGGATGCACCACGCCCGGGGCTGGGAGCGGGCCGGCCAGCCGGAACTGCGGGTGGGCCTGTGGGCGGTCGTCGAGGCCGAACACGCCCTCGACGATGTCCGCGAGATCCTGGGGAACGTGCACCGGCCCGCTGCGGCCCCGGAAGGTCACGCCACGGTCTTCGTACAGCCCGAGCGAGACGCCAAACGCCTCCTGCATCTGCGACACGCGGCCCCGCAGGATGACTGTCCGGCGTGGAGCGCTGCTCTCGACCACGCTGAGGCCATGGGCTTGGGCGAACTGCTCCACGCGGGCCAGCTCCTCTGGCGACGATCCGAATTCAC
This sequence comes from Deinococcus sp. KSM4-11, assembly GCF_004801415.1. Lineage (NCBI taxonomy): Bacteria > Thermotogati > Deinococcota > Deinococci > Deinococcales > Deinococcaceae > Deinococcus > Deinococcus sp. KSM4-11. The sequence continues at coordinate 6,136 of NZ_SSNX01000010.1, read as the reverse complement.
GGTTGAACGCCGACCGGCGCATGGGCACGGCCGGGAGGGCGTGGGGCTGCACCCCCGACGACTTCAGGCGCACGGTCACGTCGATGTCCTGGTCGGGGTGTGGATCGCCCACAGCTTTCGCGGTGGCCGGGAGGAGGCGAGCGCTGCCTTTCACGGCAACCTGAGCGGACGTGGCTTTTCTGGGCATGACAGTCTCCTGGGGTGGTCGACGGGAGGGGGAACGGAGCGGAATCCTGTCCATCGGTACGCGGTGAACATCACCACACTACGATGCTAAATTCGTTCTTGGTGAATTTTCAAACTAAAGTTGTCTTATAACAGAGGAACAGGGCGCATCGACAGACATACTGGGGCCTCGACCACCTGACTCAACTTTCACCTCCACAGAACAATCGGACGATGGGACGTTGGTTCTCGCGCTCAATGTCCCGTTCTGGGAGTGCCGGGCGAAGGCCATCAATTCCTCCTGGCCACCGGGCTGAGGGGAAGGGAGCGGGAACGGCTCGCCCGGACGGTGGGTTCAGTGTGCTGCCCAAGGCATGATCGCCCCATGATCGGCTGCAGGTCGACCCAGCCTTCAGCACACGCCGAACGGGTTTCGTCCAGGTCAACCCGTCCACGATCAAGGGGGTGACGTGGGCGGCCTCGGCGACCATTCGTCATCACCGCAGAAATCGGGCACACTGGGTGCAGCACCACGTCCGCCGAGGTTTTACATGCTTTATCTGGACACCAACTGATGCCCACCCGAGACAAGTCGAGCGCCCGTCCCCGTTTTCAGCAGTGCTATCCCGATCAATTCGCCACGCCCGATGAACTCCACGCCGCGGGCCTGCGTCCAGGCACCACCGAGCCCGACGCCATCCTCACCTACGATCATGGAGACCGAAGCGGTCTGTGTGCCCTCTACGACCGAGCCAAGGCCCTTCCAATCACCCATCCTGCCAAATGACGATTCGTGGCGCCCTGACTGGGACGCATACCCGAGCTGGGGCGGCCTGACTGGCTCCTCACGACAACGGGTCATCTTCGCCTTGGCAAGGTCTACATCTCAGTGGAAGCAGCTACATCTCCCGATACGCTGGCCGTTGGACGGTAGGACGCCGACCACCGGACTTAGCCGCTGAAGCAGCCGCAGAGGTCAGGTATCTCGGCGCTCTCGACGCACCGCCTGGATCTCTTCGAGCCACCGTTGATGCACCTGTGGATCCCGAAGGGCGACACGCACGGCCGCTTCCAGCGCTTCGTCGAGATTCACGCGCCTCACGCCGAGTTCGTCCGCCGCGTCAAGGAGCCCGCGCGTCAGTTCGCGGTGGAGCGCGAGGGGCACCCGCCCTGCGAGGGTCTTGTCGTCTCCCCTGCCACCTGGCGCCAGTGCTTCTGCGGGTCGAGTGGACGCCGGGTGTACCTCGGGCACCGCGGGTGTGGGTTGCTCGTCCTGCTCACGTGCCTGCTTGAGCTGCGCCAGGCTGGACAACAGGTCAGTCATGCGTTTACCTCCATCACCCGGGCGATCACCTCCGCGGTCACCGCCTCGTAGTCCTTCCAACACTTCGCTGCGATGTCAGCACGAACGTCTTTCACGAGGACAGCGGCATTCGCCGCGTCGCGAAACACTTCACTGATCCGGACGCTCGATCGCAGCACCGGAATCTGCTGGCCCAGTAGCCCCTTGCGCGCCTGGATTTCCTTCATGCCTCCTGGGCGCACCATGGTGAGCAGCGCGCTGTAGCGTTCGGACGCCACCCCGCCAGCCCGCAGGATGTCGGCGGTCTGTGCCACACCATCGAGGCCGTTGATGTCCGGTGTGGTGGGCAGCAGGGTCAGATCCGCCGTGCGGGCAAATTCGAGAAGCTCCGTGTTGTCCGGGCCACCTTCGGTATCGAGGACGACAACGTCGTAATCGCGGGCTCTGGCCAGCGCTGTGACCGGCGCAACGGTGAACGGAAGGTGTCCGCCCCGCGCCCATGCCGTGCTGGTACGGATTCGGTCACCATCGGCCAGGAGAACCCGTTGTTGGGCGCTTGCCAGCACACCAGCGATGTGGATGGCGGTGGTGGTCTTGGCGATGCCCCCCTTGAGCCCAGCTACGGCGATCACCAGTGGCCCAGATCGAGACGCGGTCGTCATGAAGTCAATCTACAGGCTTACCCGTCTACGCGTGATTTTGTAAAAATGTGTACACACACACGTGTAAACAAGTGTTTGTACTGCGCAGCCCACGACGTCGTTCGCTGGATGTATTGAACTGGAATTGTACGGCTGGCCGCAGATCGAAGCTGCAAACGAGACAGAGTCCACAGACGTGTAAGTCCACATGTACACATGTGGACTTACACGTCTGTGGATAATTTTGACTATATGCATATGTGTACACCTACTGACCGAAATGCTTCCGCGTCGCTCTGGAGCGCCAGCGTTTTTTCAGGATCTCGAAGGATTCTGAACCCGAACTCCCGAAGCACTCCCGCTCCTGCACCACCGTGGTGTGAGTGGAATGCCAGTGGACAGACTTGGCTTCCTAAAGGGATGGATGCCCGCCACCAGGAGGCGGAATTCCACTTTGGAGGCCCACTACGGGCACACGTTACATTTGAGCTTGATTCCCATGTCGGAACGGGGCCACGTCGCGCTGTCCCAGCGGCATACAGACGGCGCGGACGTGCTGGCGATAGGCCGACGCCAAGCTGAAAGAACACAAACATGATTCCTGACGCTTTACCCAGCAGGCGCTGCAACACGGGCAGAACCGATTCTGCCCGAACGGAGCTGAGGCGCCAGATGGCCGCACAGCGTCTGAGCGGCCCAGCACGCACCCGCCCAAGCACGTCGGGCCCTGAATGACACCCGCCTCTGGTGAGGGCTCCTGTGGCCGAGATAGCCCGTCTTATCTGGAGGAAGATCACACCGCATGCCACGAGGTGCAGGAACGGCCAGTTCTTTTGATTTGCCTCACCACACACGCGATTGATTCAATAAGGGCTGGATCGCATCAGAACCGTGCTGAACGCAGAATTCAGAGAATATGGACTCGTGGAAAACACCGAATCCCACAGGTGTGTCTCAGGCAAGCTGAAGGGGTGGCACGGGTTCACCATCCATACCAGCGCGCAGTCTGGCCTTGAGTTCATCCACGAACTGCTGCGCCTCAATGCGCACCAGCCGGTGATGGGCCTCGGTCAGCAACTGCGCTGGATCCGTCACACCGTGCAGCACCTGGTGACGCAACTGATCCAGCTCCGACGTGGTGAAGCGCCTTGCAAACAGCAGCGCAATGCGCTTGACCGTGAACGTTGCCGCGTCCTCCGGAGAGAGAACTCCGAGTTCCTCCGCCCAGGTCGGCAGATCGGGTTCCGGAGCCGGCTGGCGGGGCAGGGGAGAGGCGGGAGGATGCAGTGTGACGACCCGGCCGCTCTGCGCATCGGGGTACTGGTCAGGATTGCGGATGAGGTGCACCAGCGCGTGGGCCGCTGTCTTCCGGATGGTGAGGGTGCCGCTCCGCACCAGCCGGTCGAACTGATCGATGCGGGCCATCAGGATAGAACTCGTGTACTGCCGGGCCAGTTGCCGGGACACGCCATCCGTGACGCCATGGGTGCGCAGGCGGGCGAGCAGCGCCGGGCTGACAGGCGTGAATTCTGGCGCGAATTCGTAGCGCAGGCGCTGGTTGCGGCCACGGCCTTCAATGGTCACGGCTCGCAGGTATCCCCGGCGTTTCAGTTCCTCATGCGGCGCTTCCAGCGCGCGGCGGATGGTGTCCGGCCGGGTATTCGGGAGTTTGCAGAGATCGGCCCATTCGATGATCCCGATCTCGAACTCGTCAATGATCTCATCGGGCGACTCGGGGTTGTACCGCATGGCGTCCAGCAGCCGAAAGATGATCCGAGTCCGTGGACGGGACAGGGATTGCATGAATTCGATGTTCAGCGGCTTGGTATATCCGCTGCGCAGCGACGCCACGAGCGGTTCCGCCAGTCTGACGCGCAGCATGGTGCGCTCATCGAATTTTCCGGACTCGCCCTGGTGCGTGTACTCGAGCAGTTCGATGAAGTGGAACTTCGCGGTCGTCCAGCGGCGGTTTGGATGATCCCGCCAGCCACCGGCAATCTCGTAGGACGTAGTGTGCAGGCGGTCGAGGCTGACAAGCATCATTTCCCGGTATTTCCCAGTGCGGTGGAACCCGGCGAGCTGCATGAGTTCGGAGACCGACAGGTTCATTTCCCCGTCGTCAGGGAGGCCGAGGCTCATAAAATAATCGATTAGGGCGCTGCTGACGTCGTTGTCGATGCCGTGTGGAACCCCGAGTTCTGGAAGGGCCCGGCACGACACCCGAACCATGCGCTCACCGTGCGGGTAGGTGACCTTCCAGGAGTTCAGACCATCAATCTGATCCTGGGCGGAGACGAGGTTCAGCCGCCCCCAGTTGAGATCATCGAAACTATTGCGGCGCTTGTCAGCCATGCGTCTCCTGTTGTTGTCAAGAATACCCTTGTTTAGGAAAAAGATTTGAAAAGATTATGGTGAAAAACACCACCAAGAGGCCGCAGGAGTTCCTGTGCTGGACATGTTTTTTCGGCGAAATCCCACAGGTGTGTCTCAGAAAACCCCACGGGTATGTCCCAGGTACCTGGGCCTTTTCCCACAGGTATGTCCCAGGGGCCTGAAAATTCCCCATAGGTGTGTCCCAGTGGATCCCACGGGTGTGTCTCAGGCGTGCTGTGGGACATACCTGTGGGGATACAGGGATTTTCCACGGGTATGTCCCACGTCGTGGGGTGGAAATCCCACAGGTATGTCCCAGGCACAACACCCCAACTCCACAGGTGTGTCCCAGGCACAACACCCCAACTCCACAGGTGTGTCCCAGGTGGGATGCCTGTCCCGACCAACCGCCCCAGGGCCGGCGGTCGGCCCGACCGCTGCTGAGGGTGTCATTGAGACATTGGAATTCGTGGGCTGTGTTCCTAGGCCATGATTTGCCGTGTGAGCGTCATTGTGATTCCGAGCTGGTACGACTGCGTCAAGTGCACGAGGTCATTGACGCTGCCAGCGAAGAGGCGGCACCCCATGCCTCCATGTTGTTGTAGAGACAATTTGCTCATCTCATCACGTTATTGACATCCTCTTTTTGGTGGCGAGTGAACGTCCATATCTGAGCCGACAGGCCTATCGAGCGGTTATCCGGGAGACGACCATGAAACTTCTCCTCACGTCCGCCGGGATCAAGAACCAAAGCATTCACGACGCGCTCCTGACTCTCCTCGGCAAGCCGATCGCTGATGCCACCGCCCTGTGTATTCCGACGGCAGGGTACGGGCATCCCCAGGGCAGTCCCGGTGGGGCCTGGCGCTTCATCAATGGGCGGGCACCAAGAACCCCCATGTGCGAGCTGGGGTGGAAGTCTGTGGGCGTCCTGGAACTCACAGCGCTGCCCAGCATCGGTCAGGAGCGGTGGATTCCCTGGGTGCAGGCGGCAGACGTCCTGCTGGTGAATGGGGGCGACGCGCTGTACCTGCACCACTGGATGAAGGAGTCCGGGCTGGCTGCTCTCCTGCCGTCGCTGCGCGAGACCGTCTGGGTGGGCTTGAGTGCGGGGAGCATGGTGATGACCCCCGGATCGGCGAGGACTTTATGGGGTGGAGGCCGCCCACTGGGAGCGATGAAACGCTGTGTCTTGTAGATTTCTCGATCGTCCCTCACATGAACCACCCCGATCTGCCAGAAAACACGATGGCCACGGCCGAACACTGGGCAGCGGGGTTGCCTGGATCCAGCTACGCCATCGATGACCAGACGGCCATCGACGTGGTGGATGGCACCGTGGAAGTGGTTTCCGAAGGTCACTGGAAGCTCTTGAGGCCCTGACGTCGCACTTTGCGGTGAAGCTCAGGCGTCTGGTTGCGAGGTCTGGCGGGCCGGGTCGGACGAATGATGAGCGACCCGGCTTGCCAGAGTCGTGGGTGCAACTGGAGCCTGTGGTTTCAGATTTCACGCCAACTGAGGTGCAAGTGCGTTCCGAGCCGGCTGACCTATTCGCCCACAAAGGTCGTATCGACCGGCCCCACGCTGGTGGAGCCGGTGGTGACGATCACCTTGCCGCCGATCACTCCAGCCACCGGGGATTGCCGCGGCTCCG
>NZ_SSNX01000009.1 GCF_004801415.1 Deinococcus sp. KSM4-11 | reverse complement strand
CACAACCCCAAGGGGTCGATGTCAGTATCGTTCGATCCAAGCTTGCGCTTGGCTGATATGACCAGTGGCCATACCTCTTGATTGGTCTCGCGACCTTTTACACCTCTGGGGCCTTCCGGGGAGGAGGGCCGGGTGCATTCCCCTGTCGGGGAATCCTGTCATCGTCATCAACACCAGATTTTCATGCATCCCAGCGGAGCTTTTCAGCTTTTCCGCTCCGCCCGATTTCTCGGGCGAAGAGAACTATAAGCCGGGGCGCGCGATCTGTCAACACCCCACGCGCCGTGGTCGAACGTCGGCACAACCGGGACTCAGACATCCTCGCTTCCTGTGTCCATCCGCACGACCCGTGGCGTGAAGCGGGCGATCACCTCGACCAGCTCGTTTTGCCTCTCCAGGACGTCCTCAATGCGCTTGTATGCCTGCGGCGCCTCGTCGATCCCGCCGCCGATCAGGGTCACGCCACGGTCTGCCAGATACGCCTGAACCTCCTTCTTCACCAGGGTGCTTGCCGCCGCCTTGCGGCCCAGCGCGCGGCCCGCGCCGTGGCTGGCGCTGTCGAGGGCGCCCGCGTGACCCCGGCCTCGCACCACGAAGCCGGGATCGGCCATGGAACCGGGAATCAGTCCCAGCTGGCCCGCTCGGGCGGGCGTGGCCCCCTTGCGGTGAACGATAAGTTCCTGGCCGTCCACGACCTGTGTCCAGGCGAGGTTGTGGCTGTTGCTGACCTGCGTGAGCGGACGCACGTTCAGCGCGCGGGCCAGCCGGGCGTGGATCAGTTCATGGTTCGCCAGGGCGTAGCGTCCGGCGAGGTTCATGGCCTGCCAGTACGCCTGACCGTCCTCGGAATCCAGCGGCAGCCACGCGAGCTTCTTCGCAGCCGGGTCGAGGCCCTCGTGCCGCTTCTGCGCCAGCGCCGTGAAGTGGTTCGCGACCTGCGCCCCGAACCCGCGCGAGCCGCTGTGGGACAGGACGGCCAGGTAATGGCCCGCTTCCAGTCCCAGGTCGGGCCGCTCCAGGGTGAGGGAACCGAACTCCACGAAGTGGTTGCCGCTCCCACTGCTGCCCACCTGAGCGGTGGCCTTGTCATGCAGGTGACGCAGCAGCGGCTGATCCTCCCAGGTGCTCTCGTGCAGCACGCCATGATCCTCGCGGTCACGCTTCTCAAAGCCCACGCCCGCCCCGAAGCGGGTGTGCTTCAGCAGCAACCGCCGGGCCTCGTCGGTCGAGAGCGCCGTGGACGCCACCGGCAACACGCTGAGCATCATGGAGCAGCCGATGTCCACTCCCACGCCATAAGGAATGACGGCGTTCTCGGTGGCGAGCACCCCACCGATTGGCAGGCCGTAGCCCACGTGCGCGTCGGGCATCAGCGCGCCCGCCCGGCTGACCGGGAGGCGCATGGCGACGTCCATCTGCGTCCGGGCCCCGGCGTCGATCAGGTCGGCTCCCCAGACGGGGTAGGGCAGCGGCTGCTCGCGCAGCGCCACGCCCGCTTTCGCGCCCTGCTCGGCCGCTCGGGCCAGCAGATCTGCGGCCAGGGCGGCGTAGACGCCCGTGACATGCGCGGCGGGGTTCGCCTGAACGGCGCGCAGTTCCGCGAGGATGTCGTCGCGGGTCGCGCCCGCACGTTCGCGTTCGGTGGCAGCGGCGAGCGCCAGGCCGATGCCCGCCCGTTCGAAGCCCAGTTTTGTGATGTGCTTTCCGTTCATGTCCGTCCCTCGTTCCGCCCACCGCGCCTTCACGGGTTCGCACGTCCACAGGGTCGGAGCGGGGGTCGACCTGACTGTGTCAGGTTTGCCCACGGCTGCCTATAGCCACAATGGCGCAGCCGGTCTGTACCATCCGGCTCAGGGCTGGAATCGGGGACAGACTGCTGGCGAGCCCGCTGACTGGCAGGGCCGATCCCCTAGGCGCCCGCCTGTCAGCGGTGGGCGCGCGCCGCCAGCGCGTTTCTCGCCTCCTGGACTTCGTTCCACGGCAGGGTGTGGCCGTCCCGCTCCAGGGTGTCCTCCGGCCCCTTTCCAGCCAGCAGGACGGTATCGCCGGGCCGCGCTGCCTGGATGACGTGCGCGATGGCCTCGCGTCGATCCGGGATGGCCGTGAAGTTCGGTCGCCCGGCCGCACCCCGTGCCATCTCGCTCAGGATGTCGGAGAGCGGCGTGTCGCGGTGATCCTCTTCGGTGAAGATGGCGTGATCGGCCAGGCGGGTGGCGACCTCGCCCAGCGGAGCGCGTTTGAGCGGATCGCGCGGGCCGCCGGCGGACCCGAGCAGCACCCACAGCTGTCCGTCCGTGGTGGCCCGCAAGGTCGAGAGCGCTTTCTCCAGGCTGGGGGGCGTGTGCGCGAAGTCCACGATCACCCTGGGGTCGTCCAGCCCGCCCGGCACGAGTTCCATGCGGCCCGGCACACCCCGGAAGGACGCGAGGCCCGCGGTGAGCTGGGCGGGGGTCGCGCCCAGCCGGGCCACCGCCGCCATGGCGGCCAGCGCGTTCGCCACGTTGAACCGTCCGATCATCGGCAGCGCCGCCTCGAACACCCCGAACGGCGACGAGACGCGGAAGTGCAGCCCGGTGGCCCGTTCTTCGATTTCGCGGGCCTGCCAGTCGGCGGGGCCACCCTCGGCGCTGTACGTGACCTCGGTGGGAGCCACGCCGCGCAGCCGGGCGATCCAGGGATCGTCGGCGTTCAGCACCGCGAAGGGACTGCGTTCGATCAGCTGGCGCTTGGCGGCGAAGTAATGCTCCACGCTGCCGTGAAAGTCCAGATGCTCGCTGGACAGGTGCGTCCACACGGCCACGTCCCACGCCACGCCCCGCACACGCTCCAGGGACAGGGCGTGCGAGCTGGCCTCCAGCACAACGGCGCCCGCGCCCGCCTGCACCATGTCCCGCAGAGTGGCCTGCACCTGCGGCGCCTCGGGGGTCGTGAAGTGGGCCGGGAAGTGCCGCAGCACGCCGTCCGGCAGTTCGTACCCCACGGTACTGAGCAGGCCAGTGGGAATGCCCGCGGCGCGCAGCAGGTGCCGGGCCAGCCAGCTGGTCGTGGTCTTGCCGTCCGTGCCGGTCACGCCGATCACCTTCAGCGCGTGGCTGGGGTGGCCGTTCAGGGCGGCGGCCGCGTCGGCCAGCGCGGCGCGGGCATGCGGCACGGTCAGGTAGGGCAGCGGCGAGGGAGTTCCTTCCGGCAGGCCCTCGCCCAGCACCGCCACCGCGCCCGCCGCCCTCACCTGATCCATGAAGCTGTGCCCGTCGAACCGCGCTCCCCGGATGGCCACGAACACGTCGCCGGGCTGCACCCAGGCGGCATTGTGGGTAACGCCCCTGACGGCCACGTCCGGCAGATCGGTGGCGGGCAGGGTGAGGTGCAGGGCGGCAGCAAGCTCGGGCAGACGCATGCGGCGAGGCTAGCAGAGCCGCCGGACGTTCCCGATTCCTGGCCCGGTCAGCGCAGCCGGCGGCGATCGATGCGGGAGACCAGCCAGCCGACCGGCTGGGCCAGGGCCACGAGCACCCACATCGGCCCCTGCATGTCCCGCAACTGGTCGGTGCGGCCAGTGCCCAGCGTGAACGAGTAGCGGCTGTACGCCAGTGCGCTGCGCACGAATTCCAGCGGCGCGTACCGCCACCACTCGCCCAGTTCGACCAGCACCATCAGGTGGTACGGCAACCGACCGCGCATGGCGCCCCTCGTGAGGTTCGTCAGCTGATCCTCGCGGCGCCGGGCGACGTAGTAAGACCGCAGTGGCTCGTTCACGAAGCGCGTGCGGTAATGCCGCGCGATGCGGAACCACACGACACTCTCGCTGACAAAGCGCGCGGTCTGATCGACCGGGAATGGAAAGGCGCGCAGCACCTCCGTGCGGTGAAAGCCCCAGCGTTCCCAGCGGTCCCGGTACCGGAAGTGCATTTCCAGCGAGTCGGAATCCATCACGTCGCGCGGGTAGGGCTGACCGTGCAGGTGGCCGCGTTCGTCCACACACAGCGCCGTGACGCCGGTAAACCCGGTGCGCTGCTGTTCCGGAATGGCCGTCCAGTGGTGCAGCAGGCGCTCCAACGCCGTGGGCATGCACGCGTCGTCGGAGTCGAGGTTCAGGAACAGGTCTCCCCGGGCCTCCAGCACCCCCCGGTTGAAGGCCGCCGGTTTCCCGGCATTCGGCTGGTACACGTACCGGATCGGGAAGGCGGCCTGCGCGGCCCAGCCTGCCACCAGTGCGCGGCTGCCGTCAGTGCTGCCGTCGTCCACGACCAGCCATTCGAAGTCCCGCAGCGTCTGGGCCTGCAGGCTCTCGTACACGCGGGACAGCGTATGGGCCCGGTTATAGGTGGCGGTGAACACGGTGAACGTGGGCGACACGGAGCGTCCAGTATAGGAAAGCGATCCGGTGGTCACGGCGCGGTTCAGTGTGGCGCGGGTTGGGCGCAGCCGCGCGGGCGGGCGGACACTGCGGGGGGAGCGCGGCTGACCGGTCACGGCTTCAGGCGCGGGCGTCCGGCGCGAACGTCACGGTCAGGGTCGTGTCCGGACGGTGACCCCGAAGGTAGTCGATCAGCACGCCGATGAAGAGGGTCAGGGCGACCATCTCCAGGCCTTCTTCCACAGTGCTCAGGAGCACGAGCGCCAGACTGTGCTCCCCGAACAGCGTGTCGACCTTGCCGCCGACCATCTCCAGGCCCATGGCCCCGCCGATATACACGGCGCCGGCGATCAGCATGTTCCGGACGACCCGCCTGGGCAGGCGGCGCAGGAAGGACCACAGGGTGAACAGCAAGACGATCCCGATGAAGGCGTAAGGCACCACCCAGGCGTAGTGCAGCAGGCCGTCCACGTGCAGGAGCCGGCGCATGGGCGCGGTCAGCATCTCGTGGAGGTGCAGGTACTCGTCGGCGGTCAAGTATGCGAACACCCAGGTCAGGGTGCGCCAGCCCCGGCCTTCCGGCAGCGCGTGGGAACGGGTGAGGCGCGCCAGCAGGCCCAGGAGCAGCGCGCACACCAGCAGCAGCGCGGCGTTGTACAGCGACGGCACGTTGCCCTCCAGGCCGACGTTGGTGGCCCGCATGACCTTGTCCGCCAGGTCGGAGGCCGGGTGGTCATGCAGCAGCCACTGCCCCAGCAGGCTCACGCTCAGGAACACGGTGGTCGTGGCGAACAGAACCCGCATGACCGGCCCGGACGCCACCATCCAGCTCAGGTTGCTGCGGTGGTCCACATCCTGCGCCGTCCGCTCGGCCGCCGTGTGATGGTCCTGTACGCTCAGCATCCGGAGTCCTCCTGCCCCCGAACCCGGCGGGAGCGCACGTTCAGCCCGCCCAGCCGCCGTATTCACGAGCATGAGACGGAGATGATGGAGGCAGTGTAAGCGCTGTCCATGGCCGCACGCACCTCCCCGATGGGGGATTCTTCACATTCTTCAGGCAGGACGCGCGGTCGCTCGATAAACCTCAGCGCAGCAGCGGCAACCCGAAGCCATGCGCCTGCACGCGGTCACACACCCAGTCGAAGGCCGATGGATCGGCCACGAAATCCAGCTGGTCGCCGTTCACACGGATGACCGGGCAGGCGTCGAACGCCGCCACCCACTGGTCGTACAGGGCATTCAGGCCGCCCAGGTACGCGTCGGGGATGTCCTGTTCGTACGCCCGGCCACGCATGGCGATCCTGGACTTCAGGGTCGGCAGGGCCGCGTCGATGTGGATCAGTAGATCCGGCACGCGCAGGGCCGGCAATATGCCCTGGTACAGGCCCCAGTAGGTGTCCCAGTCGCGCTGCTCCATGTTGCCGCCCAGGTACAGGTTCCGCGCGAAGATGTTCGCATCCTCAAAGACCGTGCGATCCTGAATGACGTAGCGGGCGCCGGTCACGAGGTTCAGGTGCTGTTCGAGGCGTCTGGACAGGAAGTACACCTGCGAGTGAAACGAGTACCGCCGCATGTCCTGGTAGAAGTCCTCCAGGTAGGGGTTGTCCGCGTAGGGTTCGTACACCGGGCGCAAGCCGTACCGCCCGGAGAGCATGCGCGTCAGGGTGCTCTTGCCGCTGCCGATGTTGCCCGAGACCGCCAGGTACATTAAGTAACCTGCACTGGGTCGGGAGCTGAGGCATCGAGGAAAGCCATCAGTCGGCGGCCCGGCCAGCGTGCAGGGCGTCGTGCACCTGCTGGAGCACCTTCTGTTCGTCCTCGGCGCGGCCCACGAAGTCCAGATCTGCCGCGTGGATGGTCAGCAGCGGGTGCGGATACGTGCGGAAATACTCGTCGTAGCGGCGGGTCAGTTCCGCCAGATACGAGGCCTGCATGTCCTGTTCGAAGGGCCGCCCGCGCTTGTCGATGCGCCGCAGCAGTTCCTGTGGATCGGCGCGCAGGTACACCACCAAATCGGGGGTGGGCAGGCGGGGCGAGAGGTGCGAGTACAGATCCTCGTACAGACCGAACTCGGCGTCCCGGAGGTTCATGGCCGCGAAGATGAAGTCCTTGTCGAACAGATAATCGCTGACCACGTTCCCCGCGAACAGGCCCGGCTGGGCCAGCGCAGAGAGCTGCTTGAAGCGGGACAGCAGAAAGAACACCTGTACTTGGAACGCGTATGTGTCCGGGTGCTCATAGAACCGCGCCAGGAACGGATTCTCCTCGACGACTTCCAAGTTCAGTTCGGCGCCGTAGCGCGCGGCCAGTCGGCCCGCGAGGCTCGTTTTTCCCACCCCGATAGGGCCTTCGACCACGATGTACATGACGGGCCGAAGTGTAGCGCCATGCCCGCCGGGTGAACGAGAGATGAAGGGCTTGACGACTCGGGAAAGAACACTCCAGATGCACCGCTCCGGGCCGGGCTCACTTCCACCCTCCGCAATCCATCACCTGCCCGGAGGGAGCGACACTGCACGGGAGTCTGACCCCGACTCGCTTCAGCGTGACGACGAACGGACGGCCATAGCTAGCACCGTCCGTTCGCGTGTGGGTCATGGGCTGTCGGGGTCGTCGTCCTCAGGCTTTCCGCTCGGGGGGGGAGTGGCCTTCAACCTTCCCGCCTGCCGCGCGGCGTGCGTGAGCAGGTACTCGATCTGGGCGTTCACGCTGCGCAGGTCGTCGGCCGCCCAGCGCTCCAGTGCGGCGTACAGCTCGGGACTGATGCGCAGGGGGAAGTTCTTGCGGGGGGCCACGCGCCGCTCAGTACAGGCTGCCGGCGTTCACGACGGGCTGTGTGCCGCGTTCGCTGGTCAGGACGACAAGCAGGTTGCTGACCATCTGCGCCTTGCGTTCCTCGTCGAGCTGCACGATGTTCTGCTCGGACAGTTCCTGCAGGGCCATCTGCACCATGCCCACGGCGCCCTGCACGATCTGGCTGCGCGCGGCGATGATGGCGCTGGCCTGCTGGCGCTGGAGCATGGCCCCCGCGATCTCCGGGGAGTACGCGAGGTGCGAGAGCCGCGCTTCGAGGACGTCCACGCCGGCGTGCTGGAGCCGCACGCCCAGTTCACGGCGCAGCGCCTCGCTGACCTCGTCGGCGTTGCCGCGCAGGCTCATACTGCCTTCGGCGTAGTCGTCGTAGGGGTACTGGCTGGCGAGGTGCCGCAGGGCCGTCTCGGCCTGGATGGCGACGAAGCCGGTGTAGTCCTCGACGTCGAAGACGGCCCGCGCGGTGTCCACGACCCGCCACACGATCACGGCGGCGATCTCGATGGGGTTGCCGCTGGCGTCGTTCACCTTGAGCCGCTCGGAGTTGAAGTTCCGGATGCGCAGGCTGATGGTCTTGCGGACGGTCAGCGGGTTTGTCCAGTACACGCCGTTGCGCCGCTCGGTGCCCACGTAGCGGCCGAACAGCGTGAGCACCTTGCTCTGGTTGGGCTGCACGATATAGAACCCGACCACGACGGCGATGACAACCAGCAGCAGCAGGCCGCTGAGGATCAGCTGCTCGCGCGCGAAGGCCAGGATGGTCAGGGCGTCCAGCACCAGCCACGCGAAGAAGATCGGCACGCCGGGCAGCCCGAAGGCGGCGCGTTCGTTGCTGGCCACGCCGCTGCGGGTGGAGATGCCGCCCTGGGGGCCGGTGGAGGGGGGGATCTGGTCGAGTTCACTCATACGTCACGCTCCTGTCAAAGAGATATCTATCAGAATGATATCACTTTGACTTCATTACGCGGAAGACCAGACGGGAGTTCCCACCGGCTCAACTCCGGCCGCCCCAGAAAAAAGGAGACCGGGCGCGCATGGCCCGGCCCCCTCGGCAACCCTGCCCGGGCTATTGCAGGGTGCGTTTGAGCAGCGTGACCTTCACGTCCACGCTCTTCTTGCTGCGCCACACGCGCACGGTCACTGTCTGGCCCGGCCGCTTGGCCGCCACCAGCCGGGTCACATCGAAGGAGTTCTGCACGCGCACGCCATCCACAGCCACGATCACGTCGCCCAGCGGCGCGACCAGCTGATCCGTGTTGTTGCGGATGCTGCCGCGCAGACCCGCGCGCGCCGCCGCCCCGCCCGCCGCGACGTCCATGACCAGCGCGCCCTCGGAACTCGTGAGGCCCGCCAGCTGCCTCAGCGCCGGCTCCAGCGTGTCCAGATCCCGCAGGGTCGCGCCCAGGGTGCCGCGCTGCGGCACGCCGATCTTCTCCAGGTCATCCAGGCTTTCCTTGACCAGATCGCCGGGAATGGCGATGCCGATCAGGCCGGGCACGAACAGGTTGGGCGCCGCGTTCGCGTCGGCCACCCCCACGACCGCGCCGCGCGAGTCGAGCAGCGGGCCGCCCGAGTTGCCCTGCTGGATGGTCGCGGTGGTGATCAGGTACTGCCCGATCTCCTGGCCCAGGTTGTCGTTGCGCGGCACGTCCTGCGCGCTGGCGAGTACCGAGAACACCCCACTGGCCACGAAGTTCTGGATCTTCAGCGGCGTGCCGATGGTGATCAGCTTCTGTCCCGGAATCAGGCGGGCGCTCTGCCCGAAGGCCAGGGTCTTGGGCGCCGTGACCCCCGTGACGCGCAGCACGGCGATGTCGATGCCGGGGTCGATGCCCTCGATCTTGGCTGGCACCTTGCGCCCGTTGAACAGCGTGACGGTCAGCGACTCGGCGTCCTTGATGACGTGGTAGTTCGTGACGATCAGGTCTTTCTTGTAGAAGAAGCCGGTGCCGGTGTCGATCGGGTCATCGCCAGTCTGCAGGACATCCTTGCGCAGCCGGTTGTCGATCCGCACGACGGCCTGCACGGCGTTCTGCGACACCTCGACGGTATTGATCTCGTCGGTGGTGACCAGCGCCCGCTCGGCACTCACGCGGCCCGTGAAGTACGCACCCGCGCCCGCGCCGGCGATCAGCAGGGCTGCCCCCAGGGCGCGGCCCGCCTTCACTCGCCGCCTTTGGAACCCGAACTGCTGCTGTCGCCCGACGAACTGCCGCTGGACGTACTGCTCGACGTACCACTGGAACTGCCGCTCTCGCTGCTCCCCTTGCGGGAATCGTTGGCGTAGAAGCCGCTGCCCTTGAAGGCGATCCCGGGGCGGGCCAGGATGCGCTTGACGGGCACGCCGGAGACGGGGTGGGTACGGTACGCGTCGTCGCGCATGCTCTGCACGAGTTCGTAGATTTCGCCGGTTTCGATGTTCTTGTACAGGTACGTGGGCATGGTGTGATCCTTGGGGATAGCGTTCGGTCTGCGTGGAGGTCGGCGTATCCGGGAGCCATCCTAGCAAGCAGGCCACCGGGCAACGGTTCCGGTATCAGCCGCCGACCCTGCGCCCTGAGTATCGTACTCACCGGAGTGCCCATGCGGAATGGTATGCTGACGATGAACCGTTGGTGTCCGGTTCACACAAACAGGGCAGCGCAAGGCCCCCGACCGTTCGGCAGGACGTGACCGGGGGATACGAGGTGGAGGTCAGCGAGCATTCTGCGGATGCCTCCAGGCGCGCGTTCCGCGCCTACCCGTCCTTCTGCGGAAGGAGAAGTCCAGCGATAACTCCCGTGGTAACACGGGCATAAGGCCGGACAGAACGCACTCCAAATCCAACGACACCCCCGTGACCTTCCCCGTGGACGGCGCCGCTGGCCTCTGATGCCAGCCCGCCCGGATCCATGTGGACGCGCGGGCTGGAGTCCCTATGTGCGGAATCGTCGGGTATATCGGCAGCAGGCAGGCGCAGGACGTCCTCATCTCGGGTCTCGCGAAACTGGAATACCGGGGCTACGACAGTGCCGGGGTGGCGGTGCGGGACGCCGGGCAGATCACGGTCATGAAGAAGGCCGGCAAACTCGCCAACCTCAGCGGCGAACTGGACACTCACCCGCTGGCGGGCACGCTGGGCATCGGGCACACGCGCTGGGCCACGCACGGTCTGCCGAACGACACGAACGCCCACCCGCACGCCACCGAGGACGGGCGGATCGTGATCATCCACAACGGCATCATCGAGAACTACCTGCACCTCAAAGAGGGCCTGCAATCCCGCGGCCACGAGTTCAAGAGTGAGACCGACAGTGAGGTGCTGGCCCACCTGATCGAGGAAGCCTACGCCGGCGACCTGGAGCAGGCCGTGCGGGACGCCCTGGCGCAGGTGCGCGGCGCGTACGGGATCGTGGTCACGCACGTGGATCACCGCGAGATCGTCGCGGCGCGCACGGTCAGCCCGCTGGTCATGGGCGTCGGCGAGGGCGAGATGTTCCTCGCGTCCGACGTGCCCGCGCTGCTGGCCTACACCCGCAACATGGTGTTCCTGCACGACGGCGACATGGTCGTGCTGCACGACGACGGCTTCAGGGTCACGGACCTGGCCGGCCATCCGCAGCAGCGGCAGATTGAACACATCGAATGGGACGCCGAGGCCGCCGAGAAGGGTGGCTACGACACGTACATGCTCAAGGAGATCTACGAGCAGCCCCAGGCCCTCACCAACACCCTGATCGGTCGCCTGCACGACGACACCGGCGAGGTGAATCTCGACATCAACCTCGACCCGGCCAGCTTCAAGCGCATCTCGATCATCGCCTGCGGCACGGCCTTCTATGCCGGGCTGGTGGGCGAGTACCTGATCGAACAGCTTGCCCGCATTCCCGTCGAGGTCGATGTGGCCAGCGAGTACCGCTACCGCGATCCGCTGGTCAACGAGCACACCCTGGCCATCGTGGTCTCGCAGTCCGGCGAGACCATCGACACCCTGGAAGCGCTGAGGGAAGCGAAGAAGTTCGGTGCGAAGACCCTGGGCGTGATCAATGCCAAGGGCAGCAGCATGACCCGCGAACTGGACGACACGCTGTATATCCACGCCGGGCCGGAGATCGGGGTGGCGAGCACCAAGGCCTACACCAGCATGGTCAGCGCCTTCGTGATGCTGGCCCTGTGGCTGGGCCGGGCGCGCGGCACGCTGTCGGAGGAGCAGGGCGCCGAGCTGCTGCACGCCGCCCGCGCCCTGCCCCGCCTGGTTGAGGAGGCCCTGAGCCCGGAACGGGTCGAGCGCATCAAGGCCGTGGCCGAGAAGTACGCGCACGCCCGCGATTACCTGTTCCTGGGGCGCGGCGTGAACTCCCCGACGGCCTACGAGGGCGCGTTGAAGCTCAAGGAGATCAGTTACATCCACGCCGAGGCGTACGCGGCCGGTGAGATGAAGCACGGTCCGATCGCCCTGATCGACGCGAACCTGCCGGTCGCCGTGATCGCCACCGAGAGCCGCCTGCTGGAAAAGACCATCAGCAACGTGCAGGAAGTCCGCGCACGGGCCGGGAAGGTCATCCTGTTCCTCAGCGACGGCGACACCGAGAACGCCCGCCACGGCGACGACGTGATCTACCTGCCCCGTGCGCACGAGATGGTCTCCCCCGTCGTGAATGCCGTGGCCATGCAGCTCCTGGCCTACTTCACGGCCACGGCGCTGGGCAAGGACGTGGACAAACCCAGGAACCTCGCCAAATCCGTGACCGTGGAATAAGTCCGCCACGCACTCGGACGTCGGACGCCCCCGCTCCAGCTTCACGGGAAAGCTGGAGCGGGGGCTTTCTGTGGCTTCACCGCTGGGATGATGAAGTCGCCACGTCGGCTGATGGGACAGGTTATTCCCCAGCGACGGCCATTTTCAGTTCCTCCAGCGATTCCCGGATGAACTGCGGCCAGTCGTGGTCGCTGTCCTCTCCAACCCAGCGGGCGAACGCGGTTCTGAACACCACAATGCCGACGTTGGCCGTCAGGGCGGCGCTGGGGCCGGTCAGTCCGCGCTGGTGCAGGGCGGCGGTGATGGCGGCGGCCAGGGCGGCCATCTTGCTCAGTTCCCGCGCCTGGAGTTCCGCGTTCGCGTCGATGATGGTCTGGCGCCACCGGGAGCGTTCGCGGTGCGCGCCAAAGACCGTTCCGGCGGCCTGGAGACCGGCGGTGACGGCCTCGATTGGTGTGGCGGCCTGGGGAGCCCCGAGGACGGCCGCGACGATCAGGGCCTGCAGGTCGCCCGCGCCTCTGAACAGCACCTCGCGTTTGTCGGCGAAGTGGCGGAAGAAGGTGCGTTCGGTCAGACCCGCCCGTTCGGCGATATCGGCGACAGTGGTCTGTTCGTAGCCGCGCTCGACGTACAGCTGCATGGCTGCATGCTCAAGGCGGCCGCGTGCGTCTGGCCCCCAGCGACCCATGCGCCGAGTCTATCTGATGACAGCCGGTGACATGAGGCGTATAGTCGCCATGTCAGTGACTGACATCGGTCTGTTCAGCCGCAAGCGGTGTGGCCAGAACAGCCCACTCACAGGAGGAGCAACATGCGTGTCTTCGTTACCGGTGCATCCGGCTTCATCGGCTCTGCCGTGGTTCCCGAACTCATCAGCGCAGGCCATCAGGTCACCGGCCTGGCCCGCTCAGACGCCGCTGCGGCCGCCCTCACGGCGGCCGGAGCCGATGTCCACCGGGGTTCCCTTGACGACCTGGGCAGCCTGCGCGTAGGGGCAGACGCCGCCGATGGGGTCATTCATCTCGCCTACATCCATGACTTCTCCCAGATGGCCGCCGCCGCCCAGGCCGACCGGGATGCCATCGCCACCCTCGGCGCCGTCCTCGCCGGATCGAACCGGCCCCTGGTCATCGCCTCCGGCATCCTCGGCGTGGCGCCCGGACGCGTCGCCACGGAGCTGGACACGCCAGATCCGGCCATGCATCCCCGGATCGCGTCGGCACTGGCCACCCTCGAACTCGCCTCGCGCAGCGTCCGCTCATCGGTCATGCGGCTGCCGCCCACCGTGCACGGCGAGGGGGATCACGGCTTTATACACACCCTGATCGGCATCGCCCGCCAGCAGGGCGTCTCCGGGTATATCGACTCTGGCGAGAACCGCTGGACCGCCGTGCACCACCGGGACGCCGCGACCCTGTTCCGCCTGGCCCTGGAACACGCGCCCGCCGGAACGACCCTGCATGCCGTGGCCGAAGAAGGCATCCCGATTCGCGAGGTGGCCGAAGTGATCGGACAGCACCTGAACCTGCCCGTCGTGTCGATTCCCGCCGACCAGGCCATGGAGCACTTCGGCTGGCTGGGACGGTTCCTCTCAGCCGACGCCCCGGCATCCAGCGCCCTGACCCGCGAACGGTTGCACTGGACGCCTACCCACCAGGGCCTTATTGCAGATCTCGATGAAGGACATTACTTCCACACGACAGCCTGAAGCGCGAAGGAGGGACTGGTCAGGCTGGCCATCAGCCGCGTGCCGCCTAGAATCTCGTGCCATGCATGGCGGCCTGGGTTAACGCCGAGAGCAGCCCTCTCCGTTCAGCCTTCGCACCGCATGCCGGTCATGGGCTGGTCACGCCCGGAGGAGCATGCTCGACCCATGACACGGATCTGGCGGTTTCTACGGTGGTGCATCAGGGGATCAACGCTTGTCAGGGCAGGCTTTTCCACCTTACCCGAGGCCGAAAGCGCAGAGTGAGTTGTCACGGTCAATCACATCTCACAGGACTGGACGAACGCATAAGTATCAGCGAGCGGGCGCCTCTAAGCAAGAACGTGTGAGTGGATTCGTAATTTCAGTGGTCAGCCGATCCCCTTAAAACAGGTTGCTTTCTCTATTGGATGGACGTAGGGGAAAAACGAAAAACGCCCTCCTAGAGGGCGTTCGTTGGTAGACTCGAGGAGATTTGAACTCCTGACCCCTACAGTGTCAATGTAGTGCTCTACCCCTGAGCTACGAGTCTGCGGGTGCCGTGCAGGGCGGGACTTTGGAGGCGCTGACCGGACTCGAACCGGTGGTGGAGGTTTTGCAGACCTCTGCCTTACCACTTGGCTACAGCGCCGATTCTGCTCCGGCTGGTGCTGTCCCTTGCGGGCGGGGCGCTTGGGCCGTTCCTCTCCAGCGCGTGGCATGTTAGCACGGCCTCTGTGGACTGTAAACGGGGGTTGCGCATGCCACCGCTCGGGGGGTGTGCTGGGCCCGGTCGGGTAACGTTGACGTAGCGCCGGCGCCGGTAAGGTTTCTGTCAGAGGACGGGCCACCGGGGCTGTCCCGCCGACTGGACGCTCCTGGGGGCCGCATGCGCACACTTCACTACTCTTTGCACAGCATGGTGTTGTCGCTGGTTGCTGCCGCCAGCCTGACCGCGTGCAGTGGAGCGACGCCACCGAACACTGCAGTGAGTGGAGGGCGAGTGTCCCAGGCTGCGGTACAGCCGGGCGTGGCTGCGCTGGCTATCTTCCACAAGCACACGGCGACGCTCCCGGTAACGTTCAGCGGCATGAGCGGCCCGCTGACCCTGCGCCTGGTTCCGCCAGACGGCTATGTGAGTGGCTTGATCCTGGACACGGCGACCGTCACGGCCGACGGGGCCGCCAACACGCGCGATCTCGTGATCTCCGCGCCGGGCCTGCCGGAGTTCTACACGCCGGATCAGTCGTTGAGCGCGACCTACACGCTGGTGGTCAGCCAGGACGGCCATGATCTGGCCCGCGCGCCCGTGACCATCGAGGAGCGTCTCCTCGACATCCAGACCTCCGTGGTACCTGGAAGCGTGAGTGGGACGTCCGGGGATCAGGTGTCGTTCACGGTGGTCGTCCGGGTCACGCCCGCGCTGGAAGGCCCGCTGCCGGTCACGCTGGACGGCTGCCCCGTCGAAGGCTGTGGATTCGCGGCGACTCCCGTGGGCCCGACCACCGGGAATGGCAGCACGATGAGCCAGCAGTTCACCATGAACCTGCCGCAGGACGCCCTGCCACCCGCCGGGGTGATGACCAACCTGCATTACGCCGTGGGTGTGGGCGATTTTGCCGGGTACCGTCGCGGGTGGTATGGCACGACCGCCGTCACCCTCGGCCTGACTGGCGCGCCCTGAGCCGGGTTCACCGCGCCGCGCACCCGCACTTGAGGCGGGGCGCGGCGTGCGCTTTTGCTACGCTGCGGCGCGTGATTCCCCAACCGACCGCAGGTCGTGCCTGATGCTCGCCAGGGCGCGCAGTGTGGCGCTAATCGGCGTAGACGCCGTACCAGTCGAGGTTGAGGTCGATGTCAGCCCAGGTCTGCCTGCATTTACCGTGGTCGGTCTGCCGGACCAGGCGGTCAGCGAGGCGCGCGAGCGGGTGCGGGCCGCGATCCGCAATGCGGGCCTGCCTTTCCCGGCCGCGCGCATCACGGTGAATCTGGCTCCGGCAGATTTGCGCAAGGAAGGCCCGCTGTACGACCTGCCGATTGCGCTGGGAGTCCTGGCCGCGCAGGAACTGCTGCCTGCCCAGGTGCTGGATGGCGTGCTGGCAGCCGGGGAACTCGCCCTGGACGGTACTCTGCGGCCCATCGCGGGAGCCGTGAACCTGGCCCTGCTGGCCTCCGCCCTGACGTTGCCTGCCCTGCTGCCCGCAGGCAATGCGCCCGAGGCGGCCCTGATCGACGGCGTGACCGTGTACGGCGCGGCCACCCTGACCGACGCCGTCCGGCACCTGAGCGGTCAGGCTCCGCTCCGCGCCAGTGAGCCGCCAGCCGCCGAGCACGATCCGGGCGCGTTCCTCGACCTCGCGGACCTGAAGGGGCAGGTGGCGGCCCGCCGCGCGCTGGAAGTGGCCCTGGCCGGTGGGCACAACCTGCTCCTGGTGGGTTCGCCGGGCAGTGGAAAGACCGTGCTGGCCCGCCGCGCGCCCGGCCTTCTGCCCCCGCTGTCCCGGCCGGAGGCGCTGGAGGTCACGCGCATCCACTCGGCGGCGGGCCTGCTGGCCATTCGGGGCGGCCTGAATCTGGGCGCCCCCTTCCGGTCACCGCACCACACGGTCTCGGATGCCGGGCTGATCGGGGGCGGCAGTGTTCCGCGGCCGGGTGAGGTCAGCCTGGCGCACCGGGGCGTGCTGTTCATGGACGAATTCCCGGAATTCAGCCGCAAGGCGCTGGAAACCCTTCGCCAGCCGCTGGAGGACGGTACGGTGACCATCAGCCGCGCGCGGGCGACCGTGCAGTACCCGGCGCGTTTCCAGCTGATCGCCGCCATGAATCCCTGCCCGTGTGGCCATCAGGGCGATCCGGAGAAAGCCTGCACATGTACGCCTGCCGAGCGGCTCCGGTACGCGGCGCGGATCAGCGGCCCGCTGCTCGACCGAATTGATGTCGTGGTGCGGGTGCCGAGACTCACGGTGGAGGAATTGACCCGCGCGCCGGAGTCGGAGGGCTCGGCATCGGTTCGGGAGCGCATCACGCTCGCCCGGGATGGCATGCTCCGGCGACAACAGGTGCGCAACGCGGATCTGGCGGGGCAGGCGCTGCGGCGGCACGCGCCGCTGGCGGCGGGCCCGGAGGCCTTCATCCGGGCGGCCGCGCGGCAACTGGGCCTGACGGGACGCGGCTTTGACCGCGTGGTGCGGGTGGCCCGGACGGTGGCCGACCTGTCCGGCAGCGCCGACATCCACGAGACGCATCTGGCCGAGGCCGTCAGTTATCGGCCGCGCAACCTCAGTTGAGGCGCGCGGCCGACGTCGGAATGACCGAATTATTCTTCGCTGCTGTCGCGGTTCTCGCGGGCGGTGCCGTCGTTTGCCGTACCGCTGCGATCGACGAGGGCGTCCCGGTTGATCAGCGCGGGCACGCCGGTCGTGTTGCCGTTCACGATGGCCGGCACCACCAGGGTCTCGTCCTCGGCACGGCGCACGGCCTCGCCAGCCACGGGTGGGTTGACCACATTGCCGGATTCCTGCTCGACCTCCTCGACGCTCTTGCCAAGGGGTTCGCTGCCGTAGCGGTTCGAAGTGTCAGTCATGCCCGCAGTGTGCGGCGCCCGTATGGCAGGGCGGGTGAGGGTGGGCTACACACGCCTTCACGCCGCCGGTCCGGCTGGGGCGCGGGCGCAGGCTCCTCATGGCAAGTCGGTATGCTGGGCGCAGCCCGTGACGCGCAGCAAACGCAGGGAAGGGAGTGACATGACGGAGCGAACTGCAAGTGGGCGGGCACAGGGTGCCCTGAAAGCCATCGGAATGGACGAACCCCCGGTCAGCGTCCTGGAGCGCGAGGACGCGCTGTTCATCCTGACGCCGAAGACCCTGGTGTACCAGGATGGCGGGGGAACCCGCCGGGTCACGTTGCGTGACCTGACCCGTATCCACAGTGACGAGCAGGGCGTGCTGCGGGTCGAGACCCCGGCAGGCACGGCCCTGACCGCGACCCTGCTGGGCTTCGACGTGGCCCAGGTGCAGGCGTTCTTCGTCCAGGTCAGGGATACGACCGCGCGGGCCAAGGAGCAGCCGGTCTCGCCATTGCCCACCGCGGGCGGCCAGAAGACCTTTGGAACCGCCCCCGCTGTACCCGCTCCGGAAACGCCAGGGACGGCGAAGATCCCACCGGCCGTGACGCCCCCGGCGGACGGCCCTGCTCCGGCCAGACCGCCCGCCCCTCCGGTCGCTTCTGTTCCAGCCACACCGACACCCGCTGCACGGGCGGAATCGGCGGCTCCCCCACCGCGCCCGGCCGTTCGTCCAGAGGCCGTTGCCACGCCTGCCCCGGTTTCCACACCATTAACCGAGCGTGGCGGTCAGGATGTCGTCCCGCCCGAGCGCCTCAGATCCACTCCCACACCGACCCCAGCTCCGGCAGCGGACGGCCGGGCGACCCTGCCGGGTGTGTCGCGGCCCTCATCGGAGGCGCCCAGCGTGCGGCCGGTGGTGATCTCCTCCTCGGCGTTCACGCCCAGCACCGCGCGGACACCGACCATGATCACCGAACCGGCGCGCGGACCGGAACGTGCACCGGCACAGGTCGAGCCGCCCGTTGCCGCACCGGTTCCTGTCGCACCCTCGGCGGTCAGTCCGACGCCACCCAGGTCGGCCCTGGACACGCTGGTTCGGCAGGCCGCCGTGGTCGAGGGCCTCACGGGCCGCCTGCGCTTCCTGGGCGGCGTACTGTTCGTGGCGGCGCTGGGCCTGGCGGCCGTGCAGTACACATCGGGCGCGCGGCTGGACGGCCTGTGGACGCTGCTGTCGGGGGGCGTGGGCACCATTGCGCTGCTGGCCCTGGCGGACATGGCCCGGCTGCTGGCCCTGAGCGCCCACGCGCAACGACAGCCCGCTTCAACCGACGATGACACCTGAAGACGCGCACACCCTGGTGGTCGAGGCAGTCAGGATTCCGTCGCTGTCCGGGCAGGAGGCTGCCGTGGCGGCCTTCCTCACCGGGTGGATGGCCGCCCACGGCTTCACGGCCCACGTGGACGAAGCCGGAAATGCGGTCGGCGAGCGTGGCCGTGGGCCGCTGACAGTGGCGCTGCTGGGGCACATGGACACCGTGCCGGGTGACATTCCGGTGCATGTTGACGACCAGGGTGTCCTGCACGGCCGGGGCAGCGTGGACGCCAAGGGGCCGCTGTGCGCCTTCATGGCCGCCGTGGCCGCCCTGCCGGACGCCGCGCTGGACGCGGCGCGCTTCGTGGTGATCGGCGCGACCGAGGAGGAGGCGCCGAGCAGCCGGGGCGCGCGGCACGTGATGCAGACGCTCCAGCCGGACATGGTGCTGATCGGCGAGCCGAGCGGCTGGGAAGGACTGACCCTGGGGTACAAGGGCCGGCTGGTGGCGCGCATCACGGTGGAACGTGGGAATTTCCACACGGCCGGCGAGGGCCAGAGCGCGGCCGACGACCTGACCGAGGCGTGGTTCCGCGTGCGGGCGTGGGCCGCGCGCACCGCTGACGGCAGCGGGATCTTCGACGCCGTCCAGGCGACGATCCAGGATCTCCAGGCGACGAACGACGGCGTGACCCAGCGCGCCACCGGCACCGTCGGGCTGCGCCTGCCACCGCGCATCTCGCCGCAAGAGGCCGAGGACACCGTGCGCGACCTGCTGCAGGATCTGCCAGACGCGCACGTGACCTTTACGGGGCACGAATCTGCGGTGCGCTCCCCGAAAGACAACGCCCTGACGCGCGCCATGCGTGTCGCCATCCGCGCGCAGGGGGGCACGCCGGTCTTCAAGGTCAAGACCGGCACGAGTGACATGAACGTCGTGTCGGAACTGTGGCCGGTGCCGACCCTCGCGTATGGGCCGGGCGACAGCGCGCTGGATCACACGCCCGAGGAGCGTCTGGATCTGGCCGAGTACGACCGGGCCGTGGTGATCCTGACGGCCGCCCTGACGCGCCTTGCGACGACAGGCCACCCCTGAACTTACGCCAGCTCTGTATGCGTTCAGGAGGGTTATGGAACCCGTCACGCTGATCCTGGTGCTGTTCGTGGCCGCGCTCGTTCTGTTTGCGACCGAGTGGCTGCCGGTCGATGTGACCGCCCTGGGCCTGCTCTCGGCGCTGCTGGTGTTCGGGCTGGTGACGCCCAAAGAGGCCTTCGCGGGCTTCGGGAGCGACACCGTGATCACTCTGGCCGGGCTGTTCATCCTGACGCGGGTGCTGCTGCGCGCCGGGGTGATCGAGTGGCTGGGAACCACCCTGGCCCGCCGCGCCAAGAATCCCACGGGCATGCTGCGCGCCATGTTGGGCACCGTGGCCGGCGTGAGCGCATTCACCAGCAACACCGCCACCACCGCCGTATTCCTACCGGTCGTGGCGGGACTGTCGCGCAGGGCGGGCATTCCAGCCAGCCTGGCGCTGATGCCGCTGGCCTTCGCGAGCATCCTGGGCGGCACCATCACGATCATCGGTACCAGCACCAACATCGTCGTGTCGGGCGCACTGCCGGCCTCAGGCGAGGCGCCCCTCGGGTTCTTCGAGCTGGCCTGGGTGGGCCTGCCGACCGCGCTGGCGGGCCTGCTGTACCTGTTCTTCATCGCCCCGAAACTGCTGCCCGCCCGGGACGCCGCGCTGGCGGACTCCCTGCGCGCCTACCTGGCCGACCTGACCGTGGTGCCCGGCAGTCCGCTGGCTGGACAGACCCTCGCGCAAACTGGGCTGGGCCGCGACCACGGTCTGACGGTCGTGGCGGTGCGGAGGGGTGAGGAGACCATCTCCGGGCCGGGCGCCGCCTTCCGGGTGCTGGAAGGCGACACGCTGACCGTAGAAGGCCCCACCGAGCGCATCCTGGCGGGCAAGAGCACGCTGGGGATTGTGAGCAAGAGCGAGCTGAAACTCCAACCCACCCCAGAGGACGGCGATGTGCGGCTGGTCGAGGCCGTCGTCATGCCCGGCTCGCCCCTGCTGGGCCGTACCCTGAAAGAAGGGCGCGTCCGGGAACGGTACGGGGCGTCCGTGCTGGCCCTGCACCGCCGCGACAAGAACATCGAGCGGCTGGGGGGGCTGCGGATTCAGGTCGGGGACGTGCTGCTGGTGCAGGGCGGCGCGGCGCGGCTGGACTCGCTGGGCGACCACCTGGTCGTGATGGGCGACCTGACCGAGCACCAGCGCGATCTGCGCCGCGCCCCGATGGCGCTGCTGCTGTTCGCCGGAGCCATCGTGCTGGGCGGGCTGGGCCTGGTGCCACTGTCCGTCGCCGTGCTGATCGCTGCGTCCCTGAGCCTCGCGCTGCGCCTGATCAGCCCGGAAGAGGCGTACCGCTCAGTCGAGTGGCCGGTAATCGTGCTGATCGCCTGCATGCTGGCCTTCGGCAGCGCCTTCGAGAGCAGCGGCGCCGCGAAAGTCCTCACGGGCGCGCTGTCGGGCGTGCTGGAACCGCTCGGGCCTTACGGCCTGCTGGGCGCGCTGTTCGTGGTCACCGTGGGGTTGACCCAGCCCATGAGCAACCAGGCGGCGGCGCTGGTCATGCTGCCGCTGGCGATCGGCACGGCCAAATCCCTCGGGTACGACCCCCGGCCTTTCGTGATCGGAATCACGCTGGCCGCCAGCAACTCGTTCATCACCCCGCTGGAGCCGTCCTGCATGCTGGTGTACGGCCCCGGCCGCTACACCTTCATGGATTTCGTGCGCGTGGGCGCGGGCCTGACCTTCGTGACCTTCCTCGTGTCCATGCTGGTCATCCCGCGCATTTGGCCGTTCTAGGCCGGCACTCCCCAGGGCCGTGGAATGCGGTGGGAGTACGCTGAACGCATGGGGATCGTGACCAGAGCGGAGCAGCCGGTTCAGCGTCTGGACGGTCGCACCCTCCAGTGGCTGGCCCACGCCCAGAGCGGCGCTGTGGCGACCGCTCTGCTGGAGAATGTCATCGATCCCGGCGGCGCTATTCCACTGCATGTCCATGAGGTCGAGGAACTGCTGGTGTGCCTGGAGGGCAGTGGCCACGTTCAGCTGGGCGAGGAGACCCTGGCCTTCCGGGCGGGCGACACGGCCATCGTTCCAGCGGGAACAGTACACGGAGTTCGGAATCCGGGGCCGCTCCCGCTGCGGATGCTCGGGTTCTTCCCGACGGCCCAGCCGGTCCCCGAATGGGTCTGAGGGACGTCGATGATCAGGGGTGATCGGCTGACGTAAGCGGCCCGCGCTCAGTGGGCCTGCAACCACTTGAGCAGATCCGGCAGCGCCAGCGGGGGGCAGATGGCGTAGCCCTGGGCGGCGTCACAGCCCATGGCGGCCAGGATCTCCAGCTGCTCGCTGGTCTCTACGCCGACGGCGACCACGCGCAAGCCCAGCCGGTGGGCGAGGTCGATGGTGCCCTGCACGAGCGCGACGGACCGCTGGTCGCCGGGCAGACGGGCGGTCAGGGTGGGGTGGAGTTTCACGGCGCTCAGTGGGAAGCGCGTGAGGGCCGAGAGGCTGCTCGCGCCGTCGCCGAAGTCATCCACGCTCAGGTGCGCGCCCAGCGTGCGCAGCTGCTCGAGCAGGCCCAGCGTCTCCTGGCTGTGGTCGATCAGGCTGCCGGCGGCCACCTCGATGTCCGGGGAGCCGTGCTCCCGCAGCAGCGCCTGCAGACGGCCCAGGCCAGCGCTGCGGCGCAGTTCCTCCAGGCCCAGGTTCACGCTCACCTGCCACGCGCCGAAGCGCTCGGGCAGGGCGGTGCGGATGGTCTGCCGGCCGCTGAGGGCGTGCTCGACGACCCACTCGCTGACCTGCGTGATCAGGTCGCTGTGCCCCGCCAGGGGCAGGAACTGGCTGGGGGGCAGGACACCCAGGGCCGGATGGTTCCAGCGCAGCAGGGATTCCGCACCCAGCGCCCGGCTGGTCTTCAGGTCGGTGACCGGCTGGTAGAGCAGCGTGAACTGCTCGCCCGCAACCGCGCCGCGCAGGGCCTCCTCGAGTTCAAAGGCGCGGGCCACCTGGGCACGCATGCCGGGATCGTAGGCACGCACCTGCGCGCGGCCCTGCCGTTTGGCGTGCTGCATGGCGATCTCGGCGTCGCCCAGGGCGGCGTCCGGAGCGGGCGTGGCACGCGGCGTGACCAGGCCCAGCGCGTAGGTGAGGGGCACGTCGCGCTGACCGGCACGCAGGGGGGCGCTCAGGGTGTCCTGCACGGCCAGCGTGGCTCCGGCAGCGTCCAGGCCGGGCAGCACCAGCACGAAGGTGTCGTCCGTGAGGCGCGCGGCGCTGCCTCCCTGCGCGGTGGCCAGGTCGTGCAGCCGGGCGGCGGCCTGGATCAGCAGGCGGTCGCCCGCCGTGCGGCCCAGGGCCGCGTTCAGACTGCCGAACCCGTCGATGTCCAGGCAGGCGACGGTGCCCAGGCCGCCCTTCACGCTGGCGTGCGTGGTCATGGCCTCGCGCAGGCCCACGCGGTTGAGCAGGCCGGTCAGCGAGTCGTGGCGGGCGTTGTGCCGCACCTTCGCCTGGGCGCGGCGCAGCGCCGTCAGGTCGCGCAGGGTGAGCAGGACACTGCCCGCCTCGGCGTCGAGCGCGGCGGCCCGCACTTCCATGTGCCGCAGACCACCGTCGGGCAGCGTCAGCAGCAGTTCGCGTTTCATGGGCAGGGTCAGGTCGCGCCAGTCGGGCAGCACCAGCGGATCACCCTCGGTGGTGAAGGTTCGCACGCCCAGTTCCCCCAGCACCCGCGTGAGGCCCAGGCCCACCAGGCGCGAGGCCTCCACACCCAGCAGTTGCGCGGCCCGGTCGCTGACGAGCTGCGCGCGGCCGGAAGCGTCGATCAGGACGGTGGCGTCCTCGGACTGCGCGAGCACCTGCCCGATCATGCCGGACGGCACCTGCCCGTCCCGGCGGGCCGAGTGGCCCTCGGCGACCAGCAGGCCCGGTTCGGACGTGCGGCGAACCGAGAGGGGCAGGCGTTCCCCGTTGGCCAGGATCACGTCGGCCCGCGCGGAGCCGCCCGTCGCGGCGAGTTTCACCAGATCGCGCACGGCTTCCGACGGCAGATCCGCGAAGCACGGCCACGCCCACAGCGGAGCGCCCGGCGCGGCCGAGGCCGAGGGCAGACACAGTTCCAGCAGGCCCTGGCTGGCGTTGAGGACGATGCCCGTGTCGGTGAGCAGCGCCGACGGCAGGTCCGTGTCGAGCAGTGCCGCCACGCGCGAGGCGCGGTCGTACTCGCCGGTCACGTCCTGCAGGGTCAACATGACGCCCGCCGACGCGCCGCCGAAGTACGAGCGGGCCTCGCCGCGCACCCAGGTGACCGTGCCCCCGCGTTCCAGCCGCTCGTCCGTGAGCCGCACCGAGCGCCCGGCCGCCGCCTGCGTCAGCCCTGAGTGCAGCCCGGGCCGATCCGGGAAGACCTGTGCGAGGTGGCGGCCCACGAGCTGCGCGTCGGTCAGGCCGAACAGTTCCAGGAAGGGCCGGCTGACCCGGCGGAACATCAGGTCGGCGCTGAGCCACGCGGTCGCCATCGGGAGTTGCGTGACGAGCACCTCCGCCTCGCGGTTCGCGCCGTCCACACGCGCCGCCGCGAGCAGCATGGTCAACACCTGCACCGCCGTGACCGGCACCTGCCCGTCCTCGCTCCACAGCAGGCCCAGCAGCGCCCCGTCGCGGGTGAGCCAGGTCATCTCGCCACGCTCGAACCAGTCGTCCGGCGGCACCAGGTCGGCGCCGATCACGTTGGCCGTGGCGTCCGCCCGTACCCGCAGAACCTCCTCTCCGATGGACGCGAGAAGGGTGGCCTGGGGAGCGTGCATGCGCAGCAGGTCGCTCAGGGCGGATTGCAGGGCGGTGGTGGATGTGGGAACTGGCATCACTCGAAAGCACCTCGGGGAAAGCGGACGCCTCAGGATCTCTGGGGCGGGCTCTTGGAGGGCATGGTGTCAGGCCAACTCTTACGCACTTCATGCAGCGTGCTCATCAAAAAAGCGTGACCCAGAGGTCAGAAACCCGTAAGTTCAGCGTTCTGCCGTCCTGCACGCGGGATGCGCCGTCGAGGGCCCACAGCGATCCCCCCCGGACACCCCCACGCCATGCGAACTAGCTCACAGCGGCGTTCACGGACGCGGCGCGATCACCTGCGTGTGCGCCAGCGTGGCCGCGCCCGCATTGTCCAGCACATACACCTGCACGGTGAGCGCCTCGGGTGTGAGGTCGAGTACCATGAACCCCGGCTGCCGGTACGCCTCGAAGGCCGCCGGACGCGCCCCGCCGCCCGGCGAGGACGGATTGCCCGCCGCGCCCGACACCAGCGTCCAGGTATCCGGGCATTCCGGCTGCGGCGAAAACACCTCCAGCGCGTGATCGTGGCCGCTGAGCAGCACGTTGGCCTGCCCACACGCCAGGGTGTACAGCTGCCGCACACCGTCCCCACGCTGGAAGGACAGTCCCAGGCCGTCATAGTGTCCGGCGTCACCGTGAACGGAGTTGCTGAACAGCGGGTGGTGCCCCAGCACCAGCTTCCAGCGGGCCGAGCTGCGCGCGAGCACCCCGGACAGCCACTGGCGCTGAGCGACCTCCCACGCGCCGCCCGCCCGCTCGTCCGCCTGCCGGGGCGGCAGGTACGCGGCCAGCGGCGCGGTGTCCACGGCGAAGAACTCCACGAGCTGGCCCACGGGCGCGCGGTAATCGCGGGCGGGCATCACCCACTGCGGGTTGAGCTTCCCGTACGCGACCTCCACCTCGGCACCGCGCGAGTCCGCGCCGTCCCCACCCGCCAGCCAGGACTCGTCGTGGTTGCCGGGCACCACCAGGAAGGGAATCTTCAGCGGCCCGTACGGCACCTCGAAACGGTCATGGAAGACCGACGAGGTCACCTCCTTCGGGCTGGCCGGGTAGAAGTTGTCACCCAGCGCGACCCCCAGGTCGCAGCCAGCCCTCGCGCAGACGGTCTGCATGGCCGCCGCTACCTTCCACTGCACGTCGGTTCCCGTGCCCTGGTCGCCCATGACCACCACCCGTAGGTGCGAAGTATCGGCCGCGAAGGGCAAGGCCGCCACGGTATCCGGCAGTGTCCGAGCAGGCGACGTGGCTGGCGCGCAGGCCGCCAGCAGCAGGGAGAGCAGCAGAAGGGCGCGCATGATCCCCCCACCCTACCCCCAGTGATGCGGCGAATCCGACCAATGAACTGGCCTTCATCTCTTAAACTTTTCTCACTTCTGTCGGAGGTGCGATCATGAACGACTACCTGAATGTGATCCGAAACAACTACGCGAACTTCCAGGGCCGCGCCCGCCGCCGCGAATTCTGGATGTTCTCACTGATCAACTTCATCATCCTGACGGTGCTGGAGATTCCGGTACTGGTCAGCCTGCCCGCCCTCTCCGCCTCTACGGACGGTAACGGCCAGACCTCTTCCCCACTGATGTGGCTGATGATCATCAGCGGTCTCCTGATCCTGCTGTACAGCCTGTTCATCCTGCTCCCCTCCCTGGCCGTCAGCGTGCGGCGCCTGCACGACACCGGGAAGAGCGGATGGTGGTACCTGATCTCCTTCGTTCCGTTCATCGGCAGTCTGGCCGTGCTCGTGCTGATGGTGCTGGACAGCGAACCCGGCAGCAACCCGTGGGGCCCCAATCCGAAAGGCGAGACGGCAGCCGTCACGGCGAACTCCTGGTAGGTCGGCGAAGCGCGACCCTCTCTGCGGCAGACCGAGCCACACGGGCTCGGTCTGCCCAGTTCTTCTATAGCTATGCTTCCCGATCCGTAATAAGAGGCCAGGCACACGACCCGGTACCCTGTTCCCATGACAGCCGCCGGAATGCATCTCGCCCAGGTCAATATCGGCCGGCTGGTCGCCCCGCTGGACAGCGAGCAGCTCCATGGCTTCACGTCCCGCCTGGATGAGATCAATGCGCTGGCGGACGGCTGGCCGGGCTTCGTGTGGCGGCTGCAGGGCGACGGGGACAGCGCGACCGATCTGCGGCCCTTCAAGGACGACACGATCCTGGTGAACATGTCCGTGTGGGGGGATGTGGAGGCCCTGCGGGACTACGTGTACCGCAGCGACCACCTGCAACTCCTGCGGGAACGCAGGCAGTACTTCCAGCACATGCGTGAGGCGTTCACCGCCCTGTGGTGGGTGCCTGCCGGGCACCGTCCCACCACGACCGAGGCGTGGGAACGCCTGATGCACCTGCGCCGGCACGGGCCGACGACGCACGCCTTCACGTTCGGGCAGACCTTCGGGCCGGTCACGCCTGGATGAGTCCCTCCACATCGTGCCGGAACACGCCGGTCTCCAGGTAGTGGCGCAGCTTGATGACCGCGTTCGGCACGTAACGCGGAAGCAGGTCGCGGAGGTTGGCCGTCGTGTTCTCCAGCAGGTCGTTGAGCAGCACCAGGCTGCGGCCCGCGACGACGGCCTCATAGTCGGCCTGGGCGTAGGTGGGCAAGGGCGCTGCGAACGCGTAGCCCTCCAGCAGCGCCGCCTCCAGGTCGACCCTGGGGCGCAGGTAGTACGCGCTGATCGCCAGATCCTGCATGGGCACGCCCACACCGCTGTCGTCGAAGTCGAACACGGACAGCCGGCCCCGGTTCCATTTGAGATTCCAGTTGTGCAGGTCGGCGTGCAGCACTCTGGGGGTGTCCTGCACGAACACGCGACCCAGGGCGGCCTCGACGCGTGCCAGAGCCGCCAGGACGATGTCGCGGCGCTCCGGGGTCAGGAGGGCGTGTTCCCGGATCAGCCGGTTGGGGGTGTCCATCAGCGGGTCGCGCAGACTGCTCAGGGCCGTGCCAGAGGGCAGCGTCCAGCCCAGCGCGTGGGCGTGCAGGGTCGCGGCGGCGCGGCCGACCTCACGCATCTGGGCGGGCGTGGCGTGTCGGCCCAGGTTCGGGCCGGGCAGCCACGAGAACACGGTGACCGGCAACGCCCGTCCCAGTGCCGGGTTCCACAGTTCCTGTAGCAGATGGCCGTCGCGCGTGGGCTGCGGCACCGGCACCGGCAGCTCCGTGTCGTGGGCCAGGGCGGCCAGCCACGCCATCTCGGCCCCGATCTGCTGCGGAGTCCGGCGGGAATTCACGTTGATCCGCAGCGCGAAGGTCTGCCCTTCCTGCGTATCGACCCGGAAGGTCGTGTTGTAGGCGTGGTTCAGCAGGCGCAGGCGGCGCACCGTAAACGGGTAGGCGGGCAGGGCCGCCAGAGCGGTGGGCCGCAGCCGGACGACCTGCGCCCGCTGGGACAGAGCGGCGAAGGACATGCGGCGAGCATACCGGGTGCTCCGCTTGGCCAGATGCGCCATTCGGCAGGTTGCCCCTCCCCCACCGCACCCGCTATCCTGCGGCCATGAAGCGCCCCGCCCATCACTCCGGTCTGGTGATGCGGCACGTGTGCTTGCAACGAATGCCTGCCTTTTCCGGTCTGGTCACGCGAACTCTGAGCGCCTGAGAACCCCCGTCAGCGGTTTTCAGGCGTTCTGCTGGGTTTGCGGCCAGACCGGGTCACTCATGTTCAAACACCGAGGTACACATGCACGTCATTCTTCCCGATGGGAAACAACTGGAACTTGCGCAGGGCGCCACGGCCCTGGACGCCGCCAAGGCAATCGGCCCCCGGCTCGCGCAGGACGCGCTGGCCGCCACCGTGGGCGGTGACCTGGTCGATCTGATGAGTCCGCTGCCCGACGGCGCACACATCTCACTGATCACGAAGAAGAATCCGGAGGCAGCCGCACCCCTGTTCCGGCACTCGCTGGGCCACGTAATGAGTCAGGCGGTCGGCGAGTTCTATCGAGCGAAGGGGTACCCGGCGGACGCCGTCAAGCGCGGCGTCGGCCCCAGCATCGAGAACGGCTGGTACCAGGACTTCGACCTGCCCGAACCCCTCAAGGAAGAGGAACTGCCCGAGATCGAGAAGCTCATGCGCGAGATCATCGGGCGGAACCTGGACTTCTCACGTCGTGAGGTCAGCAAGGCCGAGGGCCTGGCGCAGTTCCCGCACGATCCGTACAAGCAGGAACTCATCGAGGGCCTGCCCGAGGGCGAACCGATCACCTTCTACCAGCAGGGCGACTACGTGGATCTGTGCCGCGGGCCGCACTTCCCGAACACGGGCAAGCTACCCATGAGCTTCAAGCTGATGAGCACGTCCGGCGCGTACTGGCGCGGCAACGAGAAGAACCCGATCCTCCAGCGCGTGTATGGCGTGGCCTTCGCCACGCAGAAGGAACTCGACGGGTACCTGCACGCGCTGGAGGAAGCCAAACGGCGCGACCACCGCAAGCTGGGCAAGGAACTCGAACTGTTCACCATCGATCCCCTCGTGGGCAAGGGCCTGCCGCTGTGGCTGCCGAACGGCACGGTGCTGCGCGAGGAACTGGCGGGCTTCCTCAAGGAGCAGCAGTTCAAACGCGGGTACCAGGGCGTGATCACGCCGAACATCGGAAACCTCGACCTGTACCGCACCAGCGGGCACTACCCGTACTACAGCGAGTCGCAGTTCAACCCGATCGAGGTCGATGACGAGCAGTACATGCTCAAGCCCATGAACTGCCCGCACCACGTCCGGATCTACGACAGCAAACCGCGCAGCTACCGTGACCTGCCGGTCAGGCTGGCCGAGTTCGGCACGGTGTACCGCTACGAGCAGTCCGGCGAACTGAACGGCCTGACCCGGGTGCGCGGCTTCACGCAGGACGACGCGCACATCTTCTGCCGCCCGGATCAGCTGAAAAAGGAGTTCCTGGACGTCCTCGACCTGACGGTACTGGTGCTCGGCACCTTCGGCATGACGGACGTGCGCTTCCGTGTGGGCGTGCGCGAGCAGGGCAGCGACAAGTACGTGGGCGACGAGGCGAACTGGGCGCTGGCCGAGCAGCAGATCATCGAGGCGGTCGAGGAAGTCGGCCTGCCCTACACCATCGAACCCGGTGATGCCGCCTTCTACGGCCCGAAACTGGACTTCGTGGTTAAGGACGTCCTGGGCCGCGAGTGGCAGCTGGGCACCATCCAGGTCGATTACAACCTGCCTGAACGCTTCGACATTTCCTACGTCGGCGAGGACGGCCAGGAGCACCGTCCCGTGATGATCCACCGCGCGCCGTTCGGGAGCATCGAGCGCTTCACGGGCATCCTGATCGAGCATTATGCCGGGGACTTCCCGCTGTGGCTCGCGCCCAGGCAGGTCATGATCATCCCCATCGCCGACCGGCACAACGCCTACGCCGAAACGCTACGCGCCGAACTGCACGACAGGGGCCTGCGCGCCGAGGTAGACGACAGTTCCAACCGCATGCAGGCCAAAGTCCGCACCGCCGAACTGAGCAAGATTCCGGTCATGCTGATCGTCGGTGATCAGGAGGAGGCCGGGCGGCAGGTCAGCGTCCGCGAACGCACGCCTGAGGGTCTGAAGGAGCGCAAGGGCGTGGGCTTTGACGAACTGAAAACGGAGCTCCTAGAACGGTACAAGAGTCGGGCGTAAGAAGAAGCCAGACTGGCTGCCCCCATCCACGGGGGCAGCCAGTTCCTCTGTTTACCTGAACAGCTTCAGCCGCGCGTCGATCAAGGCGGCGGCACTGGGCGTGGCCGTCGTGGCCGCGTGGACGCGGGCCAGTTCGGCTGCGTCCGAATAGTTCTGCAGTTTCACGCCGTTCAGGTAGACGGTTGGGGTGCCCTGCACGCCCACGGCGATCCCGGCTTTGATCTGCGCGTCGATGCTGCTCTTGAAGGCGTGTGAGCTGAGGCAGGCCGTGAAGGTGGCCGGGTCGAGTCCGGCGGCCTTCGCGTAGGTGGTCAACGTGGCGGGAATGTCCTTAGGTTCCAGCGGCGTCCACTGTTCATAGGCGGCGAACAGCGCGTTCGCGTACGGCCAGAACTGACCCTGGGCACTGGCGCACTCGCTGGCCTCGGCGGCGGCGAAGGCGTTGCGGTGCATGGTGAGCGGGAACTGATAATGGTACGTGCGGTACGCCTCCGGCGCGGCCTCCCACGCCTTCGCGGAACGGTCCCACATCTGCTTGCAGTACGGGCACTGGAAGTCACTGAAGATCCGCAGGGTGTCGGGGGCCGCCGCGCTGCCCATCACGTTCCTCGTGGCAGGGAACGCCGAGTCCGGCCAGACCTTCACGGCCACGTACGCCGAGAAGCGGGTCTGCGCGCCGTCGCCAGTGGATTTCAGGGCGATCAGATCGGTCGCGCCGTCATCCGTCAGTTCAATGACACCCTTCTTGGCGGCGGTCAGCACTCTGGGCGCGGCGAGATTCGCCTGGAGTTTCGGCAGCTCCGCCTCCGTGAGCCCCCAGCCCACGCCAATGCCGCGTGCCAGATCCGCCACGGTACCGGCCTCTATGAACACACCGACCACGGCATTCCCGGCGACATCGAGCGTGACGGTCGTCTCTCCGCGCTTCAGGACATTTCCCTGGGCCGCGTAGTCCTTCAGGATCGCCTGTGCGGCGGTGGTCTGCGGGGTCTGCCACAGCTGGGCGTGGGCCGTCGCGGGAGTGAGGAGGGCAGCGGCGGCGAGGAGTCGGGCAAGGGGCTTCACCTGCCGAGTCTACGGGCCGGGGCGCAACTCAGCGGCCCGACAGCACCTGTTTGAGCTCGTCCGGGCGATCGGTGAAGATGCCGTCCACGCCCATGCCCACCAGGCGGCGCATCTCGTCCGGGTCGTTAATCGTCCAGACCTGCACGGCCACGCCGCGCGCATGCATGGCCCGCACGAAGCCCGGTGTGACGACCGTGATCCCGCCCCCTTTCACGGGCACCTGCGCGGCGCGACCCGGCAGCGGGGACAGCCGCGCGAGGCCGACCTTGCTGAGCAGCACCAGGGGCCGCAGTTCCTTCTCGGTCATGCTGGTCATCACTTCAGGACACGCCGCACGGAAGTCGTGCATGGCTCGATCGCTGAAACTGGCGACGATCACGCGGGAGGTCACGCCCGCCTCCCGCAGCGCCTTGCAGAAGGGCGCGGCCACGCTGGGCTGCGCCTCCTTGATCTCGATGGTCATGGGCGACGTCGGGAACGCGGCGAGCACCTCGGACAGCTGGCCCACGCGCACACCTTGCCCCCGGAAGGGATAGGTCTTCCCGCCGTCCAGCGACAGGGCATACCCGGCGTCGGTTTCCAGCACCTGCGCGAGCGTCATCTGCGTGATCGTGCCGTGGCGGTCGGTCAGCCGATCCAGGGTGTCGTCGTGCGAGAGCACCAGCGCGCCGTCCTGCGTGACGTGCATGTCCATGTCGAGCATGTCCACACCCAGCGCCGAGGCGTTCCGGTACGCGGTCAGGGTGTTGCTGGGCCACAGCAGTTCCCCACCCTGGTGCGCGATGTTCCACGTGCGGCCCGTGATGAACGGATTGGTGGGCGGGGTGCTGCGGCACGCGGCGAGCGCGCCCGCCAGCACGGCGGTGCCCAGGACGGCTTTCCAGCGGATACCCATGTCCCCACTCTAGCCACTCTGTCTGCTGCCCCCACACCACGGGCGGCCCACACCGTCGCCGGGTGGGCCGCTCGAACAGTGATCTCAGCCGACGCGTTCGGCCGGTTCGGTGGGCGGCGTGACCGCCTGGGGCGTCACAGCCTGGGGGGCCACGGCGACGGGCGTGACCGAGGCGGCTACCACCGGCTGGGCCGGAACCGTTCCCTCGGGCTGTACCAGGGGCACGTGGATGGTCTGGACGGCGGCCGGGCCGGGAGGCGTGGGCGCGTCCCGCATGGTGCCTTCCAGTTCATCCTTGAGGCCCTGCGTGCTCTTGCGGAACTCGCGCAGGCCCGCGCCGAGGCTCTTGCCGAGTTCCGGCAGCTTGCGCGGCCCGAAGACGATCAGGGCGACGATCAGGATCACGATCAGTTCCGGGGCACCGATATTGGGCATGTGGGACTCCTTGCGGGAAGAGGAAAAGGTGGCCGGACGGCGCCGGTGATGTCCGAAGTGTACGGCGCGCGGTTAAGTGGAGGTTGAAACCCCCCTGATGAAGCGTCCATGGATCAGGGAGGCTCTCTCAGGTGGGCGGATCGAGGGCGGGACTGCGGTAGGCGCGCAGGGTGCCGTTCATGAACGCCACGTACAGGGTGCCGTCGGCGGCGAGCGGGGTGGCCTGAACGCCCGTACGTTCCCGCTGCAGCCAGCGGGGCGCGCCCGTCCGGATGTCCAGCGCGACCAGTTCCCCCGCCTCGGAGGCGAGGAAGACCAGCCCGGCGCTGATCACGGGACTGGCCGTCACGCGGCCCTCCAGGGTGTGCGACCAGACGTCCTCGCCGTCCGAGAGGCGCAGGGCGCGCACCGTGCCGCCCCAGCCGGCCAGGATCGCCAGACCGTGCGGGCCGTCTCCGCGCGTGAGGGCCGGGGCCGCCCACACCTCGTCCTCGAGGTCGTACGTCCACAAATTCGGTTCGGCCCCGCGCAGCACCGCCCGCCCGCGATCCACACCCAGGGCCAGGGCGTGCACCTCGCCTTCCCAGGTGGCGACGACCAGGGTCGCCTCACCACTGCCGGTGGGCAGCAGCGCGGGCGTGCCGTGTACCGTACCCACCTCCACACGCCACAGTGGGCGGCCGTCCTCGGCGTCCAGGGCGTGCAGCCAGCCGTTCTCGTCGCACAGCAGGGCCGCGCTGCCCCACACCAGGGGGCTCGCGGCCACCGGGCCGCCCGTGCGGTACGCCCACGCGAGTTCGCCCGTCAGGGCGTCCAGGGCATGCAGGTGCCCGTCGCGGCTGCTGGCCAGCACCCGCCCGCGCCACAGGGTAGGCGCGCCGGTCAGCTCGGCGCGCGCCTGGTGCCGCCACAGTTCCGCGCCCGTGTTCAGGTCGACGCGCCTGAGCGTGCCGTCCCACGCGCCGAACAGGATGTGCCCGCCGTGGAAGGTGGCGGGCGCGGTGACCTCGTCCTTGGCCGCGAAGGTCGCGAAGGGCCGTCCCGACGCGTGTGTGAGCACCAGCTGTCCGCCGCGCGTGCCGACCGCGACCAGGTCGCCCTCGCCGACCACGGCGGCTGGCCAGGTGACCTCGCCGGGCAGGGGCACGCTCCAGACCTCGCGCAGGCTGCCCACGCGGGCCGGGCCGTCCGGGTGCTCGCCCGTGCGGGTGCGGCCGCCCCGGTACTGGCCGCGCGCGTGGTTCGTCCACACATCCCGCCGGGCCAGCGCCCACAGGTGCGCCAGCGCCTCGCCGCTCTCCGGGCGATCTTCCGGGCGTTTGGCGAGCAGGGCCAGCAGCACGCGCGCGATGGCGTCCGGCACGGCCGGGTTCAGGTCGCGGGGGTCGGGCACGCGCTCGTAGACGTGCTGGTACATGACGCTCTGGTCGCTGTCGCCCACGAACGGCGGCACGCCGCAGGCCACGCGGTACAGCACGGCGCCCAGCGCGTACAGGTCGCTGCGCGGCCCGACGCCCACCCCGCGCGCCTGTTCGGGGGCCATGTAGGTGGGCGTGCCCAGCGTGACGCCACTTCGCGTCAGGTGCCGGGTATGCTCGGTGAGGGCCACCAGCCCGAAATCCATGATGCGTGGCAGGCCCGCGTCGTCCAGCAGCACGTTGCCGGGCGTCAGGTCGCGGTGCGTGATGCCCTGCGCGTGAATGAAGTGCAGCGCCCGCGCCGAGAAGGCCGCCGCCGTCAGGTACTGGGCCAGCGGCAGCGGCGCGTCCTCCAGCGGTCCCAGCGCCGTGACCGGGCCGCCCGTCATGAGGGGCATGGTGAAGAAGGGCCGTCCTGTATCCGGGTCGCTGCCCAGGTCGAGCACCGGCACGATGCCGGGGTGCGTCAGGCGGGCCAGGGTGCGGACTTCGCGCAGGAAACGTTCGCGGTCACTGTCGGGCACGTGCGCGTGCTGGAGCTTCACGGCGACCTCACGGCCGATCAGGATGTCCTGGGCGCGGAACACGCGGGCGCTGCCGCCCTCACCCAGCAGGGCGTGCAGGTCATAACGCCCGGCGAGCTGCGAGCCCACGTCCAGTGGCATACGCCCGGAGTGTAGCGCCGCCCGTCCGGCACGCCGACGCGATATGCCGCGCCGACCCGGCGTAGACTCGCCGGATCTGATCCGACGAGAGTGGAACCCTGGGCCACAGCGGCGCGCGGGGTTCGAGGAGGCAGCATGGAGTACGTTCGCCTGGGCACCACCGGTCTGCAGGTCTCGCGGCTCTGTCTGGGCTGCATGGGGTTTGGTGATCCGAACCGCTGGATTCACAAGTGGGTGCTGGACGAGGAGCACAGTCGTCCGGTCATTCAGAAGGCCCTGGAGCTGGGCATCACCTTCTTCGATACCGCCAACGTGTACTCACTGGGTGCCAGCGAGGAGATCCTGGGCCGCGCCCTGAAGGACTTCGCGAACCGCGACGAGGTCGTGATCGCCACGAAAGTGCATGGCCGGATGCGCGACGGTTCAAACGGCGCTGGCCTGTCCCGCAAGGCCATCCTGAGCGAGATCGACCACAGCCTCAAGCGCCTGGGCACCGACTACGTCGACCTGTATCAGATCCACCGCTGGGACGACGACACGCCCATCGAGGAGACCATGGAGGCGCTGCACGATGTAGTAAAGGCCGGAAAGGCCCGCTACATCGGGGCGTCCGCCATGTGGGCGTGGCAGTTCCAGCGGGCCCTGCATGTCGCCGAGCAGCGCGGCTGGACACGCTTCGTGTCCATGCAGGATCACCTGAACCTGCTCTACCGCGAGGAGGAGCGGGAGATGCTGCCGCTGTGCCGCGCCGAGGGCATCGGCATGATTCCCTACAGCCCGCTGGCCTCCGGCCGACTCACACGGGAGGGTTCCTCCGAATCCACCCTGCGCTCCGAGACCGACCAGATCGCGCGCAGCAAGTACGACGCCACAGCCGACGCGGACGCGCTGGTGATCGCGGAGGTGGCACGTATCGCGCAGAGCCGGGGAGTGCTCCGCGCGCAGGTCGCGCTGGCGTGGCTGCTCCAGAAGTCGCCGGTGACCGCGCCGATCATCGGGGCCACGAGTGGCCGGCATCTCGACGACGCCGTCGGGGCGCTGACCCTGACCCTGACCGCGGACGAGATCGCCGCGCTGGAGGCGCCGTACGTGCCGCACCGCATCGTCGGCCACCACTAGATCGGGCCGACGGTCGTGCGTGACTAGGCCCGGTGCGCCTCGGCCCGCAACCGCCCCGGCGTGAGCGGCTCGGTCAGCAGCCGACGGAACGCGCCGGGGCCACCCGTCTTTAGGAAGTCGCCCACGAGTTCCTTTCCGGCCGAGTACGTGAAGGTGTACGCCCGGAACATGGGGGTCGAGATGAAGCGCAGCGACTGCCGGGCCCGCTCGGGCGTGAGCACGCCGTACGTTTCCAGGAACGCCAGCACCTCGGCCGCCGGACGCTGTTCATCGTGCAGCAGCAGCGCGGCGCTGGCATTCACAGATCGCAGCGGCTCCATTGCCTGGCTGGCCTGGACGTAGGCGCGCACGTCGTCCGGATTCAGGCCGGCGTAGGCGGCCAGGTCGCCCGCCAGCCACTCCAGTTCCTCCTCGGCGTCCATCACGGCACGCAGAGCGTTCATGGCAAGGCCTTCCGAGACCGCGCACTCGGGCGTGTTCAGCAGTTGCAGGCTGTGCTCGCGCCAGCCGAGTTCCCGCGCCAGCCGCGCTTCCTTGCTGGCGTGCTCGGTGTGGTGGCCGGGGTAACCCTCGTGTGCCATCAGGTCCGGCAGGTTCGTGAGCAGCACGGGCAGATCCGTGTTGATGTCGATGCGGCTCTGCAGGTTCCCCAGCGGCCAGTTGTACCCGCTCCACGGCCGGTCCGTTACCAGTCCGATGGTGAATGCCTCGCCGTCGGGCAGGCCCAGGCGATCGCGCGTGCGGGAACGCAATTCGGCCAGGATCGGCTCGGCCAGCTCCAGAACGCGGTCGCGTGGCACGATCACCCGGGCGCGCAGGGCGTCCAACCGCGCGGGCAGCGGCCCCGTGCCCTGCAGACGGTCCTCCACCAGTGCCAGCGCGGCGTCCAGTTCCGGCTGTGTCAGGCCGCGAGGTTCGAGATCGAACAGCCCACGCACCTCGTCCCGGTAGGCCAGCGGATCGCCGCACAGCCGCCCGATGGTGACCAGCATGGCCCGCACCTGCACGTCGAGGAAGGCCCGGCGTTCCGGCGGTTCCACGGCCTGGAGGTCGTCCAGCAGGCGGCGCGCCCGGTCGCGCAGGTCCGCGGGGGGCACCAGCGTCCGGTCGGCCCAGGCGGCCGGGCCGCCGTACCCGTCGATGAAGCCTTCCTCGTGGGCGTCAATGGCGTGGGCGAGGCGGACGTACGCTTCAGCCGGATCGGCAGGGGTCATCCGGGCAGGATAGTCGCCGGAACGCCGGGGGTCAGTCCCGGACGAACACCAGACTCCGCAGCGTCCCGTCCGGCTGAACGGCGGGCAGGCCCTCGACCGCCGCCCGCCGCAGCCGCGCGAGCGCCGCGCTGAAGGCCGGACCCTCGCCGTACATGTCGGCCGCGCCGTCCGTGAGCAGAAGATCCAGTCCGGACGTGCCGTCGGCATTCGCGGCACGCAGCGTCCACCCGGCGCCCTGCGGGTGTGCCGTGACCCGCACGCCCGGCGGGAAGTCCGCAAGTGCCACCTGATGGTCGAAGGTCTCGAAGTCCATGGGGGCATTGTGCCGTGTTGAGCGGCCGACGCTCGCCGCCGTCGCTACACTCCCGGACGTGACCCTGTTCGATCCGCCCGCTCCCCTGGCCGAACGCCTGCGCCCACGCACGGTGGCCGAGGTCGTGGGGCAGTCGCACCTGCTGGGGCCGGGCAAGCCCCTGACGCGGGTGCTGCACTCCGGCCGGCTGGGCAGCTTGATCCTGTGGGGCCCGCCGGGCGTGGGCAAGACGACCCTGGCGCGGCTGCTGGCGGGCGAGGTCGGCGCGCACTTCATTCCCCTGTCGGCCGTGAGCGCGGGCGTGAAGGACGTGCGCGAGGCGACCGCCGAGGCCGAACGCCTGCGGGCGCGTGGCCAGAAGACGATCCTGTTTCTCGACGAGATCCACCGCTTCAACAAGGCCCAGCAGGACGCCCTGCTGCCGCACGTGGAATCCGGCCTGCTGACCCTGATCGGCGCGACCACCGAGAATCCCAGCTTCGAGGTGAATCCGGCCCTGAGAAGCCGCGCCCGCACCCTGGTCTT
The DNA here is from genome assembly GCF_004801415.1 of Deinococcus sp. KSM4-11. Lineage (NCBI taxonomy): Bacteria > Thermotogati > Deinococcota > Deinococci > Deinococcales > Deinococcaceae > Deinococcus > Deinococcus sp. KSM4-11. The sequence continues at coordinate 150,737 of NZ_SSNX01000009.1, read as the reverse complement.
GCAGGCGCTGACGCACGAGGAAGTCCGTGAGCTGTTGAACCGGGCCCTCAGCGACGAGCGTGGCCTGCCCGGCGTGAGCGCGCAGGACGACGCCCTGGAACTCCTCGCGCGGCTCTCTGAGGGCGACGCCCGCCGCGCCCTGAGCACGCTGGAGGTCGCCAGCACGCTGGCCAACCCCGTCACGCCCGAGGCCGTCACGGAGGCCTTCGGCAAGCACCTGCCTGCCATGGACAAGAACGGCGAGGATTTCTACAACCTCATCTCCGCGCTGCACAAGAGCGTGCGCGGCAGCCACGTGGACGGCGCCCTGTACTGGCTGGCCCGCATGGTCGAGGGCGGCGCCGACCCGCTGTACGTGGCGCGGCGCGTGGTGCGCATGGCCGCCGAGGACATCGGGCTGGCCGACCCGCAGGCCCTGCGGCTGTGCATCGCCGCGCGCGACACCGTGGAGTTCCTGGGCAGCCCCGAGGGCGACCTGGCCCTGGCGCAGGCGGTCGTGTACCTGGCGCTGGCCCCCAAGAGCAACAGCGTGTACGTGGCCTGGAAACGCGCGCTGGATACCGTGCGGGACAGCGAGATGCTGCCGGTGCCACTGCACCTGCGCAACGCCCCGACCCAGCTCATGCGCCAGCAGGGCTACGGCACCGGCTACGCGTACTACTTCGACGACCCTGAGGGATCCTTCGCGCAGGACTACCTGCCGGACGGCGCGGCGCTCGGCCTGTACGCCCCCACCGGCGAGGGCTGGGAAGCGCGCATCGCGGAACGCTGGCGGAAGTTGAGGGACGCGCACGGCGAGGTGACCGACGAACCGACGCCCTGATCCCGGACGTGGCACCGGTACACTCGCTCCATGCCGGACACCGCCCTCCCGGAATTCAAGAACGCCGAGCGGCTGAAGTTCTTCACGGACGCCGTGGTCGCCATCGCCCTGACCCTGCTGGTGCTGCCGCTGCTGGAAAGCGTGCCGGAGGCCGCGCGCGACCACCTGACGGCGGCCGGGTGGCTCGATCATTTCGGCGGGCAACTGATCGGCTTCTGCGTGAGTTTCGCGGTGGTCACGACCTTCTGGCACATCCATCACCGGCTGTACGAGCACGTGCGGTCGTACTCCCCAGCGTTGATGGGTCTGAACTTCGCGTGGATGTTCACCATCGTGTTCCTGCAACTGCCGTCCGCGCTGATGTACGCCCTGTCCACGGACCGGGTGATGATCGCGCTGTACATCGGCACCATGACGCTCAGTTCGGCGCTGCTGAGCGCGATGGTCTGGCATGTGCACCACCACCACACGGCCATCCAGGAACCGCAGAATCCCCTGCTGTGGGGACAGGTGGCGACCTCGCTGGCCACGACGACGCTGTATGCCGCTGCCCTGCTGCTGGCCGTGGCATTTCCGCAGGTCAATTACTTCGCGCTGTTCCTGCTGACCCTGGTCGGCCCGCTGAGGCGCGTCTTCCTTCAGCGCCCAGCGTGATCTTCAGATGAACAGCGGTGCGTCCGGGTCGTCCGGGAGCGGGCGGCCTTTGCGGGCGAGCAGGGCGGCGGCCGTACCGATCCCTATGATCGCGCCGACGGCAATCACCACCAACGCCCAGGTGAGGCGGTCATGCATGGGGTCATGGGCATCCGGAACCATGCCCGCAGCATAACAGTCCCCTGTCAGGGCAGGCGGCGAACCCCCAGGGCACATGAAGCGCCGGCACATCCCCCCCATAGAGTGCTCATGTGCGTCTCAGGAAGGCGGCACGGACTTCTAGAATGACTGGATGAGCAGTTCAGAACGCTCCTGGACGGTGGCCCTGACCGCCGGCGTGCTGCTGGTCGGCGGACTCACGTTAGGCCCGGCCCTCCTGTCCCACCCGGCGGTGCCGACCGTCACACGCACCGCCCTGCCGCCCGTGGCGGAGGCCACGACCACCGAGCCGCCCGAGTACCCGACCACGGCCAGCATCACCCCGCTGATCTCCGGGCGGGTGAATCTGAATACGGCCAGCGAGGCCCAGCTCGAAGCGCTGCCGAAGGTCGGCCCGAGCCTCGCGCAGAAGATCATCGCCGGACGCCCCTACCGCTCGCTGGCCGACCTGGATCGGGTGAAGGGCGTGGGGGTGGCCACATTGAAGACACTCTCGCCGCTGGTCACGTACTGATGACCCGCCTCCAGGGTACCGCCGGCCGGGTGGCGTGGCCGGTCTATGCCGTGCTGGGCGTGATGGGCGGCATCCTGCTTGACCAGGGTGTCTGGTGGGGCGTGCTGCTGATCGCGGCGGGCGCGGCGCTGGCCATGTGGGACGCCCGGCCCACCCTGGCGGTTCTGGCGCTGGCCGGCGGGCTGGCCGGGTACGCCTCGGCGCATCTGGTCACGTCCAGGCCCGATCCGCTGCAGCCGTGGCTGGGCGCGCAAGTCACGCTAAACGGCCAGTGGGACGGGCAGTTCCTGACCCTGCAAGCTCCGCGTGCCCGGCTGGCCGTCGCGCCGAAACCCGTGGCCAGGCCGGGGAAGGTGCGGGTCAGCGGGCGACTGATCGCATCCGACGACCAGCGCACGCCCGGCGGCTTCGATCAGGCCGCGTGGCTGCGGGCGCAGGGCGGCGTGTTCCTGCCCACCCCGACGGCGGTGCTGGTGGGAGCCCGCGTGCTGGGCAGCGGCCAAGAGGGCGGCTTCCGGAGCTGGTTTCGCCGGGGCCTGACAACCGGGTTAGGCGAACGCGAGGCGGCGCTGATGCAGGCAGTGGAACTCGGCGACCGCAGCGACATCGGCCGCGAGGACTTCGCCCAGGGGTACGCCGTGCGTGACGGCTTCAACCGCGCGGGGCTGGCCCACCTGATGGCCCTGTCGGGTCAGAACGTGGCCCTGATCACGGGCGTGCTGATCTGGCTGTTCGGGTTCCTGGGCTGGCCCCCCGCCCTCCGGTATGGCGTTCCGGCCGCGCTGCTGATCGGCTACCTGGCGCTGGTCGGGCTGTCGCCGAGCATCACCCGCGCGGTCATCATGGGCGGCGTGGTGCTGATCGCCCTGGCGGTCGGGCGCGGCCGGGTCGATCCCTACGGCCTGAGCGCCCTGGCCGCGCTGGTGTGCCTGCTGCTGTTCCCGCTGTGGTTGCTGGACATCGGCTTCCAGCTGTCGTTCCTGGCGGTGCTGGCCCTCACGCTGGCCGGACGCGCCGCGGAACGCCTGCCGGACACCTGGCCGCTGTGGCTCCGCTCGGCCCTGGCGGCCACCGTACTTGCGGAACTGGCGACCCTGCCCGTCATTGCCGGGGCCTTCGGGCAACTGCCGCTGGTGGGCCTGCCCGCCAACCTGCTGGCCGCGCCAATCATGGCCGCGCTGGTGCCCGCCGGATTCCTCGCAGGCCTGCTGGGGCCGCTGGCCGCGCCGCTCAACCTCATCAATGGCCTGCTGGCCCACGCCCTGCTGTGGATCGCGCAGACGGCCGGGCAGTTCCCGGTGCTCACGTGGGGACAGGTGTCCACGGCGGGCGTGATCGCCTATGGCGTGAGCGCCTTCGCTGGCGTGCTGTGGCTGCTGGGCCGGGTGCGTGCCCCCGCCGCCCTGGGAACGGTGCTGGCCTGCGCGCTGCTGACCCTGCTGCCTGGCCGCCTGCATCCCCCGCGCACCATCACGTACCTCGACGTCGGCCAGGGCGACAGCACCCTGATCCGCCTGCCCGGACTGACCATGCTGGTCGATGCGGGCGGTTCCGTCGGCTCCGATTTCGATGTCGGGGGGCGAACCGTGGTTCCAGCCCTGCGGGCGCTGGGCGTCCGGTCGATTGACATTCTGGTGGCCACCCACGCCGACACTGACCATATCGAGGGCCTCAGCAGTGTCCTGCGCGCTGTGCCAGTCGGGGAGCTATGGATCGGGCAGCGCAAGGTCGGCGACCCGGTACTGGACGCCGTGCTCAGCGCCGCCCAGGAACGCCACGTGCCCGTGCGCGAGGTGCGGCGCGGCGACCAGATCACGCCCGCCGGAACCACCCTGACGGTGCTGTGGCCGCCTGGCAACGTGTGGTCGACTGCCGACAACGACAACTCCGTCGTCCTGAAATTACAGTCGCACAGCTGGAGCACGGCCATCCTGGGTGACCTGCCCGATCCCGCCGAGGGCCAGCTCGGCATGGGGCACCTGGACGTGCTGAAGACCGCGCACCACGGCAGCCGCTTCAGCACGGGCGCCGCGTTCCTGGCCCAGACCACGCCGAAGGACGCGATCATCAGCGTCGGCAGCCACAACACCTACGGCCATCCCAACCCGGACGTGCTGAACCGCCTTGCCGCCGCTGGGGTGAAGGTCTGGCGAACGGATCAGATGGGCACGATCACGTGGCCGATTCCATGATCTCCACCCGCTTCCCTGTCCGTGCCGATTCATACAGGGCGTCCAGCACGCGCATCTGGGCCACGGCGTCGGCGGGTGGGTACAGGTGGACGTCCGCGCCGCGCGCTGCGTTCTGGAAGTGCGCGAGCATCTGCGCGTAGGCGTTCGACGCTCCGATATGTTCCTCCTGCACGCCACCCGACGTGGTGATCTTCAGGATCACCGGCATATCGGCGGCCGGACTGGACACGTAGGTCACGTCCAGCGTGCCGCGCGTGCCGATCACGGTCAGGCGCTGCGTGTCCGGAATGCCCCAGTTGAACCCGCAGTCGAACGTGACCAGTGCGCTCCCATACTCCAGCGTGCCGCTCAGCGAGGCGTCCACGCCGCCGGCCGTCCACAGCGCCTGCGCGGTCACGGCCTGCGGTTCCCCGAGGAGCAGGCGCGTGGCGTTCACACAGTACGTCCCCACGTCGTACAGCGCGCCGCCGCCCTTCGTGGCATCCCAGCGGATATCGTCGGGGCTGCCCAGGCCGAAGCCGAAGGCGCTGCGAACCACGCGCACCTCGCCCAGGTCGCCGCGCTGCACCAGGTCGCGCACGCGGAGCAGGTACGGGTGGAAGCGCGGCGCGAAGGCCTCCATCGCCGTTTTTCCGGTCTGCGCGGCCACCGTCACGACCTCCTGCGCCTGCGCGGCGTTCAGGGTGTAGGGCTTCTCGGTCAGCACGTGCTTCCCGGCCCGCAGCGCCGCCAGCGTCCACGGCTGGTGCTGGTCGTTCGGCAGCGGGATGTACACGCCGTCCACAGCACTGTTCAGAACGTCCTGATACCCGCCCACGATGGGAATGCCCCATTTCTCCGAGAACGCGCGGGCGTGTTCGGATGACGGGTTCCGGACGCCCACGGCCACGACCTCCGCCCCCGCCTCGCGCATGGCAGGAACGAGACGACTTGCGATCCGGGCCGCGCCCAGGATGCCCCAACGAAATGTGGTCATGCCGGCAGCTTAGAGCGGATCGGTGGTCTCGACGGTGCCACCGATGAAGCGATCCAGACCGCGCTTGCGGGATGCCTGAACCATCAGGGCCACCGTCGAGGTGCGTTCCGGCAGATGATCGGAGAACTCAACGCCTAGGATCAGGTAGGGGCCTATATTGTCGGCCGCCACCGTGAACGTCGCCTGCTGACCAGCTCGAACGATGCCTTCCAGGTCGTCGATCTCGACAGCCCAGGCATTACGGGACTCCAAGTAAAACGCTCGCACGACACGTGCCCGCGCCATCCTCTATCGCTTGTGCAGCAGGTACACCTTCGGGTGGTGACCGCCGCTGGACACCTGAAGCAGTTCCTGGCCGTGCCACTTCTGCTGATCCTGCATGACGCGCTCGAACAGCTTGATCTCGTGCGTGATGACGGCCAGGCGGCCCTGCTTGCTGGTCAGACGGTGCATCTCGGTCAGGAACGCCGGGTACAGCACCTCGTTGTCCACGTGGCTGCCGATCGCGTCACCCCAGGGGAGGTCGCCCACGATCAGGTCGAAGCTGCGGGCGGGAAGGCCGGTATGGAGGGCGTCGATGCACGCGACCTCGATGTCTTTCTTCGCCGCCTGGATGTTCTGCTGGGCGCAGTCCACGGCGGCCTGGGCGCTGTCCACGCCGACGAGGACGTCGCTGGGGCCCATCAGGGCGCGTTCGATCAGGAGGGTGCCGCTGCCGCTCATGGGATTGAAGATGCGGTCCTCGTCGCGCTGCCCGGCGAGTTTGTGCACGGCGTAGGCGATGGTCGCGTTCAGGCCGCCGTGCATGTTGCACACCCGCCACGCGCGGGCGGACAGCGGTTTGGGGGTGATGCGCGCCAGGACGTCCCAGCCGGGGCCGTCCAGTTCGGGACGCAGGCGGATCAGGAGTTCGCCATTTTCCGGGTCGTGCGGGAGGGTCAGGCTGGCCTGGAGTTCCTCGGCGAGGCGCTGCATGACGCTGGATTCCTTGCCGGCGGCGCCCAGGCGGAAGGACGTGTGCCCGCCCACGGCGATGACCTCGCGCAGGTACTCGGTGAGTTCCCCGAGCTGCTGGTTGCCGAGCAGGCCACGCGGGCGGGGCACATCCCAGGTCTGGATGCGGTACACGGCCACGACCGATTTCAGGCGGGTCAGGCGTTCCGGGTCGCCGGGGTACCAGAAGCGCGGGCCGCGCACGTCGCGGGCCAGGAGCACGCCCGCGAGTTCCGTCTCGGCCACGCGTTCCAGGCCGCTCAGGGCGTCGAGTTCGTACTCGTGGGCCTTCTGGCGGGTGCGGTAATCGACTTTGGGTCGGCTGGTCTTGCGCCCGGTGGCGTGGGTTCGGTCTGGGCGGGCGCTTCTGGGCATGACAGATGAGTATAGCCGCGTCGGCGCCACCGGGCGTACAATCCGCGAGTTCCTATGACCCGCCCGCCCGCCGCTCCGCCGCCCAGCCAGCCGACGCCCGGCGGACGTCGATCGCGTAAGCGCTGGCTGGCGCGGCGCAGTCCGCCACAACTCATCGCGCTGTCCTTCGCGGTGGCGATCCTGCTGGGGGGGCTGCTGCTGTGGTTGCCGGTCATGCACGGCGTGAATGCGGACGGCACGCGGCGCGGCGTGACCTTCCTGCAGGCACTGTTCACCTCCACCAGCGCGCTGTGCGTGACGGGCCTGAACGTCCTCGATCCCGCCCGCGACTTCAGCCGGCTGGGGCAGGTGGTGATCATGCTGCTCATCCAGCTGGGCGGCCTGGGGATCATCACCTTCGGCACGTCGTTCGCACTGCTGTCGCGGCGGCGCGTGAACTACTCGGAACGCGTCCGGCTGGCGCAGCAGGTGAGTGCCCTGAGTGCCGGGGACGTGCTGCCGCTGATCCGCAACATCTTCCTGTACACCTTCGTGATCGAACTGGCGGGCGCCGTGCTGATGTTGCCGGACTTCGTGGCGCGCGAGGGCTGGGCGCGCGGCACCTTCTATGCCGTCTTCCATTCGGTGAGTGCGTTCAACAATGCGGGCTTCGCGCTGTACAGCGACAACCTGATGGGCTTCACGCGCGACCCGCTGGTCAGTGGGGTCGTGGCGCTGCTGATTATTCTGGGCGGCATGGGCTTTCTGGTGCAGCTCAATGTGGTGGCGCACCTCCTGCACCGCCGCCGCCACCGGCTGATGGTGCACAGCAAACTGGTGCTGACCATGATGACGGGCCTGCTGGTGTTCGGCACGCTGGCGTACCTGGGCCTGGAGTGGAGCAACCCCAGGACCCTGGGGCCGCTGGTCTTCGGGGACAAGCTGCTGGCCTCGTTCTTCCAGAGCGTCACGACGCGCACGGCGGGGTTCAACACGCTGGACTACGGCGCGATGGGGGTGCCGGTCATCTTCATCTCGATCCTGCTGATGTTCATCGGCGCGAATCCGGGCGGCACGGGGGGCGGCATCAAGACCAGCACCTTCTACGTGATGATGGCCTCGGCGTGGAGCATGGTGCGTGGCCGGCGCGACATCGTGCTGTTCAAGCGGCGCGTCGACACCGAAACCGTGCTGCGCGCCATGACAGTGGGGCTGCTGAGCATCGGGCTGGTGAACGGCATGCTGATCCTGCTGCTGCTCCTGAACACCCGCCCGGACGTGCTGTTCATCCAGCTGTTCTTCGAGGCGGTCAGCGCCTTCGGGACGGTGGGCCTGAGCATGAACACCACGCCACTACTGAATCCGGACCAGCACGTCATCCTGATCCTGCTGATGTTCCTGGGCCGGATCGGACCGCTGACCTTCGCGGTGGCGTTCAGTCGGCCGCAGGGCAAGGAACTCGTGCGCTATCCCGCCGACCGGGACATCCTGATCGGGTGATGGCCGTGCGCGCTACGCTGGACCACACGAAAGGACACCCCTGAGATGAAGACCAAACAATGCCTCGTGATCGGCCTGGGCCGCTTCGGAACGGCCGTGGCCACCACCCTCTACGAGATGGGGCACGAGGTCGTGGCCATCGACCACAACGAGGAGAACGTCGAGCGGGTCATGAACCTCGTGACGCACGCCGCGATCGTGGACGCCGGCGACGAGCGCGCCCTGCGGGCCATGGGCATCGCGGACTTCGATGTGGTCGTGGTCGCCATCGGCACGGACGTGCAGGCGAACATCCTGGCGACCATGAACGCCAAGAGCCTGGGCGCCACCTACGTGGTGAGCAAGGCCATCGACGAGATGGCCCGGCGCGTGCTGGAGCGCATCGGCGCGGATCTGGTCATCCGCCCGGAGCACGACATGGGCGTGCGGCTCGCGCGGCAGATCGCCACGCCGAACATCGTGGACACGCTCGATCTGGGCGGCGATTACGCCATCGTGGAACTCGAGGCGAACGAGCGCATGAAGGGCACGTTGCGCGACCTGAACCTCACCGGGCGCTTCGGCGTGCAGGTCATCGCGATCAGCCACGCGGGCAAGATCGAGGTGACGCCGGGCGCAGGGGACATCGTGAAGCCGCATGACCGGCTGGTCGTGATCGGCACCAGCCACCACCTCGACGAACTGCGCCGCTTCCTGGGCGAATAGGCGGCGCCACGGCTTGCGGGCCGTGCTCAGCGCGTCCGCTGGGCGTGGACGTGCGGGCAGTTCAGCTCGCCGCGAATGGTGAGCGCCTCCACGGCGGCGGCCGGGGGCAGGGCACCGGTCACGCGCATTCCGGGCTGGATGGGCACGCGGTCTGCTCTGGTGTCCACGATCACGCGGGCGCTGAGCCGCACGGCCCGTTCCAGGCAGGCGGCGTCCAGCGCGGAGAGGCTCAGCGTGCGGGGCTGCCCGGCAGTGGTGACCGTCACCTGCGTGGCCCGCAGTGGGGTGGCCTCCAAAACGCGGGCGGCGCGGCCCTGGGCTCCGAGGGCGGCGCTCAGGGCGGCCAGCACCGGCAGCAGGGCGGCCAGCACCCAGACGGTGCCCGCCCGGGCCACACCGGGGCGCAGGAGCACGAACACGAGGGCGCCGCTGGCCAACAGGACGAACAGCAAGTACAGGGCGGGCATCGGCGGTCATTGTACCGGGCGCGGGTGGGCCGCCAGCGTAACCAGCGGAAGCGGCCCCCCGACCGCTTCCGCTGGTGTTCTGCATCCGCTCCCCCCCGGGAGCCGCACGCGCTGGAAGTGCTCTACAGAGGTTCCCTGCCCGTGCTCCCCCAGCGTACGCGGGAGGCCGTGATCAGGGCGTGATCGGGTCTCCCCCGCGTTCACAATCACTTCAAGGCGTCACGCTGCGCGTCGTCGAGCGCGGCCCGCGCGCTGGCCTGGCCGGTGGTGGCCCGCGTGATGGCCTGTTCGATCAGCCCGGTCCAGCTGCCGTAGGCAGGCAGGGTGGGCCGGGGCACGGCGCGGGTCATCTGGGCGTGTGCGCCGCGCAGTTGCGGGTTTTTGGCGTACCAGCCGTCCAGCAGGGGGGTCACCGCGCGGCGTGGGGGGGCGTAGGCGGTGGTCTGCACCCAGTCGGCCAGCCGGGCGGGATCCATCAGGTACTGCCAGAAGGCCACGGCGCCGGCCTGCTCGGCGGCGGGCGTGCCGCGCGGAATGGTCAGCACCGCGCCCCCCAGCGGCACCGTGCAGCCGGTCTTCTCGCAGGGAAAGGGCGCGATACCTAGGTTGAAGAAGGGCAGTTTGCGGGCGTCGATCCAGTTGGCGACGCTGGCCGGCACGAACAGGTTCTGCCCGCGCGCGAAATCGAAGGCCCCACGGGTCGCCTCGCCCAGCGTGCGGGGTTGCGCCAGCCCAGCGGCGCTCATGCGGGCCAGCTGCGTCAGGGCCTCCACGGCGTCCGGGCTGTTCAGGGTGGGTTTACTTCCGTCGACCAGCGCGCCGCCGCGCGACAGGACGTTCGCCTCGAAAGTCCAGGCGTCGGCCGCCGCGATCAGCGGACGGCGGCCCCCGCTGGCCAGGGTGCGGCTGGCCGCCTCCAGTCCTGTCCAGGTGTCCTGGAAGCTCACCCCGGCCTTTTTCAGGGCCCCCGCGTTGTACAGCAGCACCGGCACCGAGACGTTCCACGGCAGGCCGTAGGTTTTGCCTCCCAGCTGTCCGGCCTTCCACACGGCCGGATAGACGTCGCCGCTCAGGTTGTCGGGCAGGGCCGCCACGGCGCGGCTCAGATCCGTCAGCTCCCCCTGCGCGGCCAGGGCGGGAAACTGAGTGAATTCCAGCTGGGCCAGCGCGGGTGCCGAGCCGGTTTTCAGTGCGTCCTGCACCTTCGGGAGCAGGTCACGGTAATTGCCGTACGCGACGGGCACGACCTCGTAGGTCGTCTGCGAGGCGTTGAAGTCACGGGCGTAGCGGGCGACGGTGTCCTTCACGCCGCCCATGGCGTGCCAGAACTCCACGCGCACCGGGGCAGCCTGCGCGGCGGGGACGAGGAGCAGGGTCAGGGAAACGAGGGAACGCAGGCGCATGCCCCGGAGTGTAGCGGGCGGGCCTGATCCGCTTCTGGAACCGGGCGCGGCACCCGGGACAGGCTTCACCCTCAGGGCAAGATGGGATACAGGTCGACGCGGGTGCTGGGTTTCACGTCGTCGCGGGCGGCCATACCGACCACGGCGGTCGTGTCGTTGCGGGCATTCAGGCGCGTGAGCAGCTGGATGAACTCCGTGACGTCCAGACCCTGGTTCATGATGTACTCGCCGGGCACGCCCCGCGTGGTGATGTCCACGACCGTGTCCTTGACCAGTTCGTTGATCTGATCCTGGATGACGCGTGGATCGGCCTTCAGGTTCACGCTGACCCGGCGGATGATGTCGCCCCCGTGAAACAGGACGCTGTTGGCCTTCGCGTCACAGCTGAGATCCACCGGGAAGCCCAGCGCGGTGTTCTGCGCGGCGCGGCACTGCACGAAGGTGCTGGCGTTCAGGCCGCGCAACTTGGTTTCCAGGGCCGCGCGCGCGCTGGAAGCCAGCCGCACGGCGGGCGTGCCCTTGGCCCCACGGTTCTGCGCGACCTTGTCGGCGTCCTTCAGGAAACCGTCCAAGTTGCGGACGCTGGGCACCACGGCGGCGTACACCAGTTCGTTCTTCGGATACGCCAGGTCCGTGTTGCGGCTGGCGTTCAGTTCCGCGCGGCTGCTGGAGTACTCGTCCTGCAACTTGCCGAGCGTGGCGCGGGCGGTCGCCAGGTCGCGCGCGAGGCCGTCGTTGCTGTTCTTGAGCTGGATCTGCTGCTGCTGGAGGGCGAGCAGGTCGCCCTGGGCCTGATCCCGCTGCGTGGTGATCTGGTCACGGGCGACCTGCGCGGCCTGCCGCTGCTTGTCGGCCTGGGTGCGGGCGGCCTGGGCGGCCACGAGGGCGGTGCGGGCGGTCTGGAGATCGCGCTGGGCGGCCTGCCGGGAGGCCTGGAGCTGCCCCACCTGGCTGCCCAGGGCGGCGGCCTGCGCCTGGGCGGTCGCGACCTGCCCCTGCGCCTGTATCAGGGCCGCCTTCGCGCTGGCCTGGGCCTGGGCCACGGCCTGCTGCGCGGTGGCCTGCGCCTGCGCAATCGACTGGCGGGCCGCTGCCTGCGCGGTCACGACGGCCTGCTGGGCGGTCGCCTGCGCCAGCGTGGAGCGGGTCTGGGCCTGCACGGCGCGCGCCTGGGCCGCCTTGGCATCGGCCTCGGCCTTCGCGGCGCGCTGCTGTGCCTGATCCGCGCTGGCCTGCACCTGCGTGGCGCGATCCTGCGCGTTCTGCGCTTCCTGCTGGGCCAGCGCGGTGCGGGCGCGGAAGTCCAGCACCTGGGCGTCCAGGGCCTGGGCGCGTTCCTTGCTGGCTTTCAGGGCGGCCTCGGAGGTCTGGAGTTTGGCGCGGTTGTCTTTCGCCAGGCTCTCCAGCGACGTGATGGTGGTGCCCAGGGTCTTCACGCGGCCCTGGAGCGCGGCCGTCTCGGTCTTCAGGCGCTGCTCGGCCTGCCGGGCGACGTCCAGGTCGGTGCGGGTGGCGCGCAGGTCACGCTGGGCGGCGTCCTGCAACTGCCCCAGGCGCCGCGCTTCCGTCTGGGCGGCGTCGCGTTCCGTGTTCGCGGCCTGCAGGTCGCTCTGCGCGGTCTTGTATTCCTGGCGCAGCGATTCCAGTTGCGGGCGCAGCTGGTCGGCGGCGGCAATGATGTCCACGGCGTTCTTGTTCAGCAGCAGGAAGGCCGTGAGGCTGGCGGCCGAGATCGCCATGCCGGAGAGCACCGCGACGACCAGCGCCGTGGTCTTGGGCCGCAGGCCGAACAGGCGGATGTGCTTGCGCCCGGCCTTGCGGGCAATGGTGTCGGCGGCGTAGGCGACCACGCCGGACAGCAGCACCACGAAGGCCAGGAATACCCACAGCACGGCTTCAGTCCCCCCTTACAGCTCGAAGTCGTCGCCGAGGTAATGGCGGCGGACGTCCTCGTCCTGCGCGAAGCTCTCGGGGGTGCCCTCGAACTTCACGTCCCCGTCGAACATCAGGTACACCCGGTCGGTCAGGGCGATGGTCTCGCGGACGTTGTGATCCGTGATGAACACCCCGATGCCCCGGCGATCCCGCAGATCCCGGATCAGGCGCTGGATGTCGCGGATGCTCTTGGGATCCACGCCCGTGAAGGGCTCGTCCAGCAGCAGGTAGTCGGGATCGGTGGTGAGGGCGCGGGCGAGTTCCAGGCGGCGGCGCTCCCCGCCGGACAGCTGGTAGGCATAGCTGCCCGCCAGGTGGCTCAGGCCGAACTCGGCCAGCAGGGCGTCAGCCCGGGCCTCCTGCTCGCCGCGCGACAGCTTCTGGTACTCCAGGATGGCCAGCAGGTTGTCGCGCGCCGTGAGCTTGCGAAACGCGCTGGCCTCCTGCGGGAGGTAGCCCAGGCCCAGCCGGGCGCGTTCGTGCATGGGCAGGTGGGTCAGATCCCGGTCGCCGAGCGTGATACGCCCCGCGCCGGGCCGGACGAACCCCACCACCATGTAGAACGTCGTGGTCTTGCCGGCGCCATTCGGCCCGAACAGCGCGACGATCTCGCCGGGCTGCACGGTGAAGTTCACGTTCCGCACGACGGTACGTCGCCCGTACTGCTTGCCCAGCCCCTGCGCGCTCAGCACCGGCCGGTTCGCCCGCACGGCGGGGGCGGACAGGGTGGGTTCCGGCAGGGTGCTCAGGCTCACGGGGGCAGCGTAGCATGCGTGCCCAGCGCAGCCGGTGAGCAATTCCCGATTCCGGCGGGGTTGCCCGTCAGGGGCGTCTGGGGGGCAGCGCGGCCTTCTGGAACCAGAAGTTTCCCAGGGTGCGCACCACGTCCACGAACTCGGCGATGCTGACCGGTTTGGGGATATAGGCGTTGGCATGCAGGTCGTAACTGCGCCAGATGTCCGTCTCGGAACGCGAGGTGGTCAGGACGATCACCGGAATGCTCCGCAGCGCCGCGTCGACCTTCAGGACATCCAGCACCTCCAGGCCGCTCATGCGCGGCATGTTCAGATCCATCAGGATCACGTCGGGCCGCACCGCCTGCGCGTATTTCCCCTCACGCCGCAGGAACGCCAGGGCGTCCACGCCGTCGCGCGCATGGTGCAGCTGGTGGGGAAAGTCCGCTTCCTCGAAGGCCTCACGGGTCAGCATGACGTCCGCGGGGTTGTCCTCGACAAGCAGGATATCGATACCACTCATGCAGGCTCCTTGGCCGCGGCCGCGACCCCACTGGGCGCGCCGGAAACAGAAAAGGCGGGGAAATCGGAGGCCGGAGACACTGCATTGGCGGGCGGATCCGGCAGGCTGAACCGGAACGTGCTGCCCTGCCCGGGCTGGCTGTCGAGCCACAGGCGGCCCCCGAGCTGTTCCACGGCGCTGCGGGTGACGGCCAGGCCGATGCCGCTGCCGTCGTACTCGTCCATGCCGTGCAGGCGCTGGAAGACACCGAAGATCCGCTCGTGGTACTGCGCCTCGATGCCGATGCCGTTGTCCTGCACGGCGAACACCCACGCGTCCTGATCACGTGCCGCGCTGACCTGAACGGTAGGTGGGCGGTCGCTGGCGCGGAATTTCAGGGCATTCCCGATCAGGTTCAGGAACACGTGCCGCAGCAGTTCGGCGTTGCCCTGTACGGTGGGCAGCTCGCCGAGCACCACACGCCCGCCCGAGGTATCCAGCTGCGCCGCCAGGTCATCCACGACGCCCGCGACGAGGCCGTGCGTGTCAACTTCCGTCATGGGCCGCCCGCCCTGCCGCACGCGGGAGTACGCCAGCAGATCCTGGATGAGGGTCTTCAGGCGTGTTGTCGCGGCGGTCGTGAACGCGATGTACTGGTCAGCCCGCTCGTCGAGGCGGCCCGCGTAACGCCGGGCCAGCAGTTCCGTGTAACTCGTGATGGTGCGCAGCGGCTCTTGCAAGTCGTGGCTGGCCACGTAGGCGAACTGTTCGAGTTCACGGTTGCTGCGCTCCAGTTTCTCGTTCGAGACGCGCAGCGCCTGCTCGCGCTGCTGCACTGCCGCCGCCATGAGATCCACCTGGCGGCCCAGTCCGGCCAGTTCCCGCACCTCGCTGTCCGGCAGCCGCAGGTGGTACTGCCCGGCGGCGATCTGCCGCGTATTGTCCGTCAGGTGGTTCAGCAGGGCGGCCACGGAGCGGGCCACCTGCCACGCGGTCACGAGAATCAGCAGCACCCCCAGCAGCAGGCCGCCCACCGTGACCAGCCGCACCCGGTTCAGGGTGGCCAGACTGGAGGCGGTCGCGCCGCTCAGGTTGGTGTTCTCCTCCATCTGCATGACGTCGAGCTCTTTGCGGGCCTCGTCCAGGATGCCCTTGCCGCCCCCGGTGCCCACAAGGGCAATCGCCCCGCCCAGGGAGGTTTGACGCGCGCGGATCTCGGGCTCAGCCGCTTGCTGGAACCAGCGGGTCACCAGGGACTGCACCCGGACAAGCCGGCCCTGCTGAGGGGCGGGGCTCAGGTCGTGCAGGGCGTAGCTGTGGGCCGCGAACCTCTGGCGGCCCTCGGTATACGGATCCAGGAAGTCCGGTTTACCGGTGATCACGTACCCCCGTTCGCCATTCTCCATGGCGGAGATGTCGCCGCTCAGGGAACTGATCAGGATCAGGCGGGTCTGCGAGTCCGTGACGAGCGCCCTCGCCTGCGCCGCGCGGTTCACGCCCACCAACACCGCCAGCCCGACGCCCAGCATGAGCACACACGGCAGCAGCAGGGGACGCAGTAGCAGCACGTGGAGCGGTGTCCCCATACGTTCTTGCCGCGTTCCGGACGTCGACCCTGGAACTGGCCAGGACGACGGTTCGGGCGAGGACGGCGAGGGTGGGAACATCCCGGTCATTGTAATGATGTTTCTGTAGGGCTGGCCGCCGGATTCCTCGCATCGGCAGGGGCCGGAGGCCCTAGCGCCGGAGCATGGATTGAACCGGGTACAATTCCCTCATGACATTCCAGAGCGTGAAGCTCACCTACGCGGGTGAGGTCGCCACCCTGACCATCACGTCGAAAATGGGCAGCATGGGGCCCGCCTTCTGGCAGGAGGTGCCGCGTGCCCTGGCCGCCCTGGACGGCGCCCGTGTGCTGATCGTGCGCGGCGAGGAGCTGTTCAGCGCCGGGCTGGACGTGAAGGCCAGCGCGGCGAGCATCGGCCCGGCGCTGGGAAATCCGGCCGCGTTCAAGGCCGTGGTGGACGAGATGCACGCCGCCATCGAGGGCCTCGCCGCGCTGCCCATCCCGGTGATCGCGGCGGTGCACGGGTGGTGCATCGGTGCTGGCCTGGAGCTGATCGCCGCGTGCGACCTGCGGGTGTGCAGCCAAGGCGCCCGCTTCCGGCTACCGGAAGTCCTGCTGGGCATCACGGCCGACCTGGGCGGCCTGCAACGCCTGCCCCGCCTGATCGGCCACGGGCGCGCCGCCCACCTGGCCCTCACCGCCGATCCGATCGACGCGGCCACAGCTGAACGCTGGGGCCTCGTGACCGAGGTGCTCGACACCCCGGAGGCCCTGTTCGCCCGCGCCGACGCCCTCGCCGGCCACCTGGCCGGACTTCCCCAGAAAGCGCTGGAGGGCACCAAACGCATCCTGAACACTGACCTGCCACACCACCAGAGCCTCGCAGACGCCGTGCAGTGGAACGCCCAGCACATGACCGCCGAGGGCCTGAGCGCCGCCCTCCGCCCCTGAACCCCAGTTCGCCCCAGTCCAGCACCACCCCCAAGGAGACCCCATGACCCAGCCCGGCACCCTTCTTCCCGGCACGCCTGACAGCACCTTCCGCCCAGACCTGCTCGCCGGGAAACACGCCCTGATCACCGGGGGCGGCAGCGGCATCAACCTGGGCATCGCGCAGAGCTTCGCCGCGCACGGCTGCGCCGTGACCATCCTGGGCCGCAACCTGGAGAAAGCCCAGGCCGCTGCCCAGGGCATCGTGGAGGCCGGGGGCCGGGCGCTGGGCGTGAGTGCCGACGTGCGCGACTTCCCCGCCATGCAGGCCGCCGTGGCGCAGGCGGTCGAGGCGCTCGGAACCTTCGACATCGTCCTGGCGGGCGCGGCCGGGAACTTCCCCGCTCCGGTGGACGGCATCAGTCCCAACGGTTTCAAGACGGTCGTGGAGATCGACCTGATCGGCACGTACCACACCATCAAGGCGGCCAGCCCCCACCTGAAAACCCCCGGCGGTAACGTCCTGAGCATCAGCGCCTACGGCATACCGGTGCCCATGCAGGCGCACGTCGTGGCCGCGAAGGCTGGCGTGGACATGCTCACCCGCACCCTGGCCGTCGAGTGGGGCCTGCGCGGCATCCGCGTGAACGCGATCATTCCCGGCCCCATCGACGGCACCGAGGGCATGGCCCGCCTCGCCCCCGACGAACAGACCCGCCAGCGCTTCATGGGCACCGTGCCCCTGGGCCGCTTCGGCATTCCGCAGGACATCGCCAACGCCGCACTGTTCCTCGTCTCGGACGCCGCCAGCTACGTGACCGGCGTGATCCTTCCCGTGGACGGCGGCCAGAACATGCTCGGCGGCGCTCCCCAATACCAGATGTACCAGCAGATGGGCTTCGCCCTGCCGAAAAAGGACTGAGCCTCGCCAGTGTGCGTAGGGTGGAGCAATACGCCGACGCACACGGCCCTGCTGGCCCTCACGGACGGATCGGGCGGGCAGCGGAGTCATCGGCCCGAGGCGCCGGCCCAGGCATCTCAGGGATGGACACTCGGCCTGCGCTGGAACTCGCCGGACGCGCTTCCCGACGCCTTCGGTGGGCTGGCCGCGTGGGGCTATCTGATCTCGGTGGAAGCCAGCCCAGCCTGCTTGACCTTCAGGTCGTGTTGGACACCTATCGACCTGCCATTCTCCCGTCGCCGTCCGGGATCAGGATTTCGGATTCAGCCTGGGATTGAAGTGGTGCTGGGCACGCAGGAAGGCGAGGTGACCGACCTGGCGGCCCGCAGCACGTCCGGCCAGGTCCGCGTCCCGGAAGTGCACGCCGCCGTAGCGGCCCGACATTCCGGCCTCGTCGGCCGCGTCGGTGAAGGTCGCCCAGGTGAGCCGAACCGGGATGGTGGGCTCGCCCGGCTCCACGCGGGAACTGCCCGCCGGGAGGGTGACGCCCGCGCCGAAGACGTCACTGCCCGTGATCAGGCGCAGGACGGTGGCGGCGGCGGCGCTGACGGTGCTGTGCCCGCTGGTGTACTCCGCGCAGGGCGGCGTGACGACCGTGACCGGCTGGTAGGGTGTCCAGGTGTTGGCGGGCAGAACCGCGTCGTCGTGGCCGGGGCCGCCCCAGGCGTGTACGGTCTTGCCGCGCAGCAGGAAGCGCACGGCGCTGGCGGGCCGCACGGCATCGTAGTGGCGCTTGGCGTCCCAGCACGACACGCTGGCGTCCATGACCGCGCCGGTCAGGGCGAGGAACATGCGGGCGTCCTGGCCCGTGTCGTGGCCGTCGCGCTGCGAGATGAAGGTCGCGAACAGCGTCCAGTGGCCGGGGGGCCGTTCGTTGCCGGGGCCGTCGGCCCAGTACTCTGCTACGGCCTTCTGAAGAGGCGTGAGGGTGGCGGAGTACGAGAGCACCTCGCGCACCTGCTCCAGGAAGTCCGGGGTGCCCCATCTGGCGGGTGGCGGGGGCTGGAACTGATCCGGGCGGCCCAGCGCGAAGGGGGTCACGCCGCCCCAGTGGGGCGTGATGAAGTGCTGGACGGCGGTGCCGTGGCCGTCGCTGACGCGCAGCGGTTGCCAGCGCCCGCCGTCCGTCACGACGTCTGCGGTGTTTACGGGCACGTAGCCGCTGGTGTCGGCGTACCCGTGCGCCTGGTTGCTGCCGTCGTCGTGCCGAGCGGCGAGCAGTTCGGCCGCCGCGAGGTTCCCGACACCGCAGGGCGTGGCGGGATTCGTGCCGGTGTCGCCCGCATCGAGCCCCAGGCCACTCAGCACGGCACCGAACAGAGCGGTCTCGGTAGGGAACACGTCGCTCAGCACGCGGATGGCGGCGTAGGCCATGGCCGTGCGCTGGTGAGCCTCGGTGCGTTCGTGCTCTGGACGGCGCGCCTGGAGGTGCCAGTGCAGGCCGGTGGCCGTGCGGTCGTAGGCGGCCCAGGCGTCGAACATGGCGGCATGCAGCAGGAAGAGCGCCCGCGCGGCCACCGGCGCCCAGGGGCGCGTCCGGCGGATGGCGTCCAGTGCCGCCTCGTTCCAGATGACGCTCGGCGTGCTCGTCATGTCCTGTCCTCCCCCCGTGCTGGCCGGTCTCCTCCGGTCAGTTCAGGGTAGGCAGGTGGGCATGATCAGGTCATGACCGGGCCAGGGCGCGGCCCATCACTGGCACAGGGCGGCCTTGCAGACGTCCAGCACGGCGAAGTCAGTCCCCGGTCGCACGACGAGTTTCAGGTACAGGGTGCCGCCGTTCAAGGCATAACTGTCGCCGGTCGTGGCATCCAGGCTGGCCAGGGGCACCTGCTTGAGGCGGTTGCGCTCGTCAATCCACCAGTCGCGGTAGAGGATCGGCGTGCCTGTCACGGGCAGGGTCAGGCGCAGCGTGTCGCCGGGGGCGCGGCCGTCGAAGCCCAGGCGCAGGTGCGTAGAGGCCGCGCTCGGGACCAGGGCGTACGCCTCGCCCAGGCGCACGCTGGTCGAGAAGGAGGTGAAGTCGTCCGGCGTCCCGGTCAGGTCAATGCCGCTGCCCCGGGCGTTCGAGGCGTGCAGCGGCGCGAGCTTGCTGCCGGTCACGTCGTTCAGCCACAGCCGGGCGTAGG
The DNA here is from genome assembly GCF_004801415.1 of Deinococcus sp. KSM4-11. Classification (NCBI taxonomy): domain Bacteria; kingdom Thermotogati; phylum Deinococcota; class Deinococci; order Deinococcales; family Deinococcaceae; genus Deinococcus; species Deinococcus sp. KSM4-11. Next base: position 131,242 of record NZ_SSNX01000009.1, on the reverse strand, counting down.
TGCCGCCGCACACGCTGGCCCCCCACGCGGGTCGCGCGACGCAGTCGGGTGCGTCCCGCAGCAGGGCACTGGCCGTCACGGTCTTGCCCGCGGTTCCAGTCACGCTGCCATCGGCATCCAGGAAGGTCGCGGCCTTGTCGCCGTCCTTGTCGGGCTCGGCGGGGGGCAGGTAGACCGGCAGGCTGTCGTCGAGCCACGTCACACCCTGCGCCGCGTTCGCCGGGTCGATGGAGAAGGCGTTCTGCGTCAGGTAACCCAGACCGCTCGCCTGCCGCACGCTGTCCGGGTGGAAGGCGGCCAGCGCGGTGTCGCGGATGCTGACGTGACCGTCGTAGAACTGGTAGCCGCGAATGGGGAAGGTCGCGTCCCACGGGCGGGGCAGGCTGCGGCCCCTCGCCCCGGTCTTCTCCCAGGGCTGGGGGGTGCCGACATTGGCGGTCTCGCCAACCAGCAGAGAGCCGGTCAGGGCGGTCTGGTCGGCGGCGAAGGTGGCGCCCACGGCATTGTCGGCGAGGGCCGCGCCATTCAGGGTGAGGTGCTCGCCGCGCAGCCACGCGCCCTGATCCCGCTGCTTGTACGCGGTGAAGTTCGTGAAGGCGGCCGGGGCGGGCGCGGACTTCTCGTCGGCGGGGTTCACCCGCGGCATGTAATACGTGGTCTCGGTGTGGGTGCCGTCGGCCTGAGGGCCGTTGTCCACGTTCAGGCCCCGGTCGCCGCTGTGCGCCACGTTGCCGTCGAAGGCCCCGAGCGGCGTGCGGCGGTTCCAGATGGCCGCGCCGCCCGCCGCGCCCAGGCCGGTCGGGTGTTCGGGGAAGGCCAGCCAGAAGCCGCTGCCCTCCACGCCCGCCGCAACGTTGTTTTTCACAGTGTTCGCCGGGTGGCTGACCCAGTACCCGGCCGGGTCGTTGTCGCTGTCCAGCAACGGTGTCTGGCCCTTCTCCTTGTCGGGGCGGCGCACCAGGGTCACGAGGTTCCCGGTGATCTGGGTGCCGGTCTCGTCGCCGTCCTCCAGGAAGATGCAATGGCCGACGTTGTCGTACGTGACGTTGTCCTGCACGCGCAGGTCGCTGGTGCCGTGCACGACGAGGCAGCGGTTGAAGGACTGGTGAATGGAGTTGTCGCGGAAGTACGACCCCGCGGCGCTGCCCAGGCGGTGGAAATGCACCGGGTAGCGCCGCAGGGTGTTCACCTGCCCGACGCGCGTGAACTCGGTGCCCTCGATGTGGGCGGTGGCCGCGCCCATGATCATGACGTGCGCGCCGAGCTGCGACTGCATGGCGTCCTCGCTGGCCGCCACGCGGATGTTGCGGGTGAGCAGACCGACCTCGGCGCGTTCCACCAGCGTGTGGCCGCCCAGGGTGGTGGTCTGCGCCCAGTGCGTGAACCGGAGCGGCGTGGCCAGCGTGACCTGGGTGCCCGAGACGCGCTGCACGACCACCTGCTCGGTCTGTCCTGGGTCGAAATCCGTGCTGGCCAGGGTGAGGGTGCTGCCCGGTGTCCAGTCGGGCGCGCGTTCCAGCGTCAGGGTGCTGCTGCCCGCATTTGCCGTGGCATTCAGGCGCGTCCACGGGAGCCGGGTCTGGCCGTGCAGTTCCAGCGTGCCGTCCATGATCCCCAGTACGCGGTCGCCCATATTCATGACGTTCTCGTCGGGCGTGGTGTTCGTCAGGATGATGTCCGCGTCGTGCGTGAAGGGTGCGGCCTCGCTGCCGATCCGCAGTTCGCCGTGAACCATGAGCCACTCGGATTGCAGGGTCAGATCCTTCTCCGCGAATTCCAGGGCGCTGCCGGCGGGAACCGTAAGGCCCGCCAGGGCAGGTGGCGACACGTCGAGGATCACGCGTTTCCCGGCGGGCAGGGTCACGTTCGCGCCGGCGGCTGGCAGGGTGCCGCCCCAGGTGGCGGGATCGCTCCACGCGGCGCTGGGCAGGTTCGCGGTGGGAGGGGTGCCAGGAGGTGTGGTGCTGGGTGGCGTGGAGCCCGTCTGGGCGCCCGTCTCTGCACTCGTCCCTCCGCAACTGAGCAGCAGGGTGCAGAGAGCCAGGGCAACGGTCAGGCGGGGCACACGCATGAAGAAATCGTAAATGAACGCCCGGTCGGGTGGCGTGAAGGACTTCGCAGCGCTCCCCCGACGGATACCCCCGTCAGCGTGGCACGAGTCTGCCATGCAGCACCCTTTCCGAAACTAGTTCTCATATTTGTCATAATAGTAAATCGGATTATGAGTCAGCAGCAGACCCCATCCTGGGAGGCACACCATGACCACCACACTGAACCGCACCCACCTGTCCGACGACAACCTGATCCTCGACACCGACAGCTACAAGAGCAGCCACTTCCTCCAGTACCCAGCGGGCACCACCCGCCTGTTCAGCTACCTGGAAAGCCGGGGCGGCAAGTACCCCGCCACGCGCTTCTTCGGCCTCCAGTACCTCCTGGACAAATACCTCACCCGGCGCATCACCGCCGAGATGGTCGAGGAAGCCCGCACCCTGATCGAGGCGCACGGCGAACCCTTCCCCTTTGAAGGCTGGATGCGAATCGTCACCGTCCACGGCGGCAAGCTTCCCCTGGAAATCCGCGCCGTTCCGGAAGGCACGGTCGTGCCCATCCACAACATCCTGATGAGCGTCACGAACACCGACCCCGAACTGCCGTGGCTGCCCGGCTGGTTCGAAACCATGCTGATGCGCGTGTGGTACCCCACCACTGTCGCCACGCAGTCCTACGCCATCCGCGAGATCATCCGCGCCGCCCTGGAACACAGCAGCGACCGCGCCGCCGAGGAACTGCCCTTCAAACTCCACGACTTCGGCAGCCGGGGCGTCTCCAGCCGCGAGAGCGCAGGCATCGGCGGCCTGGCGCACCTCATCAACTTCCAGGGCAGCGACACGCTCGAAGCCCTGCGCGTGGGCCGCAACCACTACGACGCCGATATCGCCGCGTTCAGCATTCCCGCCGCCGAACACAGCACTATCACCAGCTGGGGCAAGGAACACGAAGTCGACGCGTACCGCAACATGATCGCCCGCTTCAGCAAACCCGGCAGCGTCTACGCCGTCGTCAGCGACAGCTACGACCTCAAGAACGCCATCAACAACCTGTGGGGCGACACACTCAAACAACAGGTGATCGACGCGGGCGGCACGCTGGTCGTGAGGCCCGACAGCGGCGAACCGCCCGCCATGGTGCGCCTCGCCGTGAACGCCCTCGCTGCCCGCTACGGCACCACCACCAACAGCAAGGGCTACAAAGTCCTGAACCACGTCCGCGTGATCCAGGGCGACGGCATCGACGAACAGACCATCCGGCAGATCCTGGGGAACCTCGACGTGGACGGCTACAGCGCCGAGAACGTCGCCTTCGGCATGGGCGGAGCGCTGTTGCAGAAAGTCGACCGGGACACCCAGCGTTTCGCTTACAAGGCCAGCGCGGGCCTAATCGACGGCGAGTACCGGGGCATCTACAAAGACCCCGTGACCGATCCGGGCAAACGCAGCAAGGACGGCGTCCTCGATCTGGTGCAGGAAAACGGCCGCATGGTCACGAAGGCGTACAAGACCTTCGATACAGACTTTCCCGGCAGCCTCATGCGAACCGTGTACCGGGACGGGGAGTTGCTGGTGAGGGACACGCTGGACGAGGTAAGGGGCCGGGCGTGAGTTCGATCGTCGATTCTGCTGCTGCTATAAAAAATGCTATTGACACGGGTATAGCTCCTTCTTACGGAACGCCGGCAAAGCGAATAAAGCAGCTAGTAGAGTCATATTTTCGTATAAAGAATGAATTCATCTCTGAAATTTCTCCGCCAGAAGGGTTGTTGACTTCCTCTAGACCTCCAGAGATCTACCAGTCTGGCTCAGGTTCTAGTGAAGAATACTACCATTCAGATGATCTACACGCGATTTCGGACGAAATTGGTATCCTCTTATCGGTATGGAGCAGCAAAAATTCTCGGGGCTCAAGGTTGTCACCGAGGCCTAGAAGAGTTTTTCTATCGCATGGACGGGATGCTGCTTGGCGAGAGATTCAAGAATTTGTCGAACGCACTTTGGAAATTCCCACTCTTGAACTAGCTCAAGAGGCCAATAGGGGTAGAACCATCTTCCAAAAGCTAATCGATGAATCGGATAACTGCGGATATGCGGTAATTGTTATGACGGGCGACGACTTTACTTTAGACGAGCAAGTTAGAGCTAGAGAGAATGTCATTCATGAAATCGGCTATTTTCAGGGTAAGTACGGCGCGGATAGGGTGTGTCTGCTCCACGAGAATGAAGTAAACATACCAACAAATATTCAAGGGGTTGTATACATTCCGTTCCCCAAAAACGGAATCGCCGCAGCATTAGGGGGTTTAACGCGCGAGTTGAAGCATTTATGAACGCTCTCCTCCCCCTCTTCCCCGCTCTCCAGTCGCTGGAGCCGCTTGGTCTCCCCGCTTCTTCCCTCTCGGAGTGGTTCGCTTACGCTAACCAGCGGCAGGCGGCGCGTCTCGCCACGCACGTTCAGACCGAATTCCACGCTCTGCTGGTTGCTTTTGCAGGGGCGGTAGATCACACCTACCTTCGTTCCGATGCCTTCCAGGCTAACGTCGTCCAGGCCGTCCGCGCCGCCGAAATGGCTGAATCGGAAGACAAGCTGCGCTTCATTGCCCGGGCGCTGGCCGGGTGCGTGCTGAGCTTCCCGCCGCCCGCGCCGGACAAGTTCCAGACCATGCGGATCATAGAGGGAATGTCGGATCGGGAACTGCGGGTGTTTGTAGGAATGTTCGACCTGCTCGACCCGATTGACCCGTTTGGGGACAGCGTGCCCGTGAACGGCACGGCGACGGTGGCGGGCCTGTCCCGGCAGGAGTTCGCGGCGGCGCTGCTGGGGCTGGCGCAACAGGGGTTTCTGGTGCGGGAAGGCGAAGTCTGGAATCTAACGGCCCTGGCCAGGCAGGTGGCTGTGCTCACACGGATTTGAGGAGATGAATGGTGAGTGGTCTCGATCTCGTTCGTACGGCCCGGCAAGGCAATGGCCCGCGTGTCAGACCAGCATGGTCGCACCGCTCAAGGCACGTATTGGTAGGGCACGGAATCGGTGGTACTGAAGGTGTAGCAGCTCGCCACCGGGCATTTCAGGGTGATATCGACGAAGCCGGTGCCGGGCGGAGCGACGGCGGTGATGGTGTAACGTTCCAGGCCGCCGGGCATCTGGACGGGCGCGGTGACGCCGGTAGCCTGGACGGCACCGAAGTACACGTCGGGCAGGGTGAAGCCGGGTGGGTCGGCGGGGTTGTACGTGAGGTTGCCGTCGAAGGCCAGGGTGACGGTGGTGCCGCCGGTGGCGGGGCCGCTGGTGGGGTAGGCGGTCAGCAGGTACACGATGGGTCTGGGCGTGGGTTGCCGGAAGGTGTACACGCCGGCGTTCACCTTGCCGTATGGGGTGCGGACGATCACGGGGCGACGTCCGGGCAGGTTGGGTGGGGCGACGACAGTCAAGACGGTGCCCGCAGCATTGATGTTCAGAGCCGTGCCGGGGCCTTCGCCGCCGAAGTCGAGGGTGGCGCCTTGCAGGTTGGTGCCGACGATGGTGACGGTGGTAGGGAGGGGATTGGCGTTGGTACCGTTCTCGACCTGGCCGGAGAAGATCGTGGCGGTGGGGACGAGCGAGCTGGGCGTGGGCAGGCCGCCGCCGCAGGCGGTGATGGCGAGCGTCAGGAACGCCAAGCCGGGCGGGCGGGGCCTTCGGTGGTGGGCGGTCATCGTTCCTCCAGTGCCGGGAAACGGCGGTTGAAGTGCTCACGTACGACGCGACCTGAGTGAGGGCTTCCAGCCTGTGGGCGGGTTCCTGGGAAAACTGTACTCCTGCGGGTTGGCGGGCGGCAGGACAGATGTGGAGGTCTGAAGATGGAACCGATTCTGTTTTACGCGACTGATAAGCCGTACGGGGAGTTCAGCAACTTTAGCCGGCATCCCATCGAGCTGGATGGTTTGGTCTGGCCCACGTCCGAGCATTACTTCCAGGCACAGAAATTCGTGGGCACACCCCATGTCGAGGAGGTGCGCGCCCAGCCGACGCCGATGCTGGCGGCGCAGCTGGGCCGGCGGCGCGACCTGCCGTTCCGCACCGACTGGGAGGCAGCGAAGGACGACGTGATGCGCGTGGCGCTGCACGCGAAGTTCACGCAGCACGCGGACTTACGGGCGCTGCTGCTGGGTACGGGGGAGGCGGTGCTGGTCGAGCACACACGCAACGATGCCTACTGGGCCGATGGCGGCGACGGTTCGGGCCGCAACCGCCTGGGCGAACTGTTGATGGAACTGCGCGGACAGTTGCGGGGCGGGGCATGACCGCACCGCGCTCCTGGGACGTGTTCGTGATCGGCGGGGCGTCCGGCGTGGGAAAGTCGTCGGTCGCTGGGGCGCTGGCGCAGCATTTCGGCGTGGCCCTGGCCGAGGCGGACGATTTCAACGTGCTCTGGGAGCACCTGACCACCCCTGAAGGACAGCCCACGCTGCACTGGTGGAGCACGCACCCCGATCCCTTCTCGCTGGGCGCGGGTGAGATCGCGGCGCGCACCGCCGAGGTCACGCGGGTGCTGCGGCCCGCGTTCGCGGCGGTCGTCGTGGATCGTCTGGAGGCCGAGCGGCCCGCCGTGCTGGAGGGCGATGACCTGACGCCGGAACTGTGGGACGAACCGGCCCTCGCGCCGTTCATCGAAGCCGGGCGGGTGCGCGGCGCCCTGATCGACGAGCCGGAGCAAGTCCAGCTCCTCGCCAACTTCCTGAGCCGTGAGCCGGAGGCCGGGCCGCAGCACCTCCGGGCCGCCGTCAGCGTGGCTTTCGGACAGTGGCTGGCCGCGCGGTCGCGGGAACGCGCGTGGCCGGTCGTGCCCACGCGGCCCTGGGAGACCGCCTTTGCCCGGCTGCTGGCGGTGGCGTCATGAACGTGTTTGGCGTGAACATTCCCCCGCTGGCCCTCGACCTGTCGGGCGGGCTGTGCGTGCTGGTCAGCCTGTACTTCCTGTTCGGCAAATCCAGCGCGTACTGGCACTGGAGCAACCTGTCGCTGCTGCCGTACTTCCTGCTCTTCCTGGCGGGCGGGCAGTGGATGCTGGCGGGCTTGCAGGTCACGTACCTGCTCTTCGGCATTCACGGGCTATACCTGTGGCACCTGGAAGCCCGCCGGGCACGGGGCGAGATCCACTTCAACGAGCCGGTGTGGTACGGCGTGACGTGGGTGGCGAGCCTGGCGATCTTCGCGTACACGGTGGCGGTCACGGATTTCACTGCCGCGTGGAACTGGGTGCAGTTCGTGGCGGTCACGTTGTCGCTGGTGGCGAACTTCGGCACCACGCGCCGCTGGGCGTGGTCGTGGCCGGTGTGGATCGTGGTGAATGCGGTGCAGGCCGTGTACTTCTGGCATGCGAGCTACTGGATGCTGTTCACCCTGCAGTTCATCCTGGCGGGCATGAGCGTGTACGGCTGGCGCACCTGGAGGCGGGATGAAGCCCGGCTGACCGCGGGTACACTTGAGCATGCGTAACGTCATTCTGGCGGCGGCCCTGCTGGGCAGCACTTCCCTGGCCCAGACAGCCCCGATCCAGGACTTCTCAGGCCTGCTGGACGGGCTGCGCGCCAAGTACGGCCTGCCGGCCCTGATGGGGGTGGCCGTGACCGGCTCCGGCATGTTCGGGGCGGGCGTGTCGGGGAACGTCACGCCGGGCGGGGCGGCGGTGACCGCCAGCAGCGTGTTCCAGCTGGGCTCGACCAGCAAGACCATGACGGCCACCATGATCGCGCGGCTGGTCGAGAAGGGCCTGCTGAGCTGGGACAGCAAGGTGGTGGACGTGCTGCCCGACGTGAAGATGCGCGACGAGTACCGGGACGTGACCCTGCGCACGCTGCTGGCCCACCGCGCGGGCACGCCACACCTGCCGCCGCCCGCCATGGCGGGTGACCGGTGGGCGGCCCGCAAGGCGTTCATTGAGCAGGGGTACGCGCAGCCGCATCTGCCAGCCGGGTACTCGTACTCGAACGTGGGCTACGTGACCGCCACCATGATGGCCGAGAAGGTCACGGGCAAGGACTGGCAGACGCTGATGCGTGAGGAACTGTTCGGGCCGCTGGGCATGACCGGCTGCACCTTCGGGCCGGGCGAGGCGGGCGATCCCCTGCCCCACCGGTTCACGGCGACGGGCGTGCAGGTCTTCCCCATGGACAGCGGAAACTCGGCGGTGGTCGAGGGGTCGGATCGGGTGCGCTGTCCGGTCATGGGCATGGCGCCGTTCCTGATCGCGCACCTGACCGGCGAGGCGGGCGGCTCGGCGTTCCTGAAAGCGGAGACGTGGAAGCGCCTGCACACCGACAGTTTCAGCCCGGACAGGCCGGTGTACGCGCAGGGCTGGTCGATCAATCCGGCGGTGCCGTGGGCGAAGGGGCCGCTGCTGTGGCACACGGGGTCGAACACCTTCAACTACGCCTACATGTGGGTCGTGCCGGGCCGCAATGCGGCGGTGCTGGTGGCCACGAATGTCGGAAACGACGAGAAGAACACCGCCGACCGGGCCACGGCCGCCCTGACCGACGCGATCAACACCCTGATCCGCGAAGTCTTCAAGGCGAACCCATAGTGGTTCAGCGGTACCGGCATGGCCTGATCGTCGGGAAGTTCGCGCCGCTGCACGTGGGCCACATGAGGGTGCTCGACCGGGCGCTGGCCGAATGCGACCGGGTCAGCGTGTGGGTGTACTCGCGGCCCGACTTCCCGGACATGCCGTCTCCGCTGCGGCGCACGTGGATTCGCAGGCTGTACCCGGCGCGGCTGGTTCCGGGGCTGGAGCTGCTGCCGGACGCGCCGAATCCGCCGCTCAATGACGAGCCGGACAACGTTCACCGCGAGTACGTGCGGGGGGTGCTGGACGGCTGGGGTGTGCAGCCGGACGTGGTGTACACGTCCGAGAGTTATGGCGAGGCCTTCGCGGCGTCGCTGGGTGCAGCGCACGTGTGTGTAGATCAGGCTCGGGCAACGGTGCCGGTCAGCGGCACGGCCCTCCGGGCGGACGTTCACACCCTGCGGCACTTCCTCGATCCCCTGGTGTACGCCCACTTCGTGCGGCGGGTGGTGATCCTGGGCGCCGAGAGCACCGGCAAGAGCACCCTGACGCGGGCGCTGGGGGAGGCCGTTGGCACCGCCTGGGTGCGCGAGTACGGCCGGGACGTGTACGAGCGCGAGAACGGGGCGCTCTCGCCGGAGCATTTCCTCGAAATCGCGCGGGGCCACCGGGCGCTGGAGGACGAGGCGGCCACGTCGCCCGGCGTCCACCGCTGGGTGTTCAGCGATACCGACGCCGCCACGACGCTGATGTGGTCGTACCTGCTGACGGGCACGGCCCGCCCGGAACTGCACGCCCTGGCCGCAGAGTGCCGGTTCCGGTACGCCCACGCCTTCCTGTGTGGCACCGACCTGCCGCACGAGCAGGACGGCTGGCGGGCGAATACCGAGGTGCGCGGCGTGCAGCAGGCCTTTATCCGGCAGGATCTGACGTCGCGCGGGGTGCCGTTCACGCTGCTGCGCGGCAGTGTCGCGGAGCGGGTGGCGCAGGTGCGGGCCGTGCTGGAGACCTGACCGTCCGTTTCATGTGTCGATGAGCGGCCAGGGTCACGCTTCCTGCATGACCACCTCTGCCGTTCGCCGCCTGACCGTGCTCGCCTCCATTGCTGTCGTGGCCGGGCCGCTGAGCACGTCGCACGCCATCCTGGACAAGACGCGTTTTGTCGCGCACCTGGGTGTGGCGTACTACGCGTTCCATCACTGGGTGCTCGCGCCGTACCGGGCCGGACGGTTTGCCAGTGGCGCGGCCGGGCGAACCGCGGCCTTCGCGAAGGGCGGACTGGCCCTGCTGTTCGCGGCGCACGAAGTGAACGTGGCCGAGAAGGTCGCGCATACCAGTCACGACCCGGTGTTGCAGAAGCTCGATGGGGAACTGGTCAAGCTCAAGGCGTCGTTCACGGCCATCGGCAACAGGGCCAAGGCCGGGCAGCTCAACGACAGCGACATCCAGTCGCTCACCGACGCGACCACACAGATCGGCAGCGATTCGGCAGCCGGGGGGCATCCAATCAGGGACGTGGCCGCCCCGATTCCCGGACTGTAAGCCCAGCCTCCCGGTGAAGTCCGGCCACCGGGCGGGGCGGCCCAGCGTACAGTGATTCATGACAACTTCAGAGGGGTGGGAGGAACGCAACCAGCGGCAGTTCGACAACCTCGCGGCGTCTTACGACCGGATGGGGTTCCTGACGCTGACCGCGCAGTTCGTCGCCGATCAATTGGATGTCCGCGTCGGGCAGGAGGTGCTGGACGTGATGACGGGCACGGGCAGCGTGGCCCTAGCGCTCGCGGCAAAGACCGAACCGGGGGGCCGGGTGGTGGGGGCGGACCTGTCGGACGGCATGCTGAGCGTGGCGCGCTCGCGGGCGGGCGGCCTTCAGAACGTCTCCTTCGTGCAGGCGGACGCGACCGCCCTGCCGTTCGGTGACGCGTCCTTCGACGTGGTCGTGTGTGCCTCGGGGTTGTTCTTCGTGCCGGACATGGTCGCCGCGCTGCGGGAGTGGCGGCGCGTGGTGCGGCCTGGGGGCACGGTGGTGGTGTCGTCGTACGGACAGGGCCTGATGGGCGACCTGCCGGGCCGCTGGCGGGCGCGGCTGGGCGCGCACGGGGTCACGCCGGGCTTTCCGCCGCTGGGGCGCATTCCCAACCAGGATGCCGCCTGCGACCTGTTCGTGGCGGCGGGGCTTGCAGAGGTGACCGTGGAACAGACCGACGTGCCCTACGTCCTGCCCGACGTGGACACGCGCTGGACGGACATCGTGGCGGGCTTGGAGGGAGGGCCGCTGGCGGGCTTCACGCCGGAGGTGCGGTCGCAGATCGAGGCGGAGCACAGGGCGGACCTCGCGCCCCTCTTCGCGGACGGGCGGGTCACGGTACCGCTGCCGGTGATCGTGGCGCGCGGCGTCCGCCAGCACTGACTTTCGGCGGATGAAACTCCGGGCAGGTTGGCGGCGTACTGTGGGGCATGACGAACCCTGACGATAAAGCGGGCACCGACCGGACTCCCCAGGGAAACGCGCCGTCCTGGGTGGACGAGGTGCTGAACGCGCCCGCCGCCGCGCCCAGACCGGCGGCCCCACCCGCGGCGCCGGCCGCCCCTGCCCCCTCGTGGGTGGATGACGTGGTGACCGGCCCACAGGCCGCCCCGGCCGCTTTCCCGAGCCAGCCGGCGCCGCCCGCTGCTCCGGCGGTGTCGGCGGCCCCCACGTGGCCGGAGGATCTGCGGATTCCCGAGCCTGCCCCGCGCGCCGCGCCAGCTGCACCCACGGTGACCGCGGACGGCGACTGGGTCTCGCGGGCCACGGGCGCCCAGGCGAAGGATCCGGTCATGCCGCAGGGGCCGTACGCGGCTCCAGCATCGGCCCGCAGCGAGCTGGATTCGCTGGGTGACAGTGCGCGGCAGGCGATGCAGCAGGTCAGTTCAGCGATCTCGTCGAGCGACGTGGGGCAGAAGAAGGTGATCGCGGGCCTGCTGGGCATCATCCTGGGCAGCCTGGGCGTGCACAAGTTCTATCTGGGCATGACGACGCCGGGCCTGATCATGCTGGGCGTGAATGTGGGCGTGTGGATCCTGGCCCTGCTGCTCGGACTGGTCACGCTGGGCGTGGGCCTGATCGTGACCATTCCGCTGGCGAGCCTGGTGAGCGGCGCGATCGGCCTGCTGGGGCTGGTGGAGGGCATCATCTACCTGACCAAGTCCGATCCGGACTTTGAGCGCGACTACGTGATCGGCAAGAAGGCCTGGCTCTAGGCCTGCAGCGAGGAGAGCAGCGGGCCAGCCGGCCCGCTGCTCTCCCCTGTTCTGCTTACAACGCCTGTTCGATGTCGGCCTGGAGGTCGCCCAGGTCTTCCACGCCCACGCTCATGCGGATGGTGGTGGGGGTGACGCCGGCCGCGTACCGGGCCGCTTCGGGCACGCGGCCGTGGGTGGTGGTCCAGGGGTGCACGACCAGCGTCCGGACGTCACCGAGGTTCGGAGCGATCCGCAGGACGCGGATACGGGAAAGGAAGGCCGAAGGATCGGGCACCTCGAAGGTCAGGACGGCCCCCTGCCCGCGCGGGAGTTGTTTCATGGCGTTCGCGTGGAAGCGGTGATCCGGCAGGCCGACGTAGCTGACCTTCCCGACCTTCGGGTGTGCCTGGAGCCACTGCGCGAGGGCCAGGGCGGTCACACTTTCCCGCTGGACGCGCAGGCCGAGGGTTTCGAGACCCTGGGCGATCAGGAACGCGGAGTGCGGGGCGAGGGTCATACCGATCTGGTGCGCGCCCAGCCAGCGCTGCCGCCACGCCAGGGCCGCCTCCCCGCGCACGTTCAGGATGCTGCTGGCACCCCCATCCGCGAAGATCGGGTTGCGGCTGACGTCATGCCGGGTACCGACGGTGACGCTGCCGCCCATGACGCTGCCGTGCCCGCCCGCCCACTTGGTCAGCGACTGCGAGACGATGTCCGCTCCGTGCTCCAGCGGTCGACACAGGTAACCCACGCTGCCGCAGGTGTTGTCGATGGCCAGCACGGCACCCTGCGCGTGCGCGATGTCGGCCAGCGCGGCGATGTCCGGCACGTCCCCGGAGGGATTGCTGATCATCTCCGCCCAGATCACGCGGGTGTTCGGCTGCATGGCGGCCTGGATGGCCTCGGGGGTACCGTCCACCAGCGTGGCGGTGATGCCCATCAGCGGGAGGATGTTGGTGAGCATGCCGGTCGAGCCGCCGAACAGGCTCGCGGCGGACACGACGTGATCCCCGGCGCGGCACACGCTGAGGATGCTGGTGAGGGTGGCCGCCTGCCCGGTCGAGACGGCGACGGTGGCCGCGCCCCCTTCGAGCGCCGTCAGTCGGGCTTCCAGGGCGCGGACGGTCGGATTCTGCAGCCGGGCGTAGCTCAGGCCGTCGTTGACCTGGAATTCCTCCTGCGCCTGCTCCAGCGTGTCGAACTGGAAGGCGGCCGCCGCGTGGATGGGAAAGCCGATGGTCTCCCCCAGGCCGCGGGGAATGGCGGTCTGGACGGCGGCCGTCTCGTACGTCCAGGGGGCAGCGGTGGGGTCGGCGTGATCCGTCATGCGCTCAAGCTACCCGCCCAGGCGACTGGGGGTGGCGGGGCTGTCCGGATGGCGACAGAAAAGACGCGGCCCCGACGAACGGAAGCCGCGTTCCGGTGAACCTGGGTTCAGGGGCGGGCGCGCAGGGCGTCGCGGATTTCGGCCAGCAGCTTTTCCTCGTTGCTGGGCTCGGCGACCGGGGGTTTCTCCTCGCGCTTGAGGCGTTCGTTGATGTGGTTCATGGGGACGACCACAAACAGGTAGATCACCAGGGCGGTGAGCACGAACTGAATCAGCGCCGTGATAAACGTGCCGTAGTCGAAGACCACACCGGAGACCGTGAAGGCCCCGCCGACCTTGGCCCCGCCGGTCACGAGTTTCACCAGAGGGTCGAGCAGGAATTTGGTGAAGGCGGTGACCACGGCGCCGAACGCGGCACCGATGACCACACCGACGGCCAGATCGACCACGTTCCCGCGAAGGACGAAATTCCGGAATCCCTGGAGCATGCGTGGAGTTTTACACTTTCCTTAACTTAGCGCAATTCCTTACAATTCGGTTGTCTAGACTGATTGCAAACGATTGCAACTTGTTTCATAGGCCGTGGGAGGCCGACTGGCCCGTCCTGTTCCACATCCACGCGTACCTCCCAGCCGCTGTAGCCTGACCACGTGACCCGTTCCAGCCGCCCTGCCGCGCCCACCCGTCTGCCTGCCGGTGCCCGGCAGCGAGCGCCGCAGGTGCTGGCCACCCTGGAAGGCACCTACCCCGACGCCCGCACCGAACTGAACTTCAGCACGCCCTTTGAGCTGCTGGTCGCCACCGTGCTCAGCGCGCAGGCCACGGACGTCAGCGTAAATGCGGCCACACCCGCCCTCTTCGCCCGCTACCCCGACGCCCACGCCATGGGTACCGCCCTGCCCGAGGATCTCGAACCGCTGATCCGCTCGATCGGCCTGTACCGGGGCAAGGCCAGGAATCTGGCCGCGCTGGCCCGACTCCTGGTTCAGCGCCACGGCGGCGAGGTTCCGAATGACTTTGACGCCGTCGTGGCCCTGCCCGGCGCGGGGCGCAAGACGGCGAACGTGGTGCTTAGCAACGCCTACGGCTACCCGGCCATCGCCGTGGATACGCACGTGGGCCGCCTCGCCCGGCGGCTCGGCCTGAGCACGCACGCCAACCCGGACAAGGTGGAGGCCGACCTGCAAAAACTGTTCCCGCGGGAGCGCTGGGTATTCCTGCACCACGCCCTGATCCTGCACGGCCGCCGGGTGTGCCACGCCCGCACGCCGGACTGCGGTGGCTGCGCCATGCAGGGTTTCTGCCCGCAGGTGGGCGTGACCGCCCACAGCTGACCGGACGCGCCGCCGCCCCGGCGGTCGTTCATGTGTCATGTACGCTCCGGCCGCTTCGGGGAACATGGGGGTAGACTGCAAAGAATGAGTGACACGACCCCCCTTCACCGCCTGCAACGCGTTCAGGAACTCGACCTGAACCTCGACCGCCTGCGCGATGAGGAACTGAATATCCCCGATGACCTGCGGGCTGCCCGCAGCCAGCAGGAAAGCCTGAACAATGACCTCGAAGACACCGAGATCACCCTGGAAGACGTCGACCGGCGCGTACGCGGCCAGGAGCAGGATCTGGCCGGAACCCGCGAGCAGATCGAGCGGGCCAAAGAGGAGCAGGACAAGAACGCCTACGACGCCCGCGCGCAGTCGCAGTACGGCAGCCGCATCCAGCAGCTCGGTGAGCGGGCCGACGAGATGGAAGAGGATCTGGTGCCCCTGCGCGAGCGCCAGCGGGAACTGAACGAGAAGGCCAGCGGCCTGCGCGCGCAAATGCGCGAACTGCGCCCGGCTCTGTCTGCCCTGGAAGACCGTGACGACCAGCGCGTCCAGGATCTGCGTCAGCAGGGCGAGGCCGACCGGCAGGAGCGCGCGGCCCTGGCCGAGAACCTCGACGGGCGCACCATGCGCGAGTACGACATGATCCGCAAGGCGAAAAAGGGCCTCGGCGTCGTGGAGATCAAGGGTGGGCGCTGCTCGGGGTGCAATGTGGTGCTGCCCGTCAGCATCCAGCAGAAAGCCGCACAGGGCAAATTGCCACCTGTCAAATGCCCGTCCTGCGGACGCTTCCTGATCCGCCTCGACCTGCAGTAATCCGCCCGCACTGAAACGCCCGCCAGTCGACATGGCGGGCGTTTCGATGGTCGGCCACGGAATTCATGCCGAGGGCGCAGCCGGACGCTTCCGTTTAGTCTGGCGCTTCTTCTGCGCTCCTCCCAGTGAACCCCAGCGGACCGTGAATCAGTACGCGTCGTCCGCGAACACGTGGCGGATGCCCGGCGTGTCCAGACCACAACTCAGCAGCGTCAGCAGCAGCAGCCGCGCCTTGTGGGCATTGAGGAAACTCGCGGGAATCGCGCCCGCCTCTACCAGCGTGGCCCCGCCACCGGGGTAGCCGTACACGGGCAGCACCGGCCCGGCGTGCGTGCGCGTGGCAATCACCACGGGTTTCGGCGTGTCGCGGATTAGCGGCAGCAGTTCGGCGGGCAGGTTCCCGGTACCAAGCGCGGCGATGACCAGCCCATCGGCACGCCGGGCCGCCTCAGCGTAGCCCTCGCCCTGCCAGCCGGCGTAGGCGTACAGCACCTCCACGTGGGCGTCCAGGTGGGGTGGGGCCAGAGGCGTACGGGCATCCGGGGTGGCGAAGTACTCGACATGCGCCACATGACCGACCCGATCGATCCGCCCGATCGGACCGGGATACCCGCCGAACGCGTCCACGGCCGTCGTGTGGATCTTCGTGACGGTGCGCGCGTCGAAGATGTCGCCGCCGAACACGACCAGCGCGCCGCGCCCGCGCGTGCGGGGGTGCAGGGCGACCTGCGCGGCGTCCAGCAGGTTGCCGGGCCCGTCCCAGGAGGCTTCCTCCATGTGCCGCATGCTGCCGGTGAGCACCACCGGAATGCTGGGCGGCAGCAGCAGGTGCAGCGCAAAGGCCGTTTCTTCCAGCGTGTCCGTGCCGTGCGTGATGACCACACCGTCGTGCTGCGGCGCAACCTGCTCGACCAGCCGCGCCAGCACCAGCATGTGCTGCGGCGTGACGTGCGGGCTGGGCAGCGTGAACGGCTGGTAATCCGTGACCACCACGCCCTCCAGGCCCGGCACGCTGGGGGCCTGCTGCGGGGTGACGCCGCGCCCGTCCGGAGCGGGCCGGCTGGAGATGGTTCCGCCGGTATGAATGACCGCCAGCCGCTGCAGGCCTGTCAATGGAAGGTCAGACGTGCGCGGCGTCCACGAGGTCGCGCGCGCCCTGTCCCAGCATGTCCTGCGCGAGTTCTGCGCCCAGATCCGCGCATTCGGCCGCGTCGCCCTGGGTGGTGCCCCGGATCACCTCGCGGCCGTCCAGCGCGCCGACCCAGCCCTCCAGCGTGAGCAGGCCTCCCTTGATGGTCGCGTGCGCGCCGACCGGGGCCATACACCCGGCACCCAGGCCCGCCAGGAACTCGCGTTCGGCCGTGATGCGGTCGTCGGTGGTGTGGTCGTGGATGGCGTAGGCCACCTCGATGTTCAGGTCGTCGTCCGCGCGGGTCTCGAGCGCCAGCGCGCCCTGCCCCGGCGCAGGCAGCAGGATGTCCGGCTCGATGAACTCGTCGATGCGGTGGCGCATCTCGGTGCGGATCAGACCGGCGGCCGCCAGGATGATCGCGTCGTACTCGTCGCCCGCCAGCGCGGCGAGGCGCGTGTCGATGTTGCCGCGCAACTCGATGACCTGCAGATCCGGCCGGTACGCCTTCAGGAAGGCCTTGCGGCGCACGGAACTGGTGCCCACGCGGGCGCCCTGCGGCAGGCTGGCGAGCTGCTTCATACCTTCCTTGCCGACCAGGATGTCCCGCGCATCGACGCGCTTGGGAATGCTCGACACTTCCAGTTCCGCCGGCTGTTCGGTGGGCAGATCCTTGAGGCTGTGCACCGCGATATCGATGCGGTTCTGCAGCAGGGCGTCCTCGATCTCCTTGACCCAGAAGCCCTTGTCGCCCCGCTGGGCCATTGCCACGAGGCTGCCCCGCTGCTGGTCGCCTTTGGTGCTGATCGTCTGAATGCGGAAGTCCGTGTCGGGCCACTCCTCTTTCAGCCGGGCGACCACCCAGCGGGTCTGCGCGAGCGCAAGCGTGGAGCCGCGCGTTCCTACCGTCACCGTACGCATAACCCGCGCATTATAGGGGTCACGGGCCTACCGCGCACCTCGGCTTCCAGCCGACATGCCCACGGCCTGTCCACGGTTGCCGTCCGGCTGCCCGGCGGTGCCTCTCCGTCGTCCCCTCAGTCGGCCGGGGCAGCTTGAGCCTCGGGCGTCACCAGCTGGCGGGGCAGGCGTGTCCATAGGAACAGCAGGGCCAGGGCGCCCAGGGCAGCCAGGGCGATCAGGCCCACGCGCGGCCCGAGCGGTCCGGTCTTGCCGATCAGGTAACTGGAGATCAGCGCGCCGGGCGGGCCCATGCCGACCAGCACGAAGGAATACAGGCTCATGACCCGGCCGCGCAGGTGGTCGGGAATGGTCAGCTGCACGCTGCTGTTCGCACTGACCAGCAGGCTCAGCATGCCGAAGCCGCACACGGCCAGCACCGGCACCGCGAGCGTCGCGCCGGGCGTGAGGGCCAGCGCCGTGGCTGACCCGATCAGGATCAGCGCCCCGATCCGCAGGTTCCGCAGCGGGTTCGGACGGCTGGCCTGCCACAGCGCGCCCGCCATGGCCCCGGCCCCGAAGGCCGCCGAGAGGAGCCCGAAGGTCGCCTCGCGGGCGCCGAACACCACGCGGGCGTAGTAGGGAATGATCACGTTGAAATTGATGATCGTCAGGCTCATCAGGCCGACCAGCAACATGACGTTGCGGACTCCCGGCGTGCGGCGCACGTAGCGCAGGCCCTCGCGGACGTCGTCGAGCATGCTGCCGTGGGGCGCAGCCTCGCGGGGTGGGAAGGGCAGGGTCGCCAGGACGTAGAGCACCACGAAGAACGACGCGACATTCAGGTAGAACGGCAGCGCGAGGTGCGCGAGCCGGCTGCCGTCCCCGCCCGCCAAGAGGGACACGCCCAGCGCGGCGACTACTCCGAACAGCGCCTGCCCCAGCGTGCGGCTCACGTTGAACGACAGGCTGTTCAGCGCGACGGCATTGCTGACGTCGCTGCGCGGCACGAAATCCACGACCATGCTCTGCCGGGCGGGCATGTCGAAGGCGTTCGCGCAGCCCGACACGAACGCGATCAGCATGACCAGCGGCAAGGTCACGACCCCCAGGTGCGTGGTCACCGCCAGCGCCACGGCCGTGAGCAGCAGCACGCCTTGGGTGGTCAGCAGCACGCGGCGCCGGGGCAGGCGGTCGATCACGGCCCCCGCGAACAGTGAGAGCAGCAGGCTGGGCGTGAACTGCGCGACCGTCACCCAGCCCAGCGCCGCGCTGCTGCCCCCGGACAGTTCCAGCACCAAGTACTGCTGGGCGGTCGCCTGCATCCACGTGCCCACCAGCGACAGCAGCTGGGACATCCAGAAACGGCGGTAGTTGGGGTGGCGCAGGGCGCTGAACGTCCGGACTCGCCACGCGTCGGCACGCGCTAGCACGCCCCCTACCA
The DNA here is from genome assembly GCF_004801415.1 of Deinococcus sp. KSM4-11. Classification (NCBI taxonomy): domain Bacteria; kingdom Thermotogati; phylum Deinococcota; class Deinococci; order Deinococcales; family Deinococcaceae; genus Deinococcus; species Deinococcus sp. KSM4-11. Next base: position 112,471 of record NZ_SSNX01000009.1, on the reverse strand, counting down.
TACGCCCAGGGGGAACGGTCGGCCGCCTTGAGCGAGCCTGAAGAACTGAACGTGGGGTCGACCGGCAGGGGTGTGTGGCACTGCCCTTGGCCACAGGATGTCGCCAGACTGCCTGCCAGACGCATGCTATTGGTCGAGTCGGCTGGAAAGCCCGTGCTGGACGTTGCGTTCTGGGGAAAGGCATGTTACGGTGCCAAGGTCAGCACCATTCACCAAGTTCAGAGCGTTTCCTCACGTCGTCCCTGCGAGCCTGCCCCGGATGCCCAGACCACACCCTGTCGTGATCCGTTCCCTGCTGCTCCTGGCCCTGAGCCTGGGAGCCGCTGCGGCCACCGCGCCGGGGCCGGTACTGCCCGACCCGGCGTCGACAGTCACGGTGCAGCCCGGCGATACCGCGTACTCGATTGCCCGCCGGGCCGGCATCAGCGTGGACACCCTGCTGGGCCTGAACGGCCTGAGCGCCCCTACCCTGAAAGTCGGGCAGACGCTGCGCGTGCGAGAGGTGCTGGTCTACACCGTGCAGCCCGGCGAGACCCTGTACGCCCTGTCACGCCGCTATGGCGTGAGCGTGGAGGCCCTGCTGTACGAGAATGCCCTGCCCCCCGGAGCGACCCTGAAGGCCGGTCAGGCCCTGCGGATTCCCGCGCGTCCGGGCGCGACCACGGCCAGCGTCCCCGCTCCACCTTCGGCTCCGGCCAGCCCGCCCACTTCCCCCACCTCCAGCTCGGCCACATCAGGTGGAGTGCTCGGGTCACCCTTCCTGCCGGCCCTGCCCGCGCCGGATCGGCCGAACCTGAGTCCACCCAGCAAGCTGCCCACGTTGCCGGCCGCCCTACTACCACCGCTGGTGCCGGACGCCACGGCCAGCACCCTTCCGGTCGCTAGCGGCCAGCCCACGGACTGGCTCTCGGCGGCGCTCTCGCTGCTGGGCACCCCGTACGTGTACGGCGGGGCCAGCCGCAGCGGCACGGATTGCAGCGGCCTGGTCGTGCAGGTCTTCACACCGCTCGGAATGAACCTGCCGCGCACCAGCGCCGCGCAGGCCCTGGTGGGCGATCCGGTCGAGAGCGGTCAGTGGCAGCCGGGCGACCTGGTGTTCTTCGACACGGACGGCCAGGGTCACGTGTCGCACGTGGGCATCTACCTGGGAGATGACGCCTTCGTGGACGCGAACACCTACCAGGGAAAGGTGGTCGTGGATCACCTGCTGGGCGACCGCTACTGGGCGGCCCGGTACATGGGCGCTCGGCGGGTGTTGCCGGTACCGCTGGCCATGCGCCCCTGAACACGGCAGCGCGCCGGGCTGTGCTGAACCTCTACCGCCATAGAAAAGCGCGCCCGGGCCGGAGCTGGGCGCACAATGAGACGTCGAGGTTCAGGATTCGTCGCTGATGTCGTCGGCCTCGAGGATCGCGCGGTATTCCTCGAGGTGCGCGCCCTCGCCCAGTTCGCGGGCGATCTTCTCGATGGCCAGACGCACGACCTCGCTCTTGCTGATCAGGCGCTCGGGGCTGGACAGTTCGTAGGCCGTGCGGGTCAGGAGGGCGTCCTGCTCATCGCTGATAACCACCTGCAGGCGTTTGCGTTCCTTCTTGGGCATACCTCTCCTGAGCGGGCCACCGGCGGGTTCCCGGGGACTCGGGGGTAGCGTAGCACGTCACCTGAGTGTCCTCAACATCGTCCTCCACGTTGCATCTCCTGGGTTGGCGACCATCAGTACAGCACTCAGGTGAGGCGCCCCGAAGTCTGGACAGCTCCTGCCCAGACCGGCTGGCAAAGCGGCCCGCCTAGACGTACAGTGAGCATCATGTGTAACATGCACCTGCACTCTGGTGCGTGTCTTCCCCCAGCTTCCCTGCGGCCCGCTGGCCGCTGACCAAAGGACATCCATGCAACTGACCCCACTGCACATCAAGGGAGGCCGCCCGCTCACGGGAACGGTCGCCGCGCAACACAGCAAGAACGCGGCCCTGCCGGTCATCGTCGCCAGCCTCCTGAGCAGTGAGAAGGTCGTTCTTCACGGCATCCCCCGTCTGTCGGACGTCTACACCATCCTGGATCTGATGCAGCATCTGGGCACGCAGCACGTCTGGGTGGGCGACAACAGCCTGGAACTGTACACCCCCGAGATCCTGAACACCGACGCGCCCTACGCGCTGGTCAGCAAGATGCGGGCCTCCTTCATCGTGCTGGGGGCCATCCTGGCCCGCGCCGGGCAGGCCACCGTGTCCATGCCCGGCGGCTGCGCGTGGGGTCCCCGTCCCGTGGATCAGCACGTCAAGGCCCTGCGCGCCCTGGGCGCCGAGATCACCGAGGACGGCGGCAACTTCGACGCGCGCCGCAGCGCCGCCCTGAGCGGCACCTTCGCCTTCGAGCTGCTCACCGTGGGCGGTACCCACAATGCCATCCTGGCGAGCGTGCTGGGCGACGGCGTGGTCACGCTGGAGAACGCCAGCATCGACACGGACGTCGTGGACATGATCGAGTTCCTGAACAGCCTGGGCGCCGACATCCAGGGCGCCGGGACGAACACCCTGGTCATCCGGGGTGTCAGCGCCCTGCGCGGCGGGTCGTACAGGGTCATCCCGGATCGCATCGAGGCCGGCACGTTCATGATCATGGCCGCCGCTACCCGCAGCCGCGTGACCCTCACGAACATCCGCCCGGATCACCTGCGCGCCGTGAGCGCCAAACTGCAGGAGATGGGCGTGGACGTGCAGGAGCACGACTCCAGCATCGTCGTCGATGCCCGCGACCGCGACCTGCATCCGGTGAACATCACCACGCAGAGCTTTCCCGGCTTTCCCACGGACCTGCAACCCCAGATGAGCGCCCTGCTCACCACGGTGCCCGGCACCAGCGTGGTGCAGGATCCCGTGTACCCGGATCGTCTGACGCACGTGGCCGAACTGCACCGCATGGGCGCGAACATCACCGTGAGCGGCTACACGCAGGTGATCCAGGGCGCAAAACTGCACTCCGCGCCCGTGAAGGCCGCAGACCTGCGCGCCGGTGCCGCCCTGATCATCGGCGCGCTGACCGCCGACGGCGAGACCGTCATCGACGGTGTGCAGTACCTGAACCGGGGCTACGAGCGCCTCAGTGAGCGCCTGCGCGGCCTTGGCGTGGATGTCCAGCAGCCCGAGTTAGCACTCGCGATGGACTGAACAGACAGCTTGCTGAGCGCCCGCCCCGGACTGGAGGCGGGCGCCTGCTGTGCGGCCTGCCTACACTTCCCCGGCCCAGCCCTTGCCGTGCTCGTCCCACGCGGCCTGGATGTGCGTGAGGACATCGAGCGGCAGCGGGCCGCGTTGCACGAGTTCGATGTTGCGTTCGAGGTTGTCCACGCTGGCCGTGCCGACGATGGCGCTGTGCACGCCGGGCGTGTAGGCGCTGAACCGCAGCGCGAACTCGTCCCAGTCGAGGCCGGCACCCTGGCGGACGGCATCCAGATCGAGGCGACCCAGGCGTTCCCAGTAGGTCTCGGCGTACTGACCGGTGGGGCGCTGGGCGTACTGCCACGCCGCGTTGGCGATGGGCCGCTTGGCGATCACCCCCAGACCGGCTTCGCGGGCCAGCGGCAGGATGTACTGCGCGCTCCACTGATCGGCCAGGTTCACGCTGGTCTCGACACTGCCGAACCGGCCGGACGTGACGGCGTACTTCAGCGCCTCGTTCTCGCCGCTGTAGGCGGCCACGCGGATCAGGCCGCCCTCGCGGGCATCGTCCAGCGCGGCCAGCAACTCGCCCTGGTGCAGCACCTCCAGCGGGCAGGAGTGCAGGTGGAAGATGTCGATCCAGTCCACGCGCAGGCGCTTCAGGGCCTGTTCGATGCCCAGGCGGATGGCGGCGGGCGTCCAGTCGGTGGCTCCGTCGGCTCCGTACCCGCCCTTGCTGCTGAGGATGAAATCGTCGCGCCGCCACGAGAGGTGCCGGCCGATCCGCTCCTCGCTGAGACCGTAGCCGCGCGCCGTATCGACCAGGGTCACGCCGGAGTCCAGCGCCCGGTTCATCAGGGTGCCGGCCAGGTCCTCGCTGTGCCGGGCGTCCCCGATCTGCCCGGCACCCAGCCCGAGAATGCTGACCTTCAGTCCCGTGCTTCCAAACTCGCGTTGCTCCATGCTGGCATTGTGCCGCATGGCGTCAGGCCGGATTCATCGGCTTTCCGGCAAGTCTGGGCAAGGCCAGTCCGCGTTCTCTCTCGACATCCGGCGCTGTCTCCGGCCGGGGGAAGGACTCAGACCAGTTCCGTGCGGCCTTCCTGCTGCGCGCGGAACTGCAACTCGTACAGGTCGCGGTACAGGCCACCGGCGGCGATCAGCTGCGCGTGCGGGCCGTCCTCGACGATCTTCCCAGCATCGAGCACGATGATCCGGTCGGCGTTCCGGATGGTGCTGAGCCGGTGCGCGATGACGAAGGTCGTGCGGCCCTGCATCAGGCGATCCAGCGCGGTCTGCACCAGCGCCTCGGATTCATTGTCCAGGGCGCTGGTCGCCTCGTCGAGGATCAGGATGCGGGGGTCTTTCAGGATCGCGCGGGCGATGGCGACCCGCTGGCGCTGCCCCCCCGACAACTTCACGCCGCGCTCGCCGACCACCGTGTCGTAGCCGGCCTGGAGCGCGGTCACGAACTCGTGGACGTTCGCGGCGCGGGCGGCCGCCTCGACCTCGGCGGGAGTGGCTTCGGGGCGGCCGTACAGGATGTTCTCGCGCACCGTGCCGGAGAACAGCAGCGTTTCCTGCGGTACCAGCCCCACCTGGGCGCGCAGGTCGTGCAGGGCGTAAGTGCGCACGTCCTGGCCGTCGATCAGCAGCGTGCCCCCGGTCACGTCCCAGAAGCGTGGGATCAGGTTGACCAGCGTGGTCTTCCCTGCCCCGCTGGGGCCGACCAGCGCCACGACCTGTCCGGCGGGCACCTCCAGGTCGATGCCGCGCAGCACGGCGGCCGTGCCGTACTCGAAGGTCACGGCCTGGAAGGTCACGTGGCCCTCGGCGCGGGACAGCGGGACAGGAACGGCGACTTCGGGCAGGTCACTGCGTTCGTCGAGCAGTTCGAAAATGCGGCTGGACGCGCCCAGCGCCTCCTGGAACTGGTTGAAGATGCCGGTCAGCTGCGCGACCGTGCCGCCCACCTGCAGGGCGTAGAACAGGAACGTGACGAGGTTGCCCGGCGAGAGCAGGCCCGCCATGACCTGCCGCCCGCCGTACCACAGCACCAGGGCCAGCGACGAGAAGGTCAGGAAGCTCATGATGCCGGACATGAACGCCTGGAGCCGGGCGCGTTTCAGGGCCGCGAGGAAGCTGGCCCGAACCCCCTCGCCATAGCGGCCGCGTTCGACGTTCTCGGCGGTGAAGCTCTGCACGACGCGCACGCCGCTGATGGCCTCCTCGGCGCTGGCGTTCGCCTGGGCCACGGCGTCCTGCACGGTGCGGCTGACGGTTCGGATGCGCCGCCCGACGGTCACGGCCGTGCCGATCACCAGCGGAATGATGACCAGCGTGAGCAGGCTCAGGCGCGGACTGGTCGTGACCAGCAGGATCAGCGCTCCCACCAGCGTCACGCTCTGCGCCGCGAGCTGGGCCAGGGCGTTGCTCGTCACGCCCTGCACGGTGCCCACGTCGGCGGTCAGGCGGCTGGTCAGGTCACCGGTCTTGTGCTCCCCGAAGAAGCGCGGCGAGAGCGTGAGCAGATGCGAGAACACCGCCCGGCGCAGGTCCGCGACCACGCCCGCCCCGACCCGCGCGAGCAGGTACGACTGGGCGGCCCCGAACAGGGAGGACAGCGCGAACACGCCCAGCAGCAGCAGCACTGTGCGGTCGAGCGGCCCGGTGTCCCCGCCGCCGACTTTCAGGAACGACGCGTCAATGAGCGTGCCGAACAGTTTCGGGAAGATCAGGTTCAGGCCGCTCGACAGCAGCGTGGCGGCCACGCCCAGCACGAACAGCAGGCGGTACGGGCGCGCGTAGGCCAGGAGCCGCGCCAGTTGCCGCGGATCGCGCTTCACGGGCGCCCCGCCCTGCCTGGAGGAACCGCCGAGGGGACGTGGACGGGAGAACATGCTCCGAGGGTACGCCGCGCGGAACCGGGCAGGGGTCCGGACTGTCGACCGGGGGTGGCCTTACGCCAGCGCGGCCAACGGCTCCACGTAGTCCAGGCCGAAGGCGTCGGCGACGCCCTGGTAGGTGAGCTTGCCGTGGTGGGTGTTGAGCCCCAGCTTGAGCGCGGCGTTCTTCCCGAGCGCCTTGCGGCCGTGGTCGGCGAGCAGCAGGGCATACGGTAGGGTCTGGTTGGTCAGCGCGAAGGTGCTGGTGCGCGGCACGGCGCCGGGCATGTTCGCCACGCCGTAGTGGATGACGCCGTCCACGAGGTACGTGGGATCGTCGTGGGTGGTGGGGTGGATGGTTTCCACGCAGCCGCCCTGATCCACGGCAACGTCCACGATCACGCTGCCCTCGGGCATCAGGGGCAGCATGTCGCGCGTGACGAGATGGGGGGCCTTCGCACCGGGGATCAGCACCGCGCCGATCAGCAGGTCGGTGTCCGGCAGCAGGGCACGGATGTTCGCCTCGCTGCTCATCATGGTCGTCAGCCGGCCGAAGAACACGTCGTCCAGGTACGCCAGGCGGCGCTGCGACACGTCGAGGATGGTGACCTTGGCGCCCAGGCCCATGGCGATCTTCGCGGCGTTCGTGCCCACCACGCCGCCCCCGATGATGGTGATGTGCCCGGGCTGCACGCCGGGAACCCCGCCGAGCAGCACGCCGCGCCCGCCGACGGGCTTCTGCAGGTGGTACGCACCGGCCTGCACGCTCAGGCGGCCCGCGACCTCGCTCATGGGAGTCAGCAGCGGGAGGCTGCCGTCCTCGACCTGCACGGTCTCGTAGGCGACCCCGGTCGTGCCGGAAGCCAGCAGCGCGTCGGTCAGCGAGCGGTCGGCGGCCAGGTGCAGGTACGTGAACAGCAGGAGGTCGTCCCGCAGGTAGGGGTACTCGCTCGCGATGGGTTCCTTGACCTTCACCACCATGTCGGCGGCCCAGGCGTCGGCGGCGCTGCCGAGCGTGGCGCCGGCCTGCACGTACTCGCTGTCGGCGATGCCGCTGCCCACACCCGCCCCCTGCTCCACGGTGACGCTGTGCCCGCGTCGGACGAGCGTCCCGACGCCGCCGGGCGTGAGGGCGACGCGGTTTTCCTTGACCTTGATTTCCTTCGGGAGTCCGATCTGCATACTCTGACCTCGCGGGGCCGTGACCCGTCCGGGGCGGCCGATGGTGCTGAATGTGGCGCAATGCTAGCAGGATCAGGATCGCCTGCGATTGCCGTGAGGTGCCCACCACGAGGGCATCCGGGCAATGCCGTTGCGTCCTTATGCCATCATGGTTGCAATCATGTCTCAGGAAGCCCTCGATGCCATTGACCGCCAGATCCTGGGCATCCTCCAGCAGGACGCCCGCAAGCCCAACACCGAACTCGCCGACGAGATTGGCCTGACGCCCGCCCCCACGCTGCGGCGCGTGCGGCGGCTGGAGGAGGAGGGCATCATCCAGCGCTACGTGGCGCTGCTCGACCCGAAGAAGGTGGGCCGAGAACTGATGGTGCTGGTGCGCGTGACGCTGGACAAGCAGACCAAGGCAGGCTTCGAGGACTTCGCCGGTCAGATGCAGGCCCGGCCCGAGGTACTGGAATGTTTCCTGTGCCTGGGCGACATCGACTACCTGCTCAAGGTCTGCGTGCCGGATCTGGACGCCTACCAGCATTTCCTGGTGAACACCCTGGCGGCCATTCCCGGCGTGCGCAACACGGCGAGCACCATCGTGGTCAAGCAGGAGAAGTACACGACCAGCCTGCCGCTGGAGTAGTCCGCCCGGCCCTCATCTGGTCGGGCAATACTGCGGCCGATGAAGCGCTCCCTGCTCCTGATGGCCGTGCTCAGCAGCTCCGCCACCGCACAGACCACTCCTGCCACTCCCGCTCCAGCCCCGGCCTTCACGCCAGTGCCCGCCATGTCGCCCACGCCCGTGCGGAGCTTCAAGGAACCCGCCTGGGTGATCGACCCGGCGAAGACCTACCGCGCAGTGCTCATTACCGGCGAGGGCGACGTGACGGTCGAACTGGCGGCCAGGGCGGCACCGAAGGCCGTGAACAATTTCGTGTTCCTGGCGCTGAACCATTTCTACGACGGCACGCGCTTCCACCGCGTGATCGACGGCTTCATGGCGCAGGGCGGCGATCCCCTGAGCGCCGATCCCGCCCTGAAGTCCCGCTGGGGCACGGGCGGCCCCGGATACGGCTTCTACGTGGAGTTTGACCAGGGGCTGACTTTCAGTGCCGCCGGAATGCTGGCCATGGCCCGCTCGCAGAGCCTGTACTCGCAGGGCAGCCAGTTCTTCATCACGCTGGCCCCTGCCGACTTCCTGAGCGGGAAGTACACGGTGTTCGGGCGGGTCGTGGACGGGCAGGACATTCTGGCGAAGCTGACGCGCACGGCAAGGAATGGCACGGCGGGCGAGACACCCATTCCGGGCGCAGTCCCGGACATGCTCAGGGCCGTGCAGATCCTCGTTTCCCCCTGATCACCGGCGGGGCGGCGCTTAATGGTTCGTCCATGAACCCGCGTTCCGGTGCGGGCGTGTGGCGTTCTGGCGGATGAGGGACATGAGCGCGCCCTAGACTGCGCCCATGCGCTTGCGCCGTCTTCTTCCCGTGGCCGCGGCCGGACTGGCCGCCGTGTACCTCCGCAAGGTGCACCGCTTCCGCGACCCCGTGCGGGTTCTGAGCGCTCCGGCGCATGACGTGGTCAGCCCGGCCGACGGCGTCGTGTGCTTCGTGCGGCGCGTGACCGGTGGGGCCGTCGAGGCTGGCCCGGACGGCCGGTCGATGCAGGTGGACGCGCTCCTCGGCATGGACAGCGCGGACGGCTGGCTCCTGGGCATCGCCCTCGGCCCGCTGGACGTGCATTACACGTACCAGCCGGTGTCGGGCACGATCATGGCCGTGACCCACCAGGGCTCGGACAGGAATGTCCGGCTCCTGAATCCGCTGGCGAGGGCAGGTCTGCTGGCCAGTCGCCCGGCCGACCTGCTGGCCCATCCGGGCATCCTGACGAACGAGCGCCTGAGCATCAGCATGCAGGCAGAGGCGGGCCCCGTGACGGTAACCGTGATCGCGGCTGGCCGGGCGCTGGACGCCATGCCGTACGTGAAGGAAGGTGACCGGGCCCGCGCCGGGTACAAGCTGGCGTTCCTGCCTCATGGCGGGCTGGTGGTGGTGCACCTGCCGGCGTCCCTGACGCCACTGGCCGCCGTCGGGGATCACGTGACGGGCATGCAGACCGTGATCGCGCGCCCCGACTCCCGACCCTGACACCCGGCGCACCTCCGGCCCACCCAACCCGTCCGGCACGACACTTCCGTTCCGGGCGGCGCGCTATGGTGCCTACCCGAGGAGCCCTGCCGTGACCGAACCCCACCCGCACCGGGAACACACGCCCGAGCGCAGCCTTGAACGCCTGAGCGCCGACCGGAAGGTACGGGCGGTGGCGCAGGCCGGCAGTTACGGCACAGACTTCGCGTGGGTGGGGTCGCAACCGACCTTCGTGGTCTTCGAGCGCGACATCCTGTCCCCCCGCAGCGAGACGCGGGCCGGTATCACCGTAGAACGCTACCCGTACCCGAAGCTGGAGGAGTGGCGCGACTGGGACGCCGCGAGAGCCGAGGCACCCCTGGCCACGCTGGCGACCAGTCGCGTGGCCTACGATCCGACCGGACACTATGGCCGGATCCAGCGGATGCTGTGGACGCTGAGTGGATCGCAACTGGCCGCGCACCGGGAGGAACTGCTGAGCACGGCGGGCTCGCGCCTGGACGCCGCCCGGCGGGCGTACACCGGTCCCGGTCACGGTGTGCAGGAGCAGCTCCTGGCGTTGGCCGACGCGCGCGAGATCGCGCTGACGCTGCTGTACCCGGCGCTGCTCACGCGGCTGCACCTATGGCCGGAGTTCGAGATCCGCCTGCCGCACGCGTGGCGCGCCTCGGCGGGCCTGACGTTCCCGAAGGCCGTGTACCGCCTGGAAGCGCTGTACGCGTTCGGCGGCGAGACCGAAGCCCGCCGCGTGCTGCTGGCCACTCGCGGCCTGGGGCTGCTGGAGCAGGAACGCCGGGCCCGCACCGCCTTCCAGGCCGGGTATTACGACGGCGCGGTGCGGTACCTGCGCGACGAGACGGCCCGGACACACCGGGCGGACTTGCACGCCTGGACGCACCTGACCAGCGCCCGGCGCGAGAAGCTGGGCACGCTTCTGGGCGTGAGCCGCGCGCCCCTCGGCCCGGCCGCGCTGGAACTGGCCGGGGAGCTGCTGGATGCGGTACGCGACGGCAGCTGACACGATGGGGCGGAACCCTGGTCTTTCTCACGGATGCCTACACCCAGACCACAAAAACGGCCGGGGCACGTATACCCCGGCCGTCCTGAAGATTGTTTACGCCTGCTGGGATGAACCGGAGGTCGTGTTCGCGCTGGCGTCCACGGTCTTGGGCGCGGTGAGCTGACCGCCGCTGCGGACTGTGACGGCGCGCTTCTGCGAGGCCTCGCTGCGGGGCACCTTGATGGTCAGGGTTCCGTGGTCGAAATCGGCCTCCACCTTGGTCAGGTCGTACTTGGCGGGCACGCTGAAGGTGCGGGCCAGGGTGCCGTAGGCGCGCTCCACACGGTGCGCGGTGCGGCCCTCGGTGCGGGCGTACTTGCGTTCCGCCTGCACGGTCAGGGTGTTGTTCTCGGCCTCGATCTGGATGGCGTCCGGCTGGACACCGGGCAGGTCGAGGGTCAATTCCAGGCCGGACTCGTCCTCGTGCACGTCGACGGGTGGGGCGAGACGGACGCTGCCGCTGCCCTGGCCAATGGCGCGATCCATGCGCTGGGTGAGTTCCTCGATTTCACGGAAGGGATCAAAACGCATCATTGAAGTACCTCCTGGCGGGTGGGGTGAAGGAGCGCAGGTCATTCAGAGTGGGGATCTGAGTGCCCCGCGCTCAACGTCCGACATCCTAAAACCTGAGTGCCATCGTGTCAAGTTTAGTGCGCCTTTAACCACGCGTCCTGGCCCAGCCCGGCCTCTGCTACACTCCCGGAGGTCTGGGGCAAGCTTGCCCTGCCTTTTTCCCAGCGATCCCGTGAGGTCGCACCCGCCCCGTGAGGCCGGAGAAGGAGTCAAGAATGTGGAATCTACCCATGTGCCGTCAGCCTGCGCTGAGCGGCGTTTTTTCTGTTGCCGGAGGCCGCGGTGCCCGCTAAGGCCACCATTCTCAGCGCCGACGAGATCCGGCGCGGCCTGACGCGCATCGCGCACGAGATCGTCGAGCGCAACAGGGGCGCAGAGGACCTGGCCATCATCGGCGTGCACACACGCGGCATTCCTCTCGCCGCGCGGCTCGCCTCCAAGCTGAGCGAACTGGAAGGCGTCGAGATTCCCACCGGGATGCTCGACATCACCCTGTACCGAGACGACCTCTCGGAGGTGGCCCACCAGCCGATCATCCGCGAGACCCACGTGCCCTTCGACATCGCCCGGCGGCGCGTGGTGCTGGTGGACGACGTGCTGTACACCGGCCGCACCGTGCGTGCCGCGCTCGACGCCCTGATCGACCTCGGGCGGCCCCTGGGCATTCAACTGGCCGTGCTGATCGACCGGGGCCACCGCGAACTGCCCATCCGCGCGGACTACGTGGGCAAGAATCTGCCGACCGCGAAAAGTGAACTGGTGAAGGTCAAGTTGCAGGAAACCGACGGCGTGGACATCGTGGAACTCTGGGATCTGGAGGACGTGAAGTGACGGCCACCGCGACGAAACAGGTTCGGCCCCGCCACCTGCTCGACTTCCAGGACTGGAGCCCGGAGCGCCTGACCGCCATTCTCGACAATGCCGACACCATGCTCCAGGTGCTCGACCGGCCCGTGAAGAAGGTGCCGGCGCTCCAGGGCCTGACCATCTGCACCGCGTTCTTCGAGAACAGCACACGCACGCGCACCAGCTTCGAACTGGCCGCGCGCCGCATGAGCGCCGACGTGATGACCTTCGCCGCCGGGGCCAGCAGTGTCAGCAAGGGCGAGAGCCTGCGCGACACCATCGAGGTGCTGACGCAGTACCGGGTGGATGCCTACATCGTCCGGCACCACGCTTCGGGCGCCGCGCATCTGGTGCACCAGTACAGCGGCAAGCCCGTCATCAACGCCGGCGACGGCCGCCGCGCCCACCCCACCCAGGCCCTGCTCGACGCGTACACCGTCCGGCAGGAATTCGACTCGCTGGACGGCAAGACCGTCGCCATCATCGGGGACATCCGGCACAGCCGGGTCGCGCGCAGCAACGCCGAACTGCTGCCCAAACTGGGCGCGAAGGTCGTCCTGTGCGGCCCCGCCACCCTGCTGCCCGCCGATCTGGCGGGATTGCCGGGCGTCACGCTGACCACGGACCCCGTGCAGGCGGTGCGGGGCGCCCACGCCGTCATGGCGCTGCGGCTCCAGCAGGAACGCATGAGCGGCGGCTACCTGGGCAGTCTGCAGGAGTACGCCGACACCTATCAGGTGAACGAGGCGCTGATGCAGCACGCCGAGAGCGGCGCGATCGTCCTGCACCCCGGCCCCATGAACCGCGACGTGGAGATCAGCGCGGACGCTGCCGACGGCCCGCGCAGCCGCATCCTGAAGCAGGTCGAGAACGGCCAGGCCATCCGCATGAGCGTCCTGTACCACCTGCTGGTGGGCCGAGACTAAAGGACTTCCATGACCATCACCATCACGAACATGAAGCGCATCGGCTCGGAGGAGTTGACCTCCGTGACCGTCGAGAACGGACTGATCAAGGGCTGGAACCTCGCGGAAGAAGGCGAGGTCATCGACGGCCAGGGCGGCACGGTCGCGCCTGCCCTGATCGAACTCCACGCGCACCTGCGCGAGCCGGGGCAGACGCAGAAGGAGGATCTCGCGTCGGGCCTCGCGGCGGCGGCGGCGGGCGGGTACGGCACGGTCGTGTGCATGCCGAACACGTCCCCGGTGATCGACGATCCGGCCATCGTGCGCAGCCTGCTGGAGAAGGCGGGCACGCTGGGCTTCGCGAGGTTGAAACCGGCGGCGGCCCTGACGCGCGGGCAGCAGGGCGAGGCGCTGGCCGAACTGACGTATCTGAAGCAGGCGGGCGCGGTCATGTTCACGGACGACGGCCGCACCAATGAGAACGCCCGCGTGCTGCGATTGGGCCTGGAGACGGCCGCGAGCCTGGGAATGGTCGTGTCGGTGCACGCGGAGGACGCCTCGCTGCGCGCAGACGGCGTGATGAACGAGGGCGCAGTGTCCGAGGCGCTCGGCGTGCCCGGCAACCCGGCGGCGGCCGAGGCGGCGCGCGTGGCGCGGGACATCGAGATCGTGGCGGGCCTCGCCGCGCAGGGTCGCCCGGTGCGTCTGCACGTACAGCACCTCAGCACGGCCCGCGCGCTCGATCTGGTGCGCGACGCGAAGAAGCGTGGCCTGGGGGTAAGCTGCGAGGTCTGCCCGCACCACCTGACCCTGACCGACGAGGCGCTGCGCGGCTTCGACGCGATCTACAAGGTCGCGCCGCCCCTGCGCACGCAGGCCGACGCGGACTTTCTGCTGGAAGGGCTGCGGGACGGCTCCGTGGACTGCCTCGCCACGGATCACGCGCCGCACACCCGCGCGGAGAAGGAACGCGACCTGCTGGACGCGCCGAGCGGCATCGCCTACATCGAACTGGCGTTTCCGCTGATGTACACGCGCTTCGGCGGCACGCTGGGGCTGGAGAAGATCGTGGAGCTGCTGACCGCTGCGCCCGCCCGCGTGATGGGCTGGCCCGAGCCGACGCTGGAGGCCGGTGCCCCCGCCGACCTCGTCGTGTTCGATCTGAAGACGGAGCGCGAGGTCAGGCCCGCCGAGTTCAAAAGCAAGGCGAAGTTCACCCCCTGGGCCGGGGAGACCCTGACGGGCTGGCCGGTGCTGACGGTCGTGGACGGGAAGGTCGCGTACCGGCGGGACTGACCCTCTCCCCGGCTCCGGCCCTTGCCCTTAGGCGGTGGGGGCCGGTTCCTGTTGCAGAAAGTCGCGGATCACCTCAAACAGCCGCTCGGGTTCCTCCAGGCCGGGCAGGTGGCCGCTGCGTTCCAGCACCACCATCCGCGCGTGCGGAACCAGGCGGGCGATCACATCGCCTTCCTCCGGCGCATTCAGGGGATCGTGCCTGCCGCTGATGACCAGCGTGTCGGCCGTGACGTTCGGTAGGGCCGGCCGGAAGTCGAAGCCCTCCAGGGCTCGGTTCGCCGCTTGGAACTGCTCGGGCGTGAGGGTCAGGCCCAGGGCGAGATCGCGCTGGGCCCCCTGTTCACGCAGGGCGCGGATGTCGGGCGGCGTGGTCGGCGCGAACATCCGGTCACCGATGAACGCCAGCACCTCGTCGTTCGACTTGCCTTCCAGCTCGGCGGCGTGCTGCCCGATCAGGCGGGCGACCGAGGACGTCGTGCCACTGGCCTTCGGGACGACCAGCACCAGCTTCAAGATGCGCTGCGGCGCGCGGGTCGCCACCCCCTGGGCGATGTAGCTGCCCATGGACGTGCCCATCAGATCGGCCGTGTCCAGGCCCAGCGCGTCCAACACGCCCAGCACGTCCGAGACATGGTCGGCCAGCGTGTACGCCGGGGGTCGGGCGGAGCGGCCATGGCCCCGGCTGTCCACGGCGATCACGCGCCGGAGGGTGCTCAGGCGCTCGATCTCGGGCCGCATGGACTCGATGTTTGCGCTCAGGCCGTGCAGCATGAGCAGGGGTCGCCCCTGACCGTGCTCCTCCACGTGGATGTCGGTGCCGTTCACGTTCATACGTGGAAGATAGGGCCTGGACGGTTCCGCCACTATCGAGCCTGAACCTGCCGCCTCAGCGCATGGTCAGGAACACCAGATCCAATGAGGGCGGCTCGTAGCCCAGCATGCGGATCATCTGCACGATCTGGGCGGTGTGCCGCACCTCGTGCTGCATGACGTGCCACATCACCTCATCCGCCGAGACGGTCTCCGGGCGGTCGTCCAGCGCCGGAATCCGGCGGTTCTCGGCCACCACGGCCATCAGGTCGGGCCAACGCCGCAGCGTGTCGGCCTCCACCGCCTCCCAGTAGGCCAGGAGATGTTCTAGGGTCTCGTTTTCGCGGTGCCAGTACTCATCGGCCGACCTGGGGTCGGTCAGGAACCCTGGCATGATGAACGGCTGGCCGAGCATGTCACCCCGGAACCAGCCGTCCTCGACCACCGCGATGTGCGCAACGAGATCCTTGATGCAGCGCGCCCCTTCGGTCGGCACGACAGGTTTCGACAGGGCCTCGTCGGGCAGCTCTCTCAGGGTCGTCCACAGCAAGCGGCGGGCCCGGGTCAGATAGGCGTAGAACGCGTCGGTCTGCATGGGTCGAGGGTACGGCGCATTGCCGTCAGCGTGTGACGGGAATCTACTTGCCGCCCAGCGTCAGTTTCGTGAAGTCGGCGGCGGTGTAGTCGCGCACCTCCGGGCCATAGCCCCGGTCATACACGAGCTGTACGGTCTGGGTGGCCGCGTAGGTCTCCGGTTTCAGAGGCTCATTGAAGCGGAACACGCTGAAGCCCCGCCAGCGGCACACATTGTCCTGGCACTCGCGTGTCCACAGCGCCTGATCCACCTTCGCGGCAGCGTCACGCAGGCTCTCGATGCGGGTCAATTCCTTGCCGTCCCGGTCGAGCAGGCGCAGCGCAGCCGTCCGTGTCAGGGCGTCTTTCAGGGCCACGAGTTCGCCCTGGATGTACACCAGCGTCACGGCCAGATACCGGCCGACCTTGACCGTCGTGCCGTCGTGGGCGGCATTCCCGCACATGTTGGCCACCGATGCGAGCGGCAACTGAATGATGATGCGGCTGACCACTCCGGCGGGCACCTTCACCTCTGGCGGGCTGTTGCGGTCGTCGATCAGGCGGCGGCCCAGGCGGGCGGCATCGCTCTGATCGCCACCGACATACTTCTGCCCGGCGGGGGTGGGGTGCGCTTTCTCGTATGCGGTGGCGGCGTCGCAGGCCTGCTGCTTGGCGTCCAGGGTGGGCTGGAGCAGGTCGGCCCAGGTGGACGTGGCCGTGGTCTGGGCGGAGGCAATGCCGAGGATCAGCGCGGTCAGGGCGAGGAGACGCTTCATCTCGCTCCGTTCTAGCAGGCATTGGGAAACAGCGCCGCTCAACCCAGCACGAGCCGGGAAGAGCTGTCACGCGCTCTCCCCGGTGGCCGGATGACGCTGGATCAGGCGGGTGTGGCGAAGGTCGGCTGCCGTCCGAGCACCTTCAGCCGCAGCATGTTGGCGACGAAGATCACGCCGGTGCCCAGGGTCAGGATGAACAGGGTGATGAACGCCGACTGCGCGCCCAGGGTGGGCTTCAGGGCTGCGAAGATCAGCGGGAGGAAGAAGCCGCCCAGGCCGCCGAGCAGACCGACGAGGCCGCCGACGACGCCCATCTGGCCAGGGTTCCAGCGGGCGACCAGGGTGTAGGTGCTGGCCTTGCCGACGCCCATTCCCACGCCGACGACGGTGGTGAGCAGCATGAAGGTCGTGAGGGGCAGGTCGCGCATCAGCGGGAGCAGACCCACCAGCATGACCGCGAAGGCGGCGATGGTCACCGAGCGCGGCCCGAAGCGGTCACTGAGGTAGCCGCCCAGGGGACGCAGCAGGCTGGCGGGGAAGATGAACAGCGCCGTCATGAGGCCGGCGCGGGCCAGGGTGATGTCGTAGTGGTCGACGTAGTACTTGGGCAGGAAGAGGCTGTAGGCGACGTACGCGCCGAAGAACACCACGTAGTACAGCCCGAAGCGCCACACCTGCGCTCCGCCCAGCGGGCGCAGCCAGTCGGCCAGGGTGCGGCCACTCGGCTGGGCCTGGTCGGCGGGCGTGAAGCGGGCGACGGCGGCGGCGCACAGCAGCAGGAGCACGGTGAACACGAAGGGCACGAAGTGCCAGCCACCGGGAATGAGCAGGCCGACGGGTACCAGTGTGATCAGCAGCGGGGCCAGCAGTTTGGTGATGCTCGCGCCCGCATTCCCCGCCCCGAAGGTGCCCAGGGCGAGGCCCAGGCGGGCGGTGGGCACCCACTGCGCGATCCAGGCGTTCCCGATGGCGAAGCTCACGCCCGCGAGGCCGACGCCGAGGGCCAGGGCGAGCAGCATGGTGTACCCGCTGGCGAACGACAGGGCCAGGGCGAAGGCGGCCGTGAGCAGGAGGTTGACGATGAAGACCTTCCTGCCGCCGTAACGGTCGGCCCAGATCCCGGCCGGGAGGCGCAGCAGCGACCCGGTCAACACGGGAATGGCGGTCAGGAGCGTGAACTGCGCGTCGTTCAGGCCGAGTTCCTTGCGGATGGGCAGGCCCACGATGGCGAACATGACCCACACGGCGAACATCAGCGTGAAGCCCAGCGTGGCGAGGGTCACGACCCGGCGGGCGTCGGGGCTCAGGGGCGTGGCGGGCGCGAAGGACGAGGGGGCAGTGGTCATGGATTCCTCCTGATGGGAGCGGACTTGGGGCGGCATGAGGTTCTGCATTCAGCGGTGGGGCAGGGCGAGACAGGTCGGAGCGCGCGAGGAGTCATGTGGCGGCCACCTCACCGGGCCGGACGGTGTGGAGCGGAACACCCGCGACCGAGTGGGCGGGCAGCAGCGTCACGGCCGTGCCCTTGAACGCGGGCATGTGCGAGTGTGGGTCGAGTGTGTACGGGTCGGTCAGCAGGTTCGCCGCCAACGGCCAGTGGAAGGGCAGGAACACGGTGTCCGGACGGATGGCAGGACTGATCGTGACGGGGAGCGTGGCCGCGCCGTGCAGGGTGCGCAGGGTCACGTGGTCGCCGGGGCGCAGGCCGTGGTCGCGGGCCGTGTCCGGGTGGATCTGCGCCGTGTTCTCGGCCTTCAGAGCAGGGTTCCGGCGGGTCTGGGTGCCGCTCTGGTACTGGTTGCCGAGCCGTCCGGTGGTCAGCGTGAGCTGTCTGGGCGGAGCGGGGAGCGGGAACACGGGCACGTGCAGGGTGGCCAGGCCATCGGCCGTGGGGTGTGTCGGCGCGTAGGCGTGCGGCGTGTCGGGGCCCGTCGCGCTGCGAACCGGCCACTGGGCGGTCGCGCGGTCGAGGCGTTCGGCGCTCAGACCGCTGTAGTCGGCCTTGCCCCCCTTCGTGGCGCGGAAGAATTCATCCTGAAGGTCGCGGAAGGTGGCGTACGTGAACCCCTGGGGGCGCCCCACGGCGGCGGCCAGGTCGCACAGGATGCGCCAGTCCTCGCGGGCCGCGCCAGGCGCGACGATCGCCTTGCGGCGGCGCTGCACCCGGCCTTCCAGGTTGGTGGTGGTGCCCTCTTCCTCGCACCACATGCTGCCGGGCAGCACCAGCGTGGCAAGTCGAGCGGTCTCGCTGGGCAGGAAGTCGATCACGATCAGGTGCTTCAGCGCCCGCAGGTTCTCCGTGACCTGTCCGGCCCCGGCGGCGCTCACCACGGGGTTGCTGCCCAGGACGATCAGCGCCTCGATCTCCCGCCCGCAGGCGTTCAGCAGGTTCTGAGCGGAGTGTCCGGGCTGCGGCAGGTCGGCCTCCTCGACATCCCACAGGGCCGCCATCTCGGCGCGGTGGCGGGGGTCACGCAGGCTACGCGCACCGGGCAGCTGGTCGTTCTTCTGACCGTGTTCGCGGCCACCCTGGCCGTTGCCCTGGCCAGTCAGGGTGCCGTAGCCACCGCCGGGTTTTCCGAAGTGCCCGGTCAGGTAGGCGAGGTTCAACCATGCCTGCACGGTGTCGGTGCCGTGTGCGTGCTGCTCCGCGCCGCGGCCGGTCAGGATCAGGGGTTTGGTCGCGTCGGCGTAACGGCGGGCCAGGGTGAGCAGGTCGGCCTCTGGAAGGCCGCACTCGTGGGCCACGCGGGCAGGCGGGTAGTCGTCGGCCTGGGCGAGCACTTCGGGCAGGCCGTGGGCGGGCGCGGTGGGGCGAACCTTGCCCCACAGTTTCATCAGGTGGAGCAGGCCCAGGGCGAGCACGCCGTCGGTGCCCACGCGCGGCGCGAGGTGCTGACCGGCCACCTTGGCCGTGGTGGTGGCGCGCGGGTCGATGGCGTAGATGATCCCGCCGCGATCCTTGGCGGCCTTGAGATACTGCATGATCGGCGGCAGCGTCTCGGCGATGTTCGCGCCGACCAGCAGGATCAGGTCACTGCTGCCCATGTCCGCCAGCGGAAAGCCCAGGCCCCGGTCGTAGCCCACTGTGCGGTTCAGTGCCGCCGAGGCGCTGGCCATGCAGTACCGGCCGTTGTAGTCGATGTTCGCGGTCTTCAGGGCCACGCGGGCGAACTTGCCCAGCAGGTAGGTCTTCTCGTTGGTGAGGCTGCCGCTGCCGAAGACGCCCACTGCGTCCGGGCGCGTGGCGAGCAGCGGGGTCAGGGCGTCACGGACGTAGGCCAGGGCTTCTGGCCAGCCCACGGGCACCAGGTCGCCGTTCTTGCGCAGCAGCGGCTGGGTCAGGCGATCCGGGTGGCGCACGTCGCTGAGCGCGGCCAGTCCCTTCTTGCAGACGGTGCCGTGGGCGACGGGACAGTCCTTGGTGGGCATGAGCTTGACGGGCAGGCCGCGTTCGACGTGCAGGTCGAAGGTGCACTGGACGGCGCAGTAGGGGCAGGTGGTGCGGACGATGCGCGCGTCGGGAGAAGTGGGCGCAGTCATGGGGCCACCTTGCCGGGGGCCGCCGACAAAGTCAAGGTCAAATCTGCGGATTGTCATGATTTTAGTTCACGACCTGCGTCACAGGTCTAGGCTAGGCAATTTTGAGAGCATTTTTCCCCCCACATGTTCATTTTTCCTTGACAAATTGCACGAAATCGTTCTCAATGGGCGGCAGGGGCAGGCCACACCTGCACACCCACTCCAGCGGCACCAGGAGAACGGCATGACTTACCCCCGCATTCCTACGGCCCCCCACGTGGTCATCATCGGCAACGGCATGGTCGGCCACCGGCTGGTCGACCAGTTGCGTGCCCAGGCCGACGCCCCCGAGCTTCAGATCACCGTGATCAGCGAGGAATCCCGTCTCGCCTACGACCGCGTGCACCTCAGCAGCCACTTCGATGATCCCCGCCCCGATCTGTCCCTCGCCACCGAGGACAGCTACGCCGAGCAGGGCGTGACGGTCGTGTACGGCCGGGCCGAACGCGTCGACCTGACCGGCCGGACCGTGACCGTCGGAACGCGCACCCTGGACTACGACGCGCTGGTGTTCGCCACCGGCTCCTTTCCCTTCGTGCCGCCCGTGCCCGGCCGGGATGCACGCGGCGTGTTCGTGTACCGCACCCTGGACGACCTGGACGCCATCCGGGCGGCCGCCACGCAGTCACAGACCGGCGTGGTCATCGGCGGGGGCCTGCTCGGCCTGGAAGCCGCCGGAGCCCTCCAGAAGCTCGGCCTGAGCACGCACGTCGTGGAATTTGCCCCGCACCTGATGCCCGCGCAGCTCGACCCGGAGGGCGGCGCGACCCTGAAACGCACCATCGAGGGCATGGGGATCAGCGTGCACCTCGGCAAGTCCACCACGGAACTGACGGCGGACGCGGCCGGACGCCTCTCCGGCCTGAATTTTGCGGATGGCACGCGTTTGGAAACAGACTTGCTGGTCTTTTCGGCGGGGATCCGCCCGCGCGACGATCTGGCCCGCGCGAGCGGCCTGACGGTGGGTGAGCGCGGCGGGATCGCCATTGACGACACCGGCCGCACCAGCGACCCGCACGTGTACGCGGTGGGCGAATGCGCGCTGCATGGGGGCCGCATCTATGGACTCGTGGCCCCCGGCTACCAGATGGCCAAGGTCACGGCCGTGAACGTCCTGCGGGATCTGGGCGTGCTGGCAGGCGAGCCTCTGCATTTCAGGGGCGCCGACCTGAGCACCAAGCTCAAGCTCCTGGGCGTGGAGGTCGGTTCCTTCGGCGACGCGAAGGGCGTGACGCCGGACTCCCGCACCGTCAGCCTCAGCGACAACGTGCGCGGCACTTACAGCAAACTGGTGCTCTCGGCCGATGGCACGACGGTGCTGGGCGGCCTGCTGGTGGGCGACACCGCCGCCCGCTACGGCGACCTGCTCGACCTGACGCTGTCCGGCACGACCCTGACCGTGCCCCCCGAGACGCTGATCGTGCCCCCGGTGCCGGGCGGCGCGGCCCTGGGTGCCAGCGCCGACTCGCTGATCTGCTCGTGTGAGAACGTCCGCTCCAGCGCGATCTGCGCGGCCATCGAGGACGGATCGCGGGACGTGGCGAGCCTCAAGAAATGCACCGGGGCCGGTACCGGCTGCGGCGGCTGCGTGCCCAGCCTGCATGGCCTGCTCCAGACCGAACTGCGCCGCCTGGGCGAGGTGGTCACCAACCATCTGTGCGAGCACTACGCATACTCCCGCCAGGAGCTGTTCGACCTGATCCGCGTGAAGGGGCACACGACCTGGGACGACGTGCTGTCGGCACACGGCGCCGGTCTGGGCTGCGAGATCTGTAAGCCCGCCGTGGCCTCGATCCTGGCAAGCCTGCACAACGAACTGATCGTGAAGCCCACGCACGCGCCCCTGCAGGACACCAACGACGCGTTCCTGGCGAACATCCAGAAGAACGGCACGTACTCGGTCATGCCGCGCGTGCCCGGCGGCGAGATCACGGCCGACGGCCTGATCGCCATCGGGGAAGTCGCCCGGAAGTTCGGGCTGTACTGCAAGATCACCGGCGGGCAGCGCATCGACCTGCTCGGCGCGCACCGCGACGACCTGCCCGCCATCTGGGAAGACCTGATCGCGGCGGGCTTCGAGAGCGGACATGCCTACGGCAAGAGCCTGCGCACGGTCAAGAGCTGTGTGGGCAGTACGTGGTGCCGCTACGGCGTGCAGGACAGCACCAGCCTGGCCGTGCGGCTGGAACTGCGGTACCGGGGCCTGCGCAGCCCGCACAAGCTCAAGAGCGGCGTCTCGGGCTGCACCCGCGAGTGCGCCGAGGCGCGCAGCAAGGACTTCGGCATCATCGCCACCGAGAAGGGCTGGAACGTGTACGTCGGCGGGAATGGCGGCGTGACCCCCAAGCACGCCGTGCTGCTGGCCGAGGGCGTGAGCGAGGACGACGTCATCACGCTGCTCGACCGGTACCTGATGTTCTATGTCCGCACCGCTGACCGCCTCCAGCGCACCAGCACCTGGCTGGAGAACCTGGACGGCGGCCTGGAGTACCTGAAGTCCGTGATCATCGACGACCGCCTGGGCCTGTGTGCAGAACTGGAGGCCGAGATGGCACGTCACATCGGCAGCTACCAGGACGAGTGGGCGGCCGCCGTCAATGACCCCAGCATCCGCGCGCGCTTCCGAACCTTCGTGAACTCCGATGCCCGCGACGACGGCATCCAGTGGGTGGACGAACGTGGCCAGATCCGTCCCGCTTTCCTGCACGAACTCGTGCCGCTGCCCATGGCGGGCGGCGACGACTGAACGCCGTGAGGGCCTGCACCCACGGCCGGCTGGCCGAGCGACAACGTCCCTGCCGCGATCCCGGCCCGCTCTTTCCGCCCATTCCTGCCTCAAGGAGCTCCGCATGACCCTGTCCCTGACTCCTCCCCCCACCGCCACGCCCCTGCACTGGGTGCAGGTGTGCGCCCTGCGCGACATCCTGCCCGGCCTAGGCGTCTGCGCCCTGATCGACGGCCAGCAGGTGGCCCTATTCCACGTGGCCGGCCAGGTGTACGCCGTTGGCAACCGCGATCCCTTCACCGGCGCGAACGTGATCTCGCGCGGCCTGACCGGCAGTTACAGCCGAGGGGGCCAGACGCGGCTGAAGGTCGCCTCCCCCCTGCTGAAAAACGCCTTCGACCTCGAAACCGGCGAGTCCCTGGACGACGCGGGCACGTCGCTCCCCACCTACCCCGTGCGGGTGGAAGGAGGTGAGGTATGGATTGGTTCGGCGGTCTGAAAGTCCTGAGTCTGGAATCCCGCCGCTCCGAGGAGATGGCCACCCTGATCGAGAAGTACGGCGGCCGCGCGGTCGTCGCGCCCAGCATGCGCGAGCAGAAGCTCGATCTGACGCAGGCCCTGGCCGCGTTCGAGCGTGACCTGCGCGGCGGCCTGATCCACGCGCTGGCATGCATGACCGGCGTGGGCACGCGGCTGTTCCTGCGGGAACTCGCCGCCCGCGATCCCGCCCTGCTGGAACTCCTGAAGGACGTGCCGCTGGTTGCGCGCGGCAGCAAACCCCTGACGGCGCTCAAGGAATTCGGGCTGACCGGCCTGAATGTGCCCCGCCCGCACACCTGGCAGGAGGTCATGGAGGCCCTGAGCGCACGCCTCGAGCGCGGGCAGCATGCCGTGATCCTGGAGTACGGGGAGGCCACCCCGGTCGCCATGCTGCGGGAACTCGGCTACGTGGGCATCCGCGTGACCTCGGTGCCCGTGTACCGCTGCGCCTTCCCGCTGGACACCGCGCCCCTGGCCCAGGCCGTGCGCGACGTGGTGCTGGGCGGCCCCGACGTCCTACTGCTCTCCAGCGGCACCCAGATCCTGCACTTCCTGAAGTACGCCGAGAAGATGAACCTCCTCGACGAGACGCGCGCCGCCCTGAACCGCCTGGTGCTGGTGAGCATCGGCCCGGCCTGTTCGGAGGCCGCCGCCGACCTGGGCCTGCGCATCGACCTGGAGGCCAATCCGCACAAGATGGGCATCCTGGTGCGCACGGCCGCCGAGCACGCGCCGGGCATCATTGCCGAGCGAACGCTGCGCAAGACCGGCTGAGTCCATCCTGATCGGGATCGGAGCGGCTGCCGGGATGCACCGCTCCTCCCCGTGACGCCACAACCGGCCGCGCCGCCTGAACCCCCAGGCGCGGCCGGTGTTTCCTGCCGCCTGCCTGAGCGCACCGGCCTCCGGAGCACATAGGCTCCCGCCCCGCTACAGCAGGCGCCCGTCGTCGCCGGGATCGGGGGTCTGTACCGGCACGCCACGCGCGTTCAGGGCGTCGCGGAGCATGGGGATGTTCTTCAGCGCGTGGCCCTTGGTGGTGTTCTCGAAGAACACGTACAGCTCGCTCAGGTCGTCGTTCACGACTGCGATCTTCTCGGCCCACTCGTCCATCTCGGCGCGGGTGTAGCGGTAGTCGTGGCGTTCGGCGGCGCTCGTGCCCTCCCACCAGCTGCCGGCGTTGCGGCCGTGGAGTCTCAAGTACCCCACGTCGCCGGTCACATGCACCTGCGGTTCGGGCATGCCGCCCACGGGCGGGTAATCGGGGCTGACCCAGATCAGGCCGTACTCGCCCATGCCGTCCCGGACTTCGGGCTTGTCCCAGCCGGCGTGCCGCAGTTCCACCGCCAGTTCATGCCCGGCGAAGCGTTCAGCGAGGGTCAGCAGGTACTTGCGGTTCTCGGCGGTCCGGTGGAACGAATACGGGAACTGCGCCAGGTAGGGGCCCATCAGACCGGCCTCGCGCAGGGGCTCGGGGCTCTGGAGCATGCGGTCGAAATCCGCGTCGGTGGGGGCGCGATCGTGCGTGAAGGCCTTGTTCAGCTTCACCGCAAAGCGGGTGCGCCCCGCGCTCTTGCGGGCCATGCCCTCGAAGGCCTTCAGACCGGGGATGGCGTAGAAGGAGCTGTTGAGTTCCACGGCGTCGAAGTGCCGGGCGTAGGTGTCGAGGTACTCGCCAGACTTCACGCCCTCGTAGATCAGGCTGGGCGCGGCCCAGTCCTCGTTGCTGTAGCCACCGCAGCCGATGTACACGCGCATGCCCACAGCTTACGGGAGGCGGCCCCCCGTGCCCGGAGGCATGAAGGGCCGCGCAAGGGCCTGCTCAGCCCGGACGGTTCAGTTCAGGCGGGGGTGCCGGTTCAGGGTCGTCCAGAACGAACGGATGGTGTGCATCGCCTCACGGAACTGCGCGAAGTCCATGGGTTTGATCACGTAGGCGCTGGCACCGTGCGCGTACGAGTCGCGGATGTCGCGATCCTCGCCGCTGGTGGTGAGCATCACGACCGGGATATCGCGCAAGTCGGGCTGGGCACGGATGGCGTCCAGGACGGCCAGGCCGTCCATCTGCGGCATTTTCAGGTCGAGCAGCACCAGATCCGGCAGGTGCTCCTGGCCCTGCCGGAGCGCGGCGCGGATCATGGCGATGGCTTCCTCTCCGCTCCCGGCGACACTCACCTCAAACTCGACGCCGTCGCTGCCGATTTCGCCAAAGGCGTTCAGGGCCAGCTCCAGGTCGTTGGGGTTGTCGTCTACGAGCAGGATCCTACGAGTTTTCACGTGACTCCCCGAGAGGAAAAGGCAGGCGGCCGATGAAGGTCAGAGGAATGGGGGCCGCCGGCGGCCGGGCTTACCCGACTGCCGTCAGTCTACCAAAGTGTGTGAAGATTTATTAAAGATTTGGCACAGTTGGGAGCACACTGGACGCAGTGCAGTGAGCTGGGCAGGATCACGGCGGGCGTCCACCACGCGCGTAGACTGCCCGGCATGCTCACGAAGCGCATCATTCCCTGTCTGGACGTGCAGAGCGGCCGGGTGGTGAAGAACGTCCGGTTCTTCGAGAACCACCGGGACGCCGGCGACCCCCTGGCCCTCGCCCAGGCGTACGAGGCGCAGCAGGCCGACGAACTGGTGTTCTACGACATCACGGCCACGCATGAGGGCCGCAAGCTCATGCTGGACGTGGCCGCGCAGGTCGCCGAACAGGTCATGATGCCCCTGACCATCGGCGGCGGGATCAATTCCCTCTCGGACTTCCGGCAGCTTCTGATGAGCGGCGCCGACAAGATCAGCGTGAACTCCGGAGCCCTGTCCCGGCCGGAACTGATCCGCGAGGCCTCGGATCATCACGGCGCCCAGTGCGTCATGCTGTCCATCGATGCCAAACGCCGCCCGGACGGATCGGGCTGGAACGTCCACCGAGCGGGCGGCCGGGTCGACACGGGGCTCGACCTGATCGAATGGGCGGTTCTGGGGCAGACGCTGGGCGCGGGCGAGATCTGCCTGAACGTCATGGACGCCGACGGCACGCGCGCCGGCTTCGACCTTCAGGCCACCCGCGCCGTCTCGCAGGCGGTGGATCTTCCCGTGATTGCCTCAGGCGGGGCCGGAAAACTGGAGGACTTCCGGGACGTGCTGAGGGGAGGCGACGCCGGCGGGCACGCAGACGCTGCCCTGGCCGCCAGCGTGTTCCACTTTGGGGAACTGACCGTGCCGCAGGTCAAGACCTACCTGCACACCCAGGGCATCCCCGTGCGGCCCGAATGGAGGGACGCATGACCGGCGTGGATGACCTGAACTTCGGCGCGGACGGACTGATCCCGGTCGTCACGCAGGACGCCCGGACCGGGGCCGTGCTGATGCAGGCCTACGCGGATCGCGCGGCCATCGAACGCACCCTGAGCACCCGCGAGGCCACGTACTGGTCGCGCTCCCGCGCCGAGCAGTGGGTGAAGGGCGCAACCAGCGGGCATACGCAACACGTGGTCGACGTGCAGCTCGACTGCGACGGCGACTCGGTGCTGTACCGCGTGGAGCAGACTGGCTCGGCGTGTCATACCGGCGAGTATTCCTGCTTCCACCGGCCCCTGCTGGACACCGACCCACCCGCCGCCGGGCTGGACGGCACGCTGGAGCGCGTCTACGGCACGATTGCCGAGCGCCTCGCCACGCTGCCGGAGAACAGTTACGTGGCCCGCCTGCATGCCGGCGGCATTGACCGCGTGCTCAAGAAGATTAGCGAGGAGGCCGGTGAAGTGCTCCTGGCCGCGAAGAATGCCGACCGCGAGGAACTGGCGACCGAAGCTGCGGATCTGATGTTCCACCTGCTGTTCGCCCTGGCCGAGGTGGGCGTGTCGCCCGGCGACGTGGCCGCCGTGTTGCAGGGCCGTGAGGGCAGGACGGGCCTGAAGGGGCCGAAGGAAGCCGGGTAAGGCATCGGGCAGGGGCCGCCGATGGCTGTGTATCGGCAGCCCGTCCTGAGGGAAGGACGCCCGGCCACGGGAAGCACGCCGAACGCTCCTATCACCGCCAGGAACAGGGAGCATATTCGATGTGCTGGCCGCCTCTCAGGCCGCCTTTGGCTTCTCGCCAATGGAGCCTAAAAGGTCAGCGGGCGACTGCCCAGGCGTCATACCCGCCTGCAAGCTCGCTGACCTGGAACCCCTCGGCGCGCAGAAGGCTGGCGGCGGCAGCGCTGCGGGCCCCGCCCTGGCAGTACACGATGATCTCGCGCTCATGGGGCAGGCTGTCCAGCGCCCAGGGTAGACGCCCCGCGTGCAGGTGGCGCGCGTCCGGCAGATGCCCCGCCTGGTACTCCGTTTGCCGGCGAACGTCGAGCAGCAGGGCCCCCGGATGCTCCGGCAGGGCGGTGACGGGAAGGGGCGGGACGGCGCGCGTTCCCAGTCCAGCCGGGCTTTCGATCCAGCCCACCACGGAGTCGATGCCGACCATCCACAGCCGGCGGCGCAGCGCCTCGGCCTGCCCGTCGCGGGCGAGCAGTACGTACTCACGGGCCGGGTCGAGCAGCCATCCGGCCCAGGTCTCCAGGGTCAGTCCGTCGGGGAGGTTCACGCTGCCGGTGGGCGCAGCCTGCTGGTACTCGGCGCGGGGGCGGGTGTCGATCAGGCGCGCGCCGGCCTGCACGCGCGCCAGCACCGTAGCCGGGTCGAGCTCAGGCAGCGCACTTACGGTGCCCAGGAGGGCCGGGCCGTCCCTGTTCTGGTGTTTCATACGGCCGTAGTAGAGCGGCGCGTCCGGCTGCCCGGACAGCAGTTCGTCGGTGAACGCCTGCTCGTGCCCGGCCTGTACCAGTGGTGCCCACCAGCTCAGGGCGCGTTCGTAGCCGACGGTGGTGGCGGGCACGGCCCCGAGGGCCTTGCCGCAGGCGCTGCCCGCGCCGTGGCCGGGCCAGACCTGCACGAAGTCCGGCAGGGTCAGGAAGACGTCCCGCAGCGAGGCGTACATCTGGTGCGCCCCGACAAAGCGGGTCTCGACGCCGCCGGCCGCCTCGTCGAGCAGGTCTGGACGGCCCAGATCGCCGACGAACACGAAGTCGCCCGTGAACAGCATGACGGGCTGGTCTCCACGGGGGGTATCGGTGAGCAGGAACGACACGCTCTCGGGCGTGTGGCCGGGCGTGTGCAGCACGTCGATGCGCAGGTTGCCGACCATAAAGGTGTCGCCGTGGTGCAGACCGGTGTGGGCAAACGCGTAGGCCCAGGCGGGGCCGCCCTCACCGGAGAGCAGCAGGGTCGCGCCGGTGGCGGCGGCAAGTTCGCGGCTGCCGCTGAGGTAGTCGGCGTGGACGTGCGTTTCGGTGACATGGGTGATGTTCAGGCCCTGTGCGGCTGCGGCGTTCAGGTAAGGGCCGATGTCCCGGACGGGGTCGATGACAAGGCTCTCGCCGGTCTTCTGGCAGCCGAGCAGGTAGGACGCCTGGGCCAGATCCGGGTCGTAGAAGCGTTCGAAGTACATGGGCGCCCTCCTGGGAGAACCAGGCCAGCGGGACATGCCGGGCATGGTCGACTTGACCCTAAACCCCCAGGGGGTATACTGTCAACACGATGATCGAACGCCCCAGGCTGCTCTGGATCGGCCGCATCCGCCGGACGTGACGGCCAGCCACTCAATCGCACCCACTGTCACCGCCGCCGGTGTGAGCGATACTGAAGCGTCGGGTGCCCCACCGGACACCGCCAAAAGGAACACCATGACCACGCCACCCACCCCACCACCCCTGAGCGAAACGGACGAGAAAGTCCTGAAGCGCCTGCGCCGCATCGAGGGCCAGGTGCGAGGCCTGCACCGCATGATCGAGGAAGGCCGCGACTGCCACGACATCCTGACCCAGCTGTCCGGCGTGCGCAGTGCCCTGGACGCCGCCGGGGAGCAGATCCTCGAACAGTACGCGTCCGGCTGCCGCGCCCACCCCGGCGAGACGGTCACGCCGCAGGACGTGGTTCGGGCTGTGAAACTCCTGCGCGGGTAGGGCGGCACAGCAGCGAGGACGCCGAGAGGGAAGCACTCCTCTCGGCGTCCTCGCTGACGGATCAGCTGGCCTGCACGGCCGCCAGTTTCCGCAGGATCTCGCCCTTCGGCACGGCGCCCACGATGCGGTCGACGGGTTCACCGTCCTTGAACACGATCATGGTCGGAATGCCCTGCACCTGGAACGAGCCGGGCGTGCGGGGGTTCTCGTCCACGTTCACCTTCACCACGCGAACGCGGCCCGCCTGCTCACGAGCGATGTCCTCCAGCACAGGGCCGATCACGCGGCACGGCCCGCACCACGGCGCCCAGAAGTCCACGATGACCGGCACGCCCGCCCGGATGTCGGCCGCGAACGAGGCGTCCGTGCCGCTGTGCAGCCACGGCAGGTTCGCGCCGCAGCGGGCGCACACCGGCACCTGACCGCCTGGCACCGCCTGCACGCGGTTCTTCGCGCCACACTGGGCGCAGGTCAGGATGTCACTCATACGTCCCTCCAGGATTCAGATCGCGGTGCTCCTGCTGCTCTGCGCGGTGGCCTGCCTGACCGAGATCGGGCAACGCGCGCGCCCCAGCACCATCACGCGTACTTCAGCGCCTCCATGAGTTCCTCGACGATCTCGACGGTATCCCCACGTTCGTGCGCTGTGGCGACATGCGCTTCGAGGTGCCCGCGCAGGACCACCTCGGTCGCCCCGCTCAGGGCCCCCTGCACCGCCTTGATCTGCCGCAGCACATCCACGCAGTACACGCCCTCGTCGTCCAGCATACGGACGATGCTCTCCAGATGACCGCGCGCGATGCTCAGGCGGCGGCTGGCGCGCTTGCGGGCGTCCTCCGGCATGCACAGCTTGCCCTCGACGTGGCAGTGCGGCGCGGCGGGTGTGGTCACTTCATGCTCCCCAGCCACGCCGTGTACTGGGCGATCTCGGCCGTCTGGGCGCGGATGATGTCGGCCGCCAGCGTCCGCACACGCGCGTCCTGCGAGTGGGTGGGCACGAGCGCCGCCATCTCGACCGCGCCCCGGTGGTGCGGAACCATGCCAGTCAGGAACCAGCGGTCAGCGCTGCCCGTGAGCTCCATCGGCTTGCCCATGCCCCTGGGAGCGTAGTCCTGCCTGATCCAGGCCTGCAGCCAGCCCTGCATCACGGCGATTTCTTGCTGCTGCGCGGCGATGACCTTCGCAGCGGCAGCCTTCACGCGGACGTCGGTGCCGCGCAGAACCTCCACACGGGCCATGTCGATGGCCATCTGGTGATGGTCGGCCATGAGCTGCGCGAACCGGATATCGAAGGCGCGGCCTCTCAGGGGCCGGAGTTCGGCCGTCATGCGCTCGCCCATGGCAGCCATCTCCGCCGGCATCGATCCTTCCGGCATTCCGTGCGCGGCGTGCTGCATGCCCGGCATGGACGCGCCGCCCCCGCCGGCGAGGGCCGCGCCGTTTAGCAGCAGAACCAGCGTCACGGTGCGGATCACGCCCCGGCGACCTGCGCCGTGTAGCCTTCCTCGCTTACTGCGGCCAGCATGGTCTGGGTGTCGGCATCGCCCTGCACGGTAGCCCGGCCGCCTGCGAGATCAACGGTCACGGCCTGTACGCCGGGTACGGCCCTCAGGGCACCCTCGACAGCCTTGACGCAGTGGCCGCAGCTCATGCCGGTAATGGTCAGTTCAGTGGTGGGAATCTGGGTCGTCATGCCCAAAGGCTAGACCCTCCCCCGGGGGTTGTCAACAGTTATGGACGAATAATGAGTCTTCAACTTGCTCTAGACAGCCATATAGCGCTACGCTGAACTCGTATCCCCCCCAGGGGGATCAGGAGGGCCATGAGCACGACCATCGAACTTGATATCCAGGGCATGACCTGCGCGGCCTGCGTGGGGCGGGTGGAACGCGGCCTGAAGAAGGTGGAGGGGGTGCAGGACGCCAGCGTGAACCTCGCCACCGAGCGGGCGACCGTGACCTACGACCCCGCGCAGGTCGCCGCGCCCGTCCTGATCCAGACCGTGCAGGACACCGGCTACGAAGCTCGCACCACCCACACCGAGCTGAGCGTGACCGGCATGACCTGCGCCGCGTGCGTGGGCCGCGTGGAGCGTGCGCTACAAAAGATCGACGGCGTGCTGGACGCGTCGGTGAATCTGGCCACCGAGCGGGCCAGCGTGGACGCCCTGAGCAGCGTGAGTCCGGGCCAGCTGAAAGCCGCGATCCGCGAGGCCGGATACGACGTGCTGGACACCGGAGCCGGGCCGTCCCGCGTAGATGTGGAACGGGAGGCGCGCGAGCGGGACGTGCGTGCCCTGCGCCGCGCCGTGACCGTCAGCGCTGCCTTTTCCGTGCCGCTGCTGCTGCTGGCGATGCTGCCCATGCTGTGGCCCGCGCTCGAGATGTGGCTGATGGACACGGTCGGGATGCGCACACTGAATGTGATCATGCTGCTGCTCGCCGTACCGGTGCAATTCGGCCCCGGCCGACGCTTCCTGCGCTCGGGCTGGGCGGCGCTGCGCCACCGCAGTCCGGACATGAACTCGCTGGTCATGATCGGCACGCTGGCCGCCTTCGTCTACAGCCTCGCCGTGACCGTCCTGCCGGATCTGTTCCCGCCGGGCAGCGCCCACGTGTACTTCGAGGCGTCCGCCGTGGTGATCACGTTGATCCTGCTCGGCAAGTATTTCGAGGCGGTGGCCAAGGGCCGCACCAGCGAGGCCATGAAGACCCTGCTGGCCCTCCAGCCAGCCACCGCCACCGTGATCCGGAACGGCGCGGAGGTCGAGGTGCCCGTGGACGACGTGCTGTCCGGTGACCTGATCCGCGTGCGGCCCGGCGGGAAGCTGCCGGTGGACGGCGAGGTCATGACCGGCGAGTCGTGGGTGGACGAGAGCATGCTCACCGGCGAGAGCGTCCCGGTCGCCAAGCGTGCCGGGGCAGCGGTCACCGGCGGCACGCTGAACGGTACCGGCACCCTGACGATCCGCGCCACCCGCGTGGGCAACGACACCGCCCTAGCGCAGATCATCCGGCTGGTCGAGACCGCGCAGGGCAGCAAACCGCCCATCCAGGGCCTCGCGGATCGCGTAGTCGCCGTGTTCGTGCCGGCCGTGCTGGTGATCGCCGCGCTGACCTTCCTGACGTGGCTGCTGATCGGCGGCCCCGGCGCGCTGGGGCAGGCGCTGATCCACACAGTCGCCGTGCTGATCATCGCGTGCCCGTGCGCCATGGGCCTCGCCACGCCCACCAGCGTCATGGTGGGCAGCGGCCGGGCGGCGGGGCTGGGCGTGCTGTTCCGCAGCGGCACGGCGCTGGAGGCCCTGGGCCGGGTGGACGTGGTGGCGCTGGACAAGACCGGCACCCTGACCGTGGGCCACCCGGAGCTGACCGATCTTCACGTCTTGAATCAGAACAGTCAGCCGGGCTTCGAACGCTCCGAGGTGCTGCGCGTGATCGCCGGGGCCGAGCAGGCCTCCGAGCACCCCATCGCCCGCGCCATCGTCGGGGCGGCCGCGCGCGAAGGCCTGAGGCTGCCGGACGCCACAGACTTCCGCGCGCGGCCCGGCCTGGGCCTGGAGGCGACCGTGGACGGCCACCGCGTGCAGATCGGCGCCGACCGCTACATGACCGAGCTGGGCCTGGACATCACGCCCTTCACGCAGCAGGCCGGCCGGCTGGCCGACGAGGGCAAGAGCCCGCTGTACGCGGCCATCGACGGCCGGCTGGCCGCCGTGATCGCTGTGGCCGACCCCGTGAAGCCCGACAGCGCAGACGCCGTGAAAGCCCTGCACGCGCTGGGCCTGACGGTCGCCATGGTCACGGGCGACCACGAACGCACCGCACACGCCGTCGCGCGGACGCTGGGGATCGACACTGTGCACGCAGGCGTGCTGCCCAGCGGCAAGAGCGACGTGGTCACGACCCTGCAATCGGGCGGGCAGCGGGTCGCCTTCGTCGGGGACGGCATCAATGACGCGCCGGCCCTGGCGAGCGCGGACGTGGGCGTCGCCATCGGCACGGGCACCGATGTGGCGGTCGAGACGGCGGACGTAATCCTGATGGCAGGCGACCTGCGCGGCGTTCCGAACGCCATCGCCTTGAGCCGCGCCACGCTGCGGAACATCCGCCTGAACCTGTTCTGGGCCTTCGCGTACAACATCATCCTGATCCCGGTCGCGGCGGGCGTGCTCTCGCCCGTGGGCGTGACCCTGAACCCGGTATTGGCGGCGGCGGCCATGGGCCTGAGCAGCGTGTTCGTGCTGGGCAACGCCCTGCGGCTGCGCCGCTTCCGGCCGCCCGTCACGGCACCGGCCGTCCAGCCCCCGGCCGTTGGTCAAGCCGTACCCGCCTGAGCGCCCTTCAAAGAGAAGCCGCGCCATCCGGGGGAACACCGGGCAGCGCGGCCTCTGAAGGGTGGGAACGAGCCCTGCATCCTGAGTGCTCGCCTGTGAGGAGAGCCCGAGCATGTCAGCCCAGCGTGACGGGACTCTGACTACTTGCTACTTGTCCTCGGTCAGCGCAAAGCCCCGGCTGAACTGCTCCTGAAGCGCCGTGAAGACCAGCAGGGGCGGCACGGCCGTGATGATCGCGCCGGCCATCACCGCGCCCCAGTCGGTCTGGCCGCCCACCTCGATCAGCTTGCGCAGCCCCACCTGCACGACCTGCTTGTCGTCCTGCTGCATGATCACCAGCGGCCAGATGTACTGATCCCAGCCGTACACGAACTGGATCACGGCCAGCGCGCCCACCGTGTTCCAGCTCATGGGCACCAGGATGCGCGTCAGGAAGGTCAGCGGGCCGCAGCCGTCGATGCGCGCGGCGTCGGCCAGCGACGTGGGGATGTTCATGAAGTGCTGCCGGAACAGGAAGGTGCCGGTGGCGCTCGCCAGGAAGGGCACGATGATCGCCGCGTAGGTGTTCGCCCATTTCAGGTCGCGGCTGACCAGATCGAACAGGGCGATGATCAGCACCTCGGTCGGGAGCATGAGCGACAGCAGCACCAGCCCAAAGGCCAGGCCCTTGAGGGGAAAGCGGAAGTACACGAAGGCCAGCGCGGCCAGCAGCGCCAAGATGGTCTTACCGACCGTGACGCTCAGGGCCACGATCAGCGAGTTCATCATGTAGCGGCCCAGGTGCGCGCCGCTCCACACCGATCCCAGGTTGTGAAAGAACGCGCCGCCCGGAATCAGGCTGGGGCTGAGAACCGCGCTCGACTCCTGCGTGGCCTTGATCAGCGCGAAGATCAGCGGCGCGCTGATAATCAGCACCGCGAGGGTCAGCGCGAGGTGCGTGGGCCACGTGCGGCGGTGCGCCGGGGCGTGGGCCGGAGCAGCGGTGCGGGACGCCACCGTCTTAAGCGCCATAGTGCACCCGCCGTTCGCCCACCCGGAACTGCATGACCGTGATGAACGCCACCAGCGCGAGCATCAGCGCGGCCTGCGCGGCGGCGGCCCCGGTCTTGAAGTTCACGAAGCCGTCCTGGTACAGCTGGTACACCAGGAAGGTCGTGATCCCCGCGTGCCCGACATACGGCCCGCCGCGCGTGAGGATGTCCGTCAGCGCGAAGGAATCGAACAGCGCCGCGATGATATTCGTGAACACCAGGAAGAACGTGATCGGGCTGAGCAGCGGGAAGGCCACCCGCCAGAACACCTGCCGTGGCGTGGCCCCGTCGATCTGCGCGGCCTCCATCACGTCGCCCGGCAGGTTCTGGATGCTCGCCAGGTAGAACACGATGTTGTACGCCAGGCCCTTCCAGATGGACGCCAGCGTGACCAGCCCGAACGCCAGGATGGGCGTGTCCAGCCAGCGCGGTGCCACGTGGAAGGACGCCCGCAGCACCTGGTTCACCACGCCGATCTCTGGGTTGAACAGGAACAGCCACAGCGTTCCGGCAATCGCGGGGCTCAGGGCGTACGGGTAGATCAGCAGCAGACGGTAGGTCTTCGCGCCCCGGATGGGCCGGCTGGCCAGCCACGCCAGGCCCAGCGAGCACAGCAGTCCGCCCGAGACGGTCAGCACCGTGAACACCAGGGTCTGGAGGGCCACCTGCTGGTACGCGGGGCTGGAGAGCAGGTCGGCGAAGTTGCCCAGGCCCACGAACTTCTCGGTGCCCAGGATCACGTTGGCGCGGAAGGCCGCCAGGCGCAGGGTGCGCAGCGCCGGCAGGTAGATGAACACCGCCAGGATCAGCAGCGTGGGCAGCAGGAACACCCACGGCAGCCACCGGCCCCGAAAGACGGCGCGCTCCTCGGACGGCGCGGCGCGGGCGGCGGCGGGTTTCAACATGCGGACATCCTCATGGGTTCTCCAGGGCGGGCGGGGAATTCAGGTGCGGCCCGCCCCCCGGACGGGAAGGGCGAGCCGCGACGACGGGTGGCTTACTTGAAGTTCGCGCTGTACTCGCTCAGGGCGGCGTCCACGCGGGTCTTGGCCTCGGCCTGCGCAGCGTCCACGCTCTGGCCGCCCAGCACCTTCTGCAGGCCCTCCTCGATGATGGTGCGGGTCTGAATGGCTGCGCCGTTCAGGCCGCCGGCCGTGGCGCTGCTCGGCACGGTCTTGAGCAGCTGGTTGAAGGCCACGAGCTGCAGCGGGGTCTGCGTGAACCAGCCCTGCGAGCGCAGCGAATTGATGCTGCTCTGGCGCACGGGGTAGTAGCCGGTCAGCTTGTGCCAGTCGGCCATGTTCTTGGTGCTCGTCATGAACAGCGCGAAGTCCAGCGCGGCTTCCGCCTGGGGCTTGCTGACGCTCTTGGAGATCCACAGGCTCGCGCCGCCGATCACCACGCCGTTCCGCTTGGTGCCGTCCGCGATGGGCAGCACGCCCACGCCCAGCTTGAAGCCAGCCTTCTTGGCCGAGTCCATCTGGTTGCCCAGGTCGGCGGTCGAGTTGATGGTGAACACGGCCTTCTGGTTCGAGAAGATGGCGTTCGTGCCGTCGGTGTCGGCCAGCTTGCCGGAGTAGGTCTCATAGCCGCCGTCCTGCATGTCCTTGAAGAACTGGAAGATCTTCTTGGCGGCGGCGCTGTCGAGGTTGCTGGCCGTGGCGCGGCTGTCGCGGCCGTTGCCGTTGTTGACCAGCGGCGCACCCTGCTCGGCCATCCACTGCTCGAACAGCCAGCCGTACACCGGCACCGCCGCGCACTTGGCCTCCAGGCCCGCCGCCTTGATCTTCGCGCAGGCCTTCAGCAGGCCGCCGAAGGTGGTGGGCGGCGTCTTGGGATTCAGGCCCGCCTTCGTCATCAGGTCCTGGTTGAAGTACAGCACCGGGCTGGACGAGTTGAACGGCAGCGAGTTCACCTTCCCGCCGATGGTGTAGTAGTTGATGACCGGCTTGATGTAGTCGCTGAAGTCCACGTTCTTGACCGAACTGACCGGCTGGAACGCGCCGCTGTCCAGCGCGAGCTGGCTGCCCACCTCGAAGATCTGCACCAGCGCCGGGGCCTTGCCCTGCCGCGCGGCCAGGATGGTCGCCTGCAGCGAGTCGTTGTAACTGCCTTTGTAGGTGGGGGCGATCTTCACGTCGGGATGGGCCTTGTTGTACTCGTCAGCCCGCGCCTGAATCCAGCCGGAGCGCTTGGCGTCGCCGAACGAGTGCCAGAACTCCACGGTGGTCTGCGCGGAAGCGGTGCCCAGCATGGTCAGCGTCAGCAGTATTCTTTTCATGGGAATCACAGTAAGCACCCATCATCATGGGCTTGTCAAGCGTCTGGGAGGGCATCCAGGGGCTTTTGTGGGCTTGCCACGCCACCGTCAGCGCGATGTCAGCAGCACGTCAGGCAGGTCGCCGATCAGGGCGTCCACGCCCAGCTGCGTCAGGCGTTGCACGTCCGCCGCCTCGTTCACCGTCCAGGTGTTCACGCGCCAGCCGGACTGCCGGGCCTGCGCCATGAGCCCTTGGTCGATCAGGGTGTGGTGCGGGTGCAGGGCCACGCTGCCCGTCCAGCGCATCGCGAGCGGCACGCTGTCCAGCGGCCCGGCCCGGTACAATTTGTGGATCAACAGGCCGCGCTCGATCTCCGGGGCATTCTGACGGGCCGCGAACAGCAGCAGCGGGTTGAAGGAACTGACGATCACACGCGATCCCAGCCCGTGCGCGCGGATGGCGTTCAGGGCACGGGGTACCCGGTCATCCGGGCGGGCCCGCTCGTACTTGAGTTCCACGTTCACGTACGCGCCCGTATCGGCGGCCCAGGCCAGCACGGCGTCCAGGGTGGGCACTTCGGTAGGCAGTTCGTCCAGGGTCAGGAACGGCAGCAGTCTTCCATCCTGCAGCGCCTCGTCGTGGTGGATGGCCAGCGTGCCGTCGGCCAGCCGGCGAACGTCCAGCTCCACGCCGTCCAGGCCAGCGTCCAGGGCCGCCTGGAACCCGGCCAGGGTGTTCTCGCGGTGCAGGCGGGGGGTGCCACGGTGGCCGAGCAGCATCGGACTCATGGCTGCAGAGTAGCGGGCCAGGGTGACGCTGTCGTCCTCCTCCAGTTGACTCGGCTCCTCTTCCCCACTCCCTTGACTCTGCCCAAGGGGCAGCCCTCAAGCTGAAGGCACCTCCGGAGGCCCGCCCATGACCCAGCCGCCCAGCCCGCAGTCCCCCAGCCCGCAGTCCCCCAGCCCGCACCCGCCGACCAGCGCCCACATGACCATCGGGGCCTTCGCGCAGGCGACCCGCCTGAGTCTCAAGGCCCTGCGGCTCTACGACGACCTGGGCCTGCTGCCCCCGGATCGCGTGGACGCCCAGACCGGCTACCGCCACTACGCGCCTGAGCAGCTCGACACCGCCCGTTTGATCGGCCTGCTGCGGCAACTGGACATGCCGCTCACCACCATCCGCACCGTGCTCGACGCGCCCCGTGGCGCCCGCAGTGGCCTGATCCGGGGCTACTGGGAAGGTGCCGAGCGGCAGCA
This sequence comes from Deinococcus sp. KSM4-11, assembly GCF_004801415.1. Classification (NCBI taxonomy): domain Bacteria; kingdom Thermotogati; phylum Deinococcota; class Deinococci; order Deinococcales; family Deinococcaceae; genus Deinococcus; species Deinococcus sp. KSM4-11. The sequence continues at coordinate 74,555 of NZ_SSNX01000009.1, read as the reverse complement.
TGACCAGAGCCGCGCCCTGGCCCGGTACATCCTGAACACCCTCGAAGGAGCCTCCACCATGACCCAGACCTTTACGGTGCAGACCCGCGACCTCCCCACCCGCCAGATCGCCACCATCCAGAAACGCGTGTACCAGCCGGAACTGAGCGGCTTCCTGCCCCCCAGTATCACCCGGCTGATCCAGGAGATCCCCTCCCAGGGCGCCGTCATTGCCGGGCCGCCCTTCGTGATCTATCACGGGGCCGTGACCGCCGACAGCGACGGCCCGGTCGAGGTCTGCGTGCCATACACCGGTGCCATGACGCCCACCGGGGACATCACCCTGCGGGAAGAAGGCGCGCACCACGAAGCCTACGTGACCGTCACAAAACAGCAGTTCGAGTTCCCCACCATCCTCGAAGCCTTCGACACCACGGCCGCCTACGCCGACGCCCACGGCACGCGTGGCCCCCTGATCTGCCGCGAGGTCTACCCCTACGACTGGGACGGGGCCGGCCCGGACGATCCGGCCGGCGAGGTCGCGTGGCCGTACACCCCACGCCCTTCCGAATCCTGATCCAGCGCGGGCGTTCCTGACCTACCCTGGAGCATGACCTACGCCGAGGCCCTGGGCATGACCGTGCTGGAGGCCACCCCTGAACGTACCCGCGTCGCCCTGACGGTGGACGACGCGGGCCTGAACATGCACGGCACCACCCACGGCGGCGTGATCTTCAGCGTGGCCGACGAGGCCTTCGCGATCATCAGCAACCAGCACGCCCAGGCGGTGGCCATCGAGACGCACCTGAGCTTCTTCCGCGCCACCCGCCAAGGTGACCGGCTGGTGGCCACCGCCAACCCGGAACGCGTGGGCCGGACGCTGGCCACCTACCGCGTGGAAGTACGCAATGGGGAGGATGGCGAGCTGATCGCGCTGTTCACAGGCACCGTGAGCCGGCGGGAACCGCAGGGCTAGGCTGGCTCCGTGCCTCCGATCCTCTCCACGCGCGCCCTGAACCGGGCGACCCTGGCCCGCCAGAGGTTGCTGTACCGCCACGACGGGACGGCGCTCCAAGCGATCGAGCACCTGGTCGGCCTGCAGGCCCAGGCCCCGATTCCGCCCTATTTCGGGTTGTGGTGCCGGCTAGAACGTTTTGCGGCGGGAGAACTCTCGGCGGCGCTGCTGGAACGGCGGGCCGTCCGGATGGCGCTGCTGCGCAACACCGTGCATCTGGTGAGTGCCCGCGACGCCCTGCCGCTGCGGACGCTGCTGCAGCCCGTCTTCGACCGGGCCCTGCGGAACAACGCGTCGTACGCGGCGGCCCTCGCCGGACTCGACCTGACCGACCTGGCGGAAAGGGGCCAGGAGCTGTTGGGCACGCGGGCATTGACCTCGACCGAGCTGCGCCCCCTGCTGGCCGGACTGTATCCGGATCGTGATCCGCAGGCGCTGGTGCAGGCGCTGCGGAACCTGCTGCCTCTGGTGCAGGTGCCGCCCAGGGGCGTCCGGGGCCAGGGTGGACAGCCCACCCTGATGACTGCCACCGGCTGGCTGGGCCCGACCCTGAACCCTGCAGAAGGGAACCCGACCTCCACCCTGGAGACGCTCGTCCGCCGGTACCTCGGGGCCTTCGGCCCGGCCAGCGTGAAGGATCTTCAGGTGTGGTGCGGCTTGACCCACCTGCGTGGGGTGCTGGAACGGCTCCGTCCACACCTCTTGACCTTCCGGGACGAGGCGGGTACCGAGCTGTTCGATCTGCCGGAGGCTCCACGCCCGCCCGAGACCACGCCCGCGCCAGCCCGGTTGCTGGCCGCCTTCGACAACCTGCTGCTGTCCCACGCGGATCGCCGTCGGTTCATGACTGCGCCCGCCCACCAGCGGCTCTTTTCCGTCAAGAACGGCATCTTCCCGCATACCTTCCTGCTTGACGGCTTCGTGGCCGGCACCTGGACGCTGGATCAGCGGCGCGAGGCCGCCCAGCTGACCATCGAGCCCTTCGGGGAGCTTTCCGACGCGGCCCGGTCGGCCCTGACCGCCGAGGCCGACCGCCTGCTGGCCCTGGCAGCCGCAGACGCCGGGCAGACCGACGTGGTGTTCATCGACCCGCGGGGATGATCCGGACGGGTGCCGACGCGCCCAGTTGACCTGCCCTAGAGCACGCGCAGGCGGTAGAACAGCACGGCGATCAGGGTGGCGATGCCCATGGCGACGATCATGACCAGCCAGAAGCCGTAGGGACTGTTGTGGAAGGGCAGGCCGGGCACGTTCATGCCGAAGAACCCGCTGACCAGCGTGGGAATGGCCACCAGGATGGTGGTCACGGTGAGCACCTTCACGACCTGGTTGACGTTGTTGCTGATCACGCTGGCAAAGGCCCCGGCCATCGAGGTCAGGATGTTGCTGGCGATACTCGCCATTTCGATGGCCTGGAGGTTCTCGATCAGGACGTCGTCGAGCAGGTCGCTGTCTTCCTCGTACATCTCGAAGATCCGGTCGCGTTTGACGCGTTCCATCATGGCCTCGTTGGCCTTCAGGCCGGTCATGAAGTACACCAGGCTCTTTTCCAGCTTCAGCAGGTTCAGCAGCTCGCGGTTCTGCTGGCTGTTCTCCAGCTTGTCCTCGATGGCGTCCACACGCTTGTTGATCTGGCGGACGTCGATCAGGAAGCGCTGGGCGTTGCGCAGGAACAGTTGCAGAGTCAGGCGGTTCTTCTTGACGGTGCTCACGCGCCGCACCAAGCCGCTCAGGACGTCCTTGATGACCGGGTTCTCCGGCAGGCTGCACACCGTCACCACGCAGTGATCCGTGTGCAGAATCCCGAGCGGCACCGTGTCGTAGGGAATGTCGCTCTCCTCGGGCAGGCGGTAGCTGGTCTGCATGATGATCAGGAGTTGTCCGTCCTCTCGCTCGAAGCGGGAACGTTCATCCGGGTCGAGGGGGTACGACAGGTAATCGAGTTCCAGGCCGGTCTCGCGGGACACGCGGGCGAGTTCCTCGGGGCTGGGGTCGGCAGCGTTCACCCAGCAGCCGTCGGTGTAGGCGTCGAGGGTGGTGAGTTTTCCGCCGATGGAGCGGTAGTACGTCAGCATCGGCAGTCCGGCTGGCGTGGATCAGTGTGGGACATGGCGCGTCCTCCGGGGGCAAGGTGGCGTGATCCGGTGGCCGGAGGGCAAACTGGGCGGTTCGGGTTCAGGGTTCACGGTCGTCACCTCACTTTCCGGAGGAGGGCCGGACGCGCGTCCGGGGCGGGGCGGCAGGTGGCGGGCGAGGCCCGCATGGGCGCGGTCATGCTAGCGGGAAGGCGCGGGCGCAGGCAAGCGGCCCCCTGGGCAGGCCGAGAAAGGCCCCCGGCGGGAACACCGGGGGCTGGAAAGCGCGCGTCAGGCGGGCAGCAGGGTCTTACAGACCGAAGAAGGCGCGGTTCTTCTCGATGTAGCTTTCCTCGCCGGCGGGCGTATCTTCCTCGGGGAAAATGGCGCTGACGGGGCAGGCGGGCACGCACGCGCCGCAGTCGATGCATTCGTCCGGGTGGATCAGGAACATGTCGCCCGCGTCGTAGATGCACTCCACAGGGCACACTTCGGTGCAGGCCTGATCCTTGGTGCCAATGCAGGGGCTGGTGATGATGTGCGGCATGGGGGACAGTATGCACACCCCGCCGGAGGGGCGCAAGGGCGAAGGCAGACAGGTTTTCGCGTGCTGTGGCGGCCCGATTGGGTGGACAGGGCCGGGCCGCTCAGGGGGCGGCGCCGAGGTGCGCGGCGGCCAGGACGAGATCCTCGTCCTTGTCCACGTCCGTGCCCACGGCGGCGTGGGGCGTGATCAGGGCGCGGGCCGACACGCCCAGCAAGGCCGAGACCTTCGCTTCCAGCGCCACGATGGTCAGGCGGCCCGTGACGAGCCGCAGCAGGATCCCGGGGCCGATCAGGGCGGCCAGCCGGATCGGGGCCTTGCGCGCGGCGAGCACCTCGCGCAGGCGGGGCAGGAACTGACCGAGCAGGCCAGGATCGAGCAGGAACAGGTTCCCGCCGGTGAAGCTGCCGTCCTTCAGGCGGGCGTAGGTGCGTTTCACGCCGGGGTACGTGGCCTCGCACACCTCGCGGCGCACCACCGGGTACACCAGGCCGGCGTCGGGCGGCGCGCCGTCCAGCACGTCGCGCACCTGCGCGGCCGTGAGCATGGGAATGTCCGCCGTGGCAATCAGCACACGCTCTGCGGGCTTCAGACCATCCTGCGAGAGCGCCTCCACGCCCGCCTCCAGGTTGCCGAGCAGCGTCCCCACATCGGTGACGCGCACGTCGATCATGGCGTCGATCTCGGGTGTGGTTGGCCCCACATAGGCAATGCGCTCCACCCGCCCGCTGCCGCGCAGGGCGCGCAGGACATGCACGGCCATGGGCTGCCCCGCGACGGGAATCAGGGGTTTGACCTTCACGCCGTGCGCGGCGGCGAAGGGGTCGCCGGGGTCGCCGCCGCCCAGCACGACGGCGCTCCAGCGGGTGTCCGTTTCAGGCATTGCCGATCAGCGTAGCAGAGCGTTCCCTGGCGTGGCTATCAGGCGCGCAGCGGTGCGGTCACGGTGGGTGATGGCGCCGTGACGGGCACGTCCAGCGTGGCCGTGAACCCCTGTCCGGGGGCGCTGGCCAGCGTCAGGGTGCCGCCGTGCAGCTCGGCGGCGCGGCGGGCCAGGGCGAGACCCAGGCCGTGGCCGTCGCCGCTGCGGCTCTCGCTGGGGCGGTAGAAGGCCTCGCCCAGCCGCGCCAGGACGTCCGCGCTCACGCCGGGGCCGTCGTCGTGCACGGTGATGCGCGCGCCGCCCGGATGGCCGTCCACGGTGACGGTCACGGTCGCGCCCGGCGCATGCCGCACGGCGTTCATGGTGAGGTTCCAGATGGCCTGACCCAGCAGCACCCGGTCGCCGGGCACGGTCACGGCGTGCGGAGCATCCAGGTCGACATCGGCTTCGGGCGCGAGTTCCCGGGCGCGGTCCACTGCGTCGGCGGCCAGGTCGCGCAGCGGGACGGGCGCGCGGCCCAGTGCGGCGGGATCGCGGGCCAGCAGCAGCAGGTGGTTGGCGAGCTGCGAGAGCCGCGTGATGTCCGTGCCGATCTCGCGCAGGTCCGCGCGGTAGCGTTCCGCGTCGCGGTCGCGGGCCAGCGCGCCGTCCACGCGAACCGTCAGGGCGGCCAGAGGGCTGCGCAGGTCGTGCGCGGCGGCCCGCAGGAACGCCTGCTCGCGGTCGCGGGCATCGGCGAGGCGATGGAAACTGGCCTGGAGGGTGCCGGCCAGCCGGGCGAGTTCGTCGCGGTCGCCCGCGCCGGGCAGCGGGCGGCGCAGGTCGCCGCCGCTGCCGATCTCCTGCGCGGCGTGTTCCAGGGCGCGCACCGGGCGCAGCAGCCGGCCCGCCACGGTCCAGCCGATGGCCAGGGTCAGGAGCAGCGTCAACGGCAGCAGCCACACCAGCACCTGCGTGAAAGCCTGCCGGGCGGCTCCCAGCGCGCGGGCGTCCGAGGCGACCGTCAGGAGGGCCTGGGAGCCGCGCAGGGGGCGCACGACGATCAGCTGTTCCACCAGGCGGTACTGACCGGGACGCAGGTTCACCGGCACGCCCTGCTGTGGGAAGCGCGGCGTGGCGACGCTGCTGAGACTGCCGCCGACCAGACCCACCAGGCGCAGTTCCACACCGGTGCGCTGCCCGTCGGCGTCCGCGATGCGTTCCAGGTCGGCCTGGGTGGGCAGGGTGAAGCTGAGCGCGCTGTCCACGCTGCCCAGGCTTCCCAGGTCGAAAGGATCGTCCCGGTGGATGCCCAGCAGGCTCTCGACGCGTTCCTGCGCGGCGCTGGCGGCACTCAGGGTGCGGTCGAGCTGGCTGCGTTCCAGCAGGCCGTTCACGGCGTAGTACAGCCCGCCCGCGACCAGCGCGACGGCCAGGGCGGTGGCCAGCGCCGCCCACAGGGCCAGCCGGGCGCGCAGGGTCAGGGTCACGCCCTCACTTCTCCACGCGATACCCGCGCCCGCGTTCGCTGGTCACGGCCTCCGGGGCCAGTTTGCGGCGCAGGTAACGGATGTACACGTCCACGATGCGCGGTTCGCCCTCGAATTCCGGGCCCCACACACGGTCGAGCAGGTCCTCGCGGGTGAACCAGCGTTCCGGCGAGAGGGCCAGGGCCTCGACCAGACCGTACTCGCGGCCGGTCACGGCGACCTCCTGGCCGTCCCAGGTGACCGTCCGGGCGACCGTGTCGAGGGTGCCGCGCCCCTCGGCAAAAGTGGCGTTCGGGGCGCTCTGTCCGCGCTCGCGGCGCGAGAGGGCCCGCAGCGTGGCGAGCAGTTCGGGCACCGCGAAGGGTTTGACGAGGTAAGCGTCGCCGCCGAGGTCCAGGCCCTGCACGCGGTCGCCCAGGTCGCCGCGCGCGGTGAGGAACAGGATGGCGGATTCCACGCCCCCCTCCCGCAGCTGGCGGGCGATCTCGAAGCCGTCCAGACCGGGGAGCATGACGTCCAGCACCACCAGCGGGTAGTCGCCGAGCATCCCGGCCTCCAGGCCGCCGGTGCCGGTCTGTTCCCAGGTGACGGCGTACCCGGCCTCGCGCAGCGCGAGGATGGTGGGTTCGGCGATACGGGGATCGTCCTCGACGAGCAGCAGTCTCACGGATCTCAGTGTAGGGGGCGCGGTTAACCGGGCGTGAAAAGCGGCTGCGTGGGCGCGGCGCGGGGTGGAACGGGCCGAAGATTGCCGGTTGGTGAAGTGGGGGTGGCAAAGCGGACAATCCGCCCAGCCTTGAGTCTGGTACACTCAACTTCACGGGGCGAATGACGCTCCCTTCACCCTTTCACCTTCCCGGAGGACTGTTCTTGAGGCGGCTTAATCCCTGGCTGATCGTGCTGTTCGTACTGGCACTGTTCCTGATGTTCTCGCAGTCGTCGAACCTGACGCGCGTCAGTGTGAATTACAACGAATTCAAGTCCCTGCTCGACCAGGGCAAGATTGACCGCGTCATCGTGCGCGAGAGCGACGCGTCCGTCACCCTGAAGGACAAGACGCCGGTCACGGTGAACACCTCACGGGGCACCTCCACCGCAGACCTGACGTCCTTCACCGTGCGGCTTCCCAGTTCGCAGGCCACGCCCGACTCCAGCCTGATCCAGCAGCTCCAGGCGAAGAACGTGGATCTGCGCTTCGAGCAGCCCAGTCAGTGGCTGGGCATCCTGCTGAACTTCCTGCCGATCATCCTGCTGTTCGGCATGATGTACTTCTTCTTCATGCGCGCCCAGGGCGGCCAGAACGGCGTCATGCAGTTCGGGCAGTCGCGCGCCAAGAAGTACGGCAAGGAAAACCGCGTGCCGACCAAGTTCACCGACGTGGCCGGCCACGAGGAAGCCAAGCGGGAACTCGTGGAGGTCGTGGACTTCCTGAAGAACCCGGGCAAGTACCACCAGATCGGGGCCGAGATTCCCAAGGGCGTGCTGCTGGTCGGCCCTCCCGGCACCGGGAAAACGCTGCTGGCCCGCGCCATTGCTGGCGAGGCCGACGTGCCCTTCTTCAGCGTGAGCGCCAGCGAGTTCATGGAGATGTTCGTGGGCGTCGGCGCCAGCCGCGTGCGCACCCTCTTCGAGGACGCCCGCAAGAGCGCCCCGGCGATCATGTTCATCGACGAGATCGACTCGATCGGCCGTAAGCGTGGAGCCGGGATCGGCGGCGGCCACGACGAGCGCGAGCAGACCCTCAACCAGATCCTCTCGGAGATGGACGGCTTCGACAAGACCAGCAGCGTGATCGTGCTGGGCGCCACCAACCGCCCGGACGTGCTCGACCCGGCCCTGCTGCGCCCCGGCCGCTTCGACCGTCAGGTGACCATCGACCTGCCGAACCTCAAGGAGCGCGAGGCGATCCTCAAGGTGCACCTGCGCAACAAGCCCATCGGCGGCGGCGTGGACGTCAACGAGATCGCCAAGAGCACCCCGTACTTCTCGGGCGCCGACCTCAAGAACGTGACCAACGAGGCCGCGCTGGAAGCCGCGCGCCTGAGCAAGACCGTGATCGACATGAGCGACTTCTACCGCGCCCTGGACAAGATCACCCTGGGCCTGGAGAACGGCTCGCTGACCATCAGCGACGCCGAGAAGAAGGCCATCGCGTACCACGAGGCCGGACACGCCGTGACCGCCGCCGTGATCCCCGGCAGCGACAAGCTCCAGAAGGTGTCGATCATCCCGCGTGGCCGGGCGCTGGGCGCCGCGTTCTACCTGCCCGAAGAGCAGGTGCTGATGAGCAAGGAACGCCTAGAGAACCAGCTGGTCGTGGCGCTGGGCGGCCGCGCCGCCGAGGAGGTCTTCATGGGCAGCGTGACCAGCGGGGCGGCCGACGACTTCCGCAAGGCCACCAACATCGCCCGGAAGATGGTGCTGGAATGGGGCATGGGCGAGAACTTCAAGAACATGGCGCTGGTCACCGACAGCGGCCCGGTGTTCCTGGGCGAGGACATGACCAAGCCCAAGGCCTTCAGCGAGCACACCTCGCAGCTGGTCGACGAGGACATCAAGCGCATCCTGAACCGCGCTTTCGAGCGTGCCCGCGATATCGTCGGCGAGTACCGCGTGGCCATGCAGGAAGTGGCCGAGGCCCTGCTCTCGCAGGAGCTGATTACGGGCGACGTGGTGCGCGAGGCCGTGGCCCGCGTGGGCGGCACGCCCACCCCGATGCCACAGACCACCGCCTGAGCCGGACTCTCTCCTCCCCTGGAAGCCCCCGCCCCGCGCGGGGGTTTTGCGTGGGTGCGAAGGGCATTGAACCAACGGCGCACCACAGCCCGTACTCTGGGTGTGACGTGGATGCTCATGGCTGACGCCCGGATGTTCAGCGCTGCCCCCAGGGAGGGCCGGGCGACCCATGCGGACGACGTGGCCCTGGTCGCCCGCCTGCACCGCCGTGATGAGGCCGCGCTGGCCGAGGTCTACGACGCCCATGTCGGCGCGGTGTACGGGGTGCTGACGCGCATGCTGGATCAGGGCACGGCGCAGGAGGTCACGCAGGACGTGTTCCTGAACCTGTGGGAGCACCCCAGGGCCTTCGATCCGGCCCGCGCGGGCCTGCGGACCTACCTGCTGGTCATGGCCCGCTCGCGCGGGCTCGACCGCCTGCGGGCCGTGCGCCAGAGCACGCCGCTGTACAGCGAGGACGGAGCGGAACTGCCGCTGCCCGACTTCCGGCCCGGCCCGTCAGACGGCGCGGAGACCACCCAGCGCCGCGAACGCATCCGCGCCGCCCTGCAGGAACTGTCGCCCGCACATCGGGAAACGGTAGAACGTGCGTTCCTGCGTGGCCAGACGCGCGAGGAGATCGCCGGGAGCATGGGCACGCCGGTGGGCACCGTGAAAAGCCGCATCAGTTATGCCCTGAAGCACCTGAAACGCGTGCTGGGAGAGGAGGTGGGCGCATGGCTGGACTGAATGGGCAGGGCGCATCCTCGGACATCCGCTGCCCGGACGTGCAGGAACAGCTGGAACTCCAAGCCATGACCGGCGCGGCCCTGAGTCCGGCAGCGCGCGCCCACCTGGCGACGTGCCCTGCCTGCCAGGCCCACCGGGCCCTGCTGGGCGACCTGGAACTCGCGCTGCTGGAGGACGCGCCGCAGGTTGCCCCACCCCCGGCATTGCGGGCCAAGGTGCTCGCGGCCGCGCACCGCGCCCCCTCACCTCGACCCGCTCCAGCCCGGCGCTGGTGGCCCGCCGCCCTCGGGGTGGCCGCCACGATCAGCGGCCTGCTGGCCCTGGGCACCCTGCTCACGCCCTCGCAGAGCGTGGCCTCGGCCCTGCCGGATCCGGCGGTCGTGGTGAGTGCAGGCCGGACACTGGTGGTCGCCAGCAACGACCATGCGGGCACCATCAGCGTGATCCGGGACGGTCGGGTGAGCGCCAGCCTGCACACGGACGGCGCACAGACCGCGTGGTTCACCGAGGGTGTGCGCCTGGGCGACCATGTGTTCCTGGCGGACGCCGCGAACGACCGCGTGCTGGACGTGCAGACGGAACCGCTGAAGATCCTCCGCAGCTACTCCGTGCCGGACGGCGTGGCGGGCCTGATGGCCAGCTCCGGCATGGCGGGCGGCCGCGTGTACTTCAAGAGTGTGCGCGGGCAGGTCGGCACGCTGGGCGGTATGCAGGTCACCATCGCCACGGCGCCCGGCCTGCCCCTCGCGGACGTCATGGACGGCGTCCTGCTCCAGGGCGGCACGCTGTACGTGACCCATCACCTGAGCGGCGAGCTGTGGCTGCTCGACCCGGACACGCTGGCCATGCGCTCCCGTGTGCAGCTGGGCGGCCGGCCGGTGGCCCTCTCGGCGCTGCCCGGCGGCCTGCTGGCCCTGGATGTCACGGGCCGATTGCTGAAACTCGACCCGAGTGGCCGGGTCGTGCAGAGCTGGGCGGTGGCCGGGCACCCGGACAAACTCACGGTGAACGGAAACGCGGCGCTACTCAGCGACCGGGGCGGCATGGTGACCCGCGTGAGCCTCAGCAGTGGGCAGGTTCAGCAGCTGAAGGTCACGCACCCCATGGATGTGATCAGCCTGCCGGACGGCACCTTCGCCGTCGCCGAGGGTGGGCGCGGCCTGCGCCTGCTGGACGGTCAGTTGCAGACCACCAGTACCATCGAGCATGGGGAACCGAAGCACTGACCTGCCCGTCCCCTTTCACCCCCTGGAGGTTCCCCCATGCACCGCCTGACCCTTCCTACCCTGGCGGTCGCCGCCCTGATCGCCACGGCCGCCGCCAGCATGACCACGCCTTCCACGTCTACCCCGGACAAGCCCCTGGGCCAGGGCTATCAGCCCTACACCAAGGCCGCTTTCGACGCCGCGAAGACCGGGCGGCGCATCCTGTTCTTCCACGCCACATGGTGCCCCAACTGCCGCGCCGACGAGGCCGACATCCTGAAGAACCTCGCGCAGATTCCCAGGGATCTGGTCATCTTCAAGGCCGATTTCGACAAGGAAACCGCCCTGAAGCGGCAGTACGGCATTCCCGTGCAGGACACCTTCGTCCTGGTCGATGCCGGGGGCACAGCCATCAAGAAATGGGCGGGCAGCGGCCTGAGAGGCGGCGGCCTGAAACAGATCCTCGCCACCGCCGCCAGCGCCAGAAAGATGTGAGCCGGGGCAGAGCGTGCTGCTGATCGTCGTGGCCTTCCTGGGCGGCGTGCTCACGGTTCTGTCGCCGTGCGTGCTGCCGGTGCTCCCGGTGCTGCTCTCGGGCACCGTCGGCGGGCGCGGCCGGCCCCTGGGGATCATCGCGGGTTTCATCGGCGCGTTCGTGCTGCTCACCCTGTTCTTCGCGAGCGTGGTCAGCGCGCTCGATCTCAGCCCGGATTCTGTCCGCTGGGTCGCCGTGGCCCTGCTGCTGCTCTTCGGCCTGACCCTCGCCATCCCCAGCCTTCAGACCCGCTTCGAGGTCGCCGTAAGCCGCGTCCTGCCGCAGCGCCGACCGGACGGCGACGGCTTTCTGGGCGGCCTGGTCGTCGGCGCGACCCTGGGCGTCGTCTGGACACCTTGCGTCGGCCCGATCCTCGCCAGCGTCACCACCCTCGCCCTGAGTGGACAGGTCACCGCCTTCGCCGCCCTAGTGACCCTGGCCTACTCCCTCGGCGTGGCCATGCCCATGCTGGGGGTCATGTGGGGAGGCCGCAGGCTGCTGCACCGGCCCGCGCTGATGCCCCGCCTGGGCGCCGTCCAGCGAGCATTCGGCGTGATCCTCGTGCTGTTCGCCATCGGCATGGTCTACGGCGTGGACAGGAAAGTTGAAACCTATCTGGTTGAAACCATTCCCGCGCTCCAGAATCTGACCTTTCTGGAACAGACCGCCGCCGTACAGACGGAACTGGAACGGCAAACGAAATGAGACACGGACGGCTGGCCGCCCTCCTCCCAGTCCTCCGCTCCCCAGTTTCCCGAGTGCCCGTGAGGAAGAATATTTGGCCAAAGCGTCCCACCCTGCCCCTCACCGAATGCCACCGTGCGTGAAGCGCGCGGGCGCTGACGGCGTGATCGCCCAGGACAGATAGGCCGCCCCTCGCCACCGCAAAACGCATCAACGCCGGCCAGGACGCAGCAGCGACCACATGCCCAGCGCAATGCCGGCTCCCCTACCCCGGAGGGGCTGGATGTGGGAAATCCCTGCACATCTCCGCTCAGTGCAACGGCACGTGCCCCGGAAACCCCAGCAGGTAATCCAACAAGTCTCCGACCATCGCGGACGCCGTGACCATGCCCCCGGCCCCGCCGCCCGCAAAGATCAACGTGCCGCTTTCCTCGGCCTCGTACACCAGGGCGTTGCGGCTCTCACCAGCGGTGCACAGCGGGTGGTCGTTGGGAAGGCGCTGCGGGGCGACGCGGGCCGCCCAGCCGTCGCCGTCCCGTTCCAGCGAGGCGACGAGCTTGATCCGTTCCCCGGCGGCGCGGGCCTCGGCGATGTCCTGCGGGGTGACGTGTTCGATGCCCTGGATCTGGACATCGGCGTAATCGAAGTTCCCGTCGGCGCAGAAGCGGGCCATGACGGCGAGCTTGTGGGCGGTGTCGAAACCGCCGACGTCGAGGGTGGGGGGATCTTCAGCGTACCCCATGGCCTGCGCTTCGGCCAGGGCCTGGGCGTAGTCCTTGCCGGCTTCCATCTGGCCCAGGATGTAGTTGCAGGTGCCGTTCAGGATGGCGTGGAGTTGCACGAAGGTGCTGGCGCGCAGGACGGTGCTCATGGGACCGATGACGGGCGTGCCGGCCATGACGCTGGCCTCGTAGTACAGGTGGCCGTCCTGGGCGTAGGGGCGCAGTTCGTCCCAGCGTTCGGCGAGCAGGGCCTTGTTCGCCGTGATGAGGGGCCGTCCGCTTCTGAGGTAGGTGCGCAGGAGCCCCAGGGGCCGGTCGATGCCGCCCATGCATTCGATGACGACGTTGCATTCCTGGAGGAAGTCGCAGGTGTCGGTGACGCGTGTGCCTTCCGGAACGTTTCTGGCTTTGTTCATGTCGCGCACGAGGACGCCGGCGATGTCGATGGTCACGCCGATGTCATCGAAGACGCTTTTGCGCCGGGCAATCAGGTTCAGGACGTCCTGGCCCACGGTGCCGCTGCCGAGGACGCCGACGGTGACGGTTCTCATGCAGTGGACTGTAACGCGAGGTGAGGGAACGGCCGGTAGGGCGGGTTAGGTGTGGGCGGTAGACTGCCTCCATGTTTCCAGTGTCAAGTGTCTGTCTGCTGGCCCGCGCGTGGGGGTCGGCTGTGAGTTCGCCGCGGCGGTGGCCCGGGCGGACGGCGTATGTCACGTGACGCCGCGCGCGTCCACTCCGGGAGTCCATCCCGGTGTCCTGTGCCTGTACCTGTGCTTGCACGGCGGGCGGCACCGTTCTGGGTGGACGGCTGAGCACCCCGGCCGGCCGGTGCGTGTATGAGCTCCCGCCTGGACGAGCTCGCTGCCGAATTCGGGCTGGTCGAGCGGCGGCTGGGTGATCCGGCGGCGCTGGCCGATGGGCGGGAGTACGCGCGCCTGACGCGCCGGCACCGGGAGCTGCTGCCCCTGGCGACGCTGCTGCGTGAGCAAGGCGCTCTGCGCGTGGATCTGGCGGGCGCGCGCGAGCTGCTGGCCGATCCGGACATGCGGGAGCTGGCGGCAGGCGAGGTGGCGGGTCTCACGGCGCGGCTCGCGCAGATCGACTCGGAGCTGGAGGTGCTGCTGCTCCCGACCGATCCGGACGATGCGAAGGACGTGGTGCTGGAGTTGCGGGCCGGGGCGGGCGGCGCGGAGGCCGGGCTGTTTGTGACGGATCTGCTGCGTTTGTACACCCGCTACGCCGAGGGCACGGGCCTGAAGCTGAGTGTGCTGGACGCGAACGAGTCCGATCTGGGCGGCGCGAGCAAGGTGGTGGCCGAGGTCGCGGGCGACGGGGCCTTCCGGGCGTTCAAGTGGGAGCGTGGCGTCCACCGCGTGCAGCGCATTCCCGCCACCGAATCCCAGGGCCGCATCCACACCAGCACGGCGACCGTGGCGGTGCTGCCCGAGGCCGAGCCGGACGAGGTTCACCTGAACCTCTCGGAGGTGCGGATCGACGTGTACCGCTCGCAGGGAGCGGGCGGCCAGGGCGTGAACACCACGGACAGCGCGGTGCGCGCCGTATACCGTGCCGGGACGCCCGACGAGATCGTGGTGATCTGCCAGGACGGCCGCTCGCAGATCAAGAACCGTGAGAAGGCCCTGCAGGTGCTGGCGTCGCGGCTCGCAGAGCGGGAGCGGGCGGCGCGGGACGCTCTGGAACGGAACGAGCGCGCGGCCCAGGTGGGCAGCGGCGACCGCAGCGAGAAGATCCGCACCTACAACTATCCGCAGAACCGCGTGACCGATCACCGGCTGGAGGGTGACGACAAGAACCACCCGCTGGACGTGGTGATGGGCGGGGCCCTCTCCCCCATCGTGGCGGCGCTGAGCCGTGCGGAGCGCGAGCGGCAGCTGCTGGCCGTGAACCAGGAGGGCGAGCATGGCGCGGCGTGACCTGCTGGTCGCGGCCGGGATCCTGCGCGACCGCTTCGGGCGGGTGCTGCTGGTCGGGAACGACTGGCAGGGGCACGGGCGGGTACGCCACACCCTGCCGGGCGGCGTGGTCGAGCCGGGCGAGACGCTGCCCGAGGCGCTGTACCGCGAGATCTTCGAGGAGACCGGCCTGAAACTGACCGGGATCAAGCACATGGCGTACACGGTGCACATCGAGGACGAGCGCCGGGGCGAGCGGGCGATCGCGGTGGCCTTCGAGGCGACGTGGGACGGCCTGCTGAACCCGGCGGATCCGGACGGGTTCATCGTGGAGGCGCGCTTCTGCACCCCCGAGGAAGCGCTCGTGAAGCTGGAATCCCCGCCCATGCGCGAGCCGCTGAGCGACTACCTGACCACCGGCGAGCCGGGCCGCTTCTACGCCTTCAAGGGCTGGGATGGGCGGGGCGGCCTGCGGATTCCGGGCCTGAAATGACCGGGCTGGACACGCCGTTCATCACGTCGTGGAGTGGCGGGAAGGACAGCGCCCTGGCCTTTCACCGGATCCGGCGCGCAGGTGGGCGGCCCACGGCGATCCTGAACGTGCTCGACGAGACGGGCGAGCGCACCCGCTCGCACGGCCTGCGGCCCGAGGTCGTGCAGGCCCAAGCGGCTGCGCTGGGCGTACCCCTGTGGACGGCGAACGCCAGCTGGGCCGCGTACGAGCCGAAGTTCACGGCGCTGCTCGCGCGGGCGGCCGGAGCGGGCGCCACCCGCGCGGTGTTCGGCGACATCGACCTGCAGGCGCACCGCGACTGGGAGGAACAGGTCTGCGCGGCGGCGGGCATCACGGCAGCGTTGCCCCTGTGGCTGGAGCCGCGCCGCACGCTGGTGGATGAGCTGCTCGGCCTGGGCTTCCGCGCGCGGATTGTCGCGGTGCGGGAGGACGCGCTGCCCACGGCGTTCCTCGGGCGAGAGCTGGACGCCGCGCTGGTGGGCGAGATCGAGGCGCACGGCGCGGACGCCTGCGGGGAGAACGGCGAGTACCACACGGTTCTGGTGGACGGCCCGGACTTCACCCACCCGCTCGATCTGGTGCCTGGCCCACGCGGCATCCACCACACGGGCGAGGGGTCGCTGCGCGTGGCGACCCTCGACCTCGTGCTGAAGTGAAGAGCCAGGCCACCATCAGGGCGACCTGGAGATAAGGCTGCCGCTCAGTACGTGAGGAAGGGGCCGAATTTCTTGATGTTCATCTTCCCGATGCCCTTGACCTTCTTGACCAGATCCGCCTGGTTCTTGTAGGGGCGAGCCTGCAGGATGGCGGTGGCGAGTTTCACGCCCAGGCCCGGCACCTTCTCCAGGTCGGCCAGGGGGGCGGTGTTCACGTTGACGGTCTGCCCGGCCGTGAGCATGGGGCCAGCCACCGTTGTGGCGGGCGTGGACGCCGGGGTGGCGGGGGTCGTGGTGCCGCTCGCGGCGAACGCGGCGCCGAGCAGGGTCAGGGTGGTCAGGGCCATCAGGGTGATGGTGCGCATGGGTGGAACCTCCGCCTTCACTTGAGTCCAGCGGGCTCACGTTCAGATGAATCGGGGCGGGAGGAAACAGAACCGGCGGCCACACCGCGTGACCGCCAGCACACCCGTCCGGGCCTCAGCTGTATTCGACGGCCAGCACCTCGAATTTCGCGGTGCCCTTGGGCAGCGGCACTTCCACGGTGTCTCCGGCGCGTTTGCCACTCAGGGCCTTGCCGATGGGGCTGGCGTCGCTCACCTTGCCCTTCAGGACATCGACCTCGTAGGTGCCGACCAGTTCGAACTGGCGCTGCTGGCCCTTCTCGTCTTTCACGGTGATCTTCGCGCCCAGTCCGGCCCCGCCGCTGGCGTCCTCGGGCACGACCACGGCACGGTGCAGCTGCTCCTCCAGTTCGGAGATGCGCGCCTCGTTCTCGCTCTGCTCCATGCGCGCCTCGTCGTAGGCGGCGCTCTCGCGCAGGTCGCCGTCGGCAATGGCCCGGCCCATGTTCTCGCTGATCTGCTCGCGGCGGGTGGTCTTCAGGTGGTGCAGGGTGTCGGCCAGTTTGTCATACCCGCGCTGGGTCATGGGAATGCTCTTGTTGCTCATAGACAGTCAAGTATAGGCCACGGAGCCGCACGCTGGCGGCGTGAGAACCGGGAGGTGCAGGCGGCGCCGGATCAGGTTTCGTGAAGGCCGCCTAAGCCGCTGCCGGAAGCGGACGCCTACGCTGCGCGCATGACAGGAGCTGACGAACGGGACGGCGCAGTGGTGGACGAGGGCACGACCCAGGAACTGGTGCAGGACAAGATGACGGCCGAGGGAATCCTGCGCGACGCGGCCGACGTGGACGAACGCAACCCCAACGACCAGCCGGGCTTCGGTGATGGCACGCTCGGCGGCAGCGACGGCGAGGACCGGCAGGGGGAACCGAACAACGACGGCGACAGCGACCTGGGCGGCTCGGCGCACGGTGGGGCGGGCGTCACGCGGGCAGGCGGCGTAGACGGCGGCCCGGCGCGCACCACGCCACTGCCCGGCTCGACGCCGAAGAAGTAAGGCCGTCGCCGCTCAGCGGCTGTCGGAGGGCACGCCCAGTTGCGCCACGATGGCCTCCTGGGCGCGCTTCTGCGTGTCCTTCACCTCGACCTCGACCCGGCCGCCACCCTCCAGATCCATCACGAAGTGGTCGCCGTCCAGGCGCACGCGCGACAGGATCTGCTCGTCGCCCTGCGGCCGGGTGGAGGCGCGCAGTTCCACGAAGCGGCGCATGGGCGTGCGGATCACCTTGGGGGCCAGGATCTCCTCGACCTGGAAGATGCCGCCGGAGTTGTTCATGGTAACGTTGATCAGCACCGGCATCTGGCTGCCCTTCTCGATCACGACCTCATCGACGGCCAGGGCGCTGATGGAATGGATGTCCACGCTGCCCAGCGAGAAGGCCTTGCGCCCGCGGCCCTTGGTGATGTCGGTGCCGTCCGCCACGGCGGTGATGCCGGCCTCCAGCGTCAGGGGGGGCGGATTCAGGTCGTGGCAGTTGATGGCTCCCAGGATGAACGACCGGACCTTGGTGCGCTTGAACGGATCCTCGTACAGCGGCCCCATGATGCGGTCGAGGATCGGGAGGGCCAGCATGACGCCGTGCGCCTCGTGCCCCACGCGGTGGATCTGGTTGCCGATGTCGTGCAGCATGGTGCCCAGGATCACGGTCAGGTACACGTCGTCGGCGTCGCCCACGCCGGAGTCCATCAGGTCCGGTCTCACGCCGGCGTCGAGCAGCAGTTCCGTGATGGCCATACTGGCCGCCCCCGTGATGAAGGCGTGGACGCGCCCGTGGTCGTTGTACCCGAGCTTGCGCATGGTCACGTAATTCGCCATGTCCCAGCAGGCCAGGGCCTCCGGGTCGCCGCGCAGCGCGTCGTACGCGGCCAGGGCGCGGGGGTACGCGGCAAGGTCCGCGCGGATGGCCAGGTTCGCCTCCTCGATCAGCTTGGCGCGGGGCGTGGTGAATTCCACCACCCGGCGGCCGTTGCTGGGCGCGTCCGGCGCGTCGGAGTGGCGGCCTTCGACGTCCTGCACGGTGCCGCCCTGCACGCTCAACTTGAATTTCTGATCCGTGGCGCGGCGCTGCGGGATCTCGCCGGCGGGTGGGGTGGAGTCGTCCATGGGCAGTTCCTCTGGCGCTACTCGCCCTGGAACGCGGGGCGGCGCTTGGTCAGGAAGGCGTCCACACCCTCCTGGAAGTCCTTGGTGGCGGTGGCGAGGCCGAACATGTCCGCCTCGATCTCCAGGCTGGCGTCGAGGCCGGTGTCCAGGCCGCGCCGCACCGCTTCCTTGACCAGCGACAACGCGATCGGGGCGTTCTTCAGGATCAATTCGGCGACCTCGCGGGCTTTCTGGAGGGCGTCGTCGGCGACGTAGTTCACGAGGCCCATGCCGAGCGCCTCGTCGGCCTGGATCTGCCGCGCGGTGAGCATCAAGTCCAGGGCGCGGCCCGCCCCGATCAGGCGCGACAGGCGCTGCGTGCCGCCGAAGCCGGGAATCAGGCCCAGCGTGACTTCCGGCAGCCCCAGCCGCGCGCCGGTCGCGGCCACGCGGAGGTCACACGCGAGCGCGAGTTCCAGCCCACCGCCCAGCGCGTAGCCGTTCACAGCGGCGATCACCGGAATGGGCAGCGTGGCAATCCGGGACATGACGTCCTGGCCGGACAGAGCGAGTTCGCGGCCGTCGTACACCGACTGCACCTGCTTGAACTCGCTGATGTCCGCGCCCGCCACGAAGGCCCGGTCGCCCGCGCCCGTGATGATCAGCACGCCCACCTCGGCGTCCTCGATGATCAGGTCCACGGCCTGCGCGATCTCGCCGAGCGTCTCGGCGTTCAGGGCATTCAGCGCCTGCGGGCGGCTGATGGTCAGCACGGCGATGGGGCCGTGCTGGTCGATCTGCACTGTGTTGAAGTCCAGCTCGTCGAGGTGCGTCATGGCTTCATCCTGACACGCGCCCGGCGGCGCTGTCCGTGGCGTGGAGCGCGACAATGGCCTCCAGCGCGACGCGCACCATGCGGTCGACCCCACCGGCCAGCACCTCGGCGGGCACAAGCTGCGGGTCGCCGATGTCGTTGCTGCACGCGGTGAGGCACGCGGCGCGGAGACCGTGCAGGGCCGCCACCAGGAAGATCGCGCTGGCCTCCATCTCGAAGCCCAGCACGCCGCGCGACGCCCACAGGCGCGCGTGCTCCGGCGTGCTGGCGTAGAAGGCATCCTCGGTCATGACCAGCCCCACATGGTGCGGCACCTCCAGCCGCCGGGCCGCGTTCACGGCCGCCTGGACGACCTCGAAGCTGGCAGCGGGCGCATAGGGAGCGCCGCCGAGCAGCTGTCTCGTGGTGCCGTCGTTGGGCACGGCGGCGGTGGCGATCACCAGATCGGCGGGCGCGACGCGGGGCGTGGCGCCGCCCAGGGTGCCCACTCGGATCAGGGTGGTCGCGCCCAGGCGGGCGAGTTCCTCGGTCACGATGGCGGCGCTGGGGCAGCCCATGCCGGTCGTCTGCACGGATACGGGCACGCCCCGGTACGTGCCCGTGAAGCCCAACAGCTGTCGGTGCCGGGTGTACTCGCGCGCCCCGTCGAGGTACGTCTGCGCGATGTGCTGGGCGCGGTTGGGGTCGCCGGGCAGCAGGACGTACGGCGCGACGTCGCCCGGCTGGGCCTGCACGTGGATCTGGGTCATGCCGGGAGTATAGGCAGGGACGTCAAGGGGCCGTGACTCCCTTCGGCCCAACCAGACCGTTCCGTACGTGGCCCCCTGACAGGGTGGCGCGACCCTCAGCGGAACACCGTGGGCCGACGCAGTGCCGGTCTCTCATGAGGAACGAGTTCCGTGTCCTGCGTCAGCTTTCTCATCAATTCCGCCGCAACGCCCTGTGGTAGGAGCGAAGTGTACTCATTGAATATGGCGTGATCATCACGATCCACTCATTGTGACCTCTGAAACGTTCAGCTCTAAATGAACGTGAAGTTCCGCCCAGCCGCGTTCACGCAGGGCTCACTGCGCATGCCTACGGTGAGCGCAGGACGACGCAGCGCCCCAGGGTCTGTCGTCAGCCGCCCCCAAGGAGATCCCATGCGCAAATCACTGATCCTTATGTCCACCCTGGCCCTCAGCCTCGGCGTCGCCAGCGCCCAGGACACCACGACCCCCGCCACCACCACGGCCACCCCCGCCACCACGGTGACCCTGAGCGATATTCCGGCCGGGCACTGGGCCAAGGACGCCGTCGACAAGATCGTCTCCTGCGGGCTGATCCAGGGTTTCCCGGACGGCACCTTCCGTGGCAATGACAACCTGACCCGGTACCAGGCGGCGCTGATTTTCTATCGCCTGCTCCAGTCCGGCCAGTTGGCCAACTGTGGCTTCAGCGCCAGCGACATGACCACCATCACCAACGGCATGCAGGAAGTCAGCACCGAGCTGGCCGCCGTGGCCAACCGCGTGACGGATCTCGAGAAGCTGACCGCCGACCAGCAGGCCCGGATCACGGCCCTGGAAGACAAGATCAACGCGATGGGCGACAACACGGCCGGTGCCGACGTGACGGCCCTGCAGGCCCGCGTGGACGCCCTGGAAGCGGCCATCAAGAACATCCCCGCTGGCCCGGCTGGCCCTGCGGGCCCCACCGGTCCTGCGGGCCCGGCCGGCCCTGCAGGCCCCGCTGGCCCCGCCGGCACCGCAGCGACCGTCACCACGCCCGCCCCCGACACCACCACGACACCCAGCACCACCGTCGTGATCGGTGATACCATGACAGAACCCGCCATGAACACCAGTAGCCTGTACGCCGGCGTGAGCGTCGGCGCGCGTGGCAGCCAGGATCAGTGCCAGGTGCGCGGTACCTTCGCCAGCTACTGTGTGACGGCCGGCGCCATGATCGGCAGCACCAGCGTGATCGGCCCGGTCGGTGCCCGCGTGGCCGCCGAGTACCAGCCCGGCGGGAACGCCGTGAGCGCCGACGTGAACGCCATGTACCACCTGAACGCGGGCGGCACCTTGAGCCCCTACGCGGGCGTGGGTCTGGGACTGACGAGCAGCACTGCGCGCGCCGCCACCGGCAACGCCACAGACCTGTACGCCAGCGCGCTGGTGGGCGTGGACTACCACATCACCTCCTCCATCGCCGCGTACGTGGAAGGCGACGGACGCTACTACCTGAGCAACAAGGGCCTCGGCTCGGGCCTGGGCAGTACGTACGACAGCAGCGGTGCCGTGAACAACACGGGCGCCAAGGGCTTCGGCGTGGCCGTCAAGGCCGGCCTGAAGTTCTACTTCTAAACCAGCACGCCTGAAGGCCGCTCCCCGCATACGGGGAGCGGCCTTTTGCTGTTCCGGCCCACCACGCGGCGCTAGACTGCCTCCATGCGGCTCGTTTCGTTCGTGCAGGTGCTGCTGCTGCTGGGCCTCGCGGCGTACCTGCTGCTGGTCACGCTGGAGAATCCGGCGACCGTGCGCCTGCCCCTGCCGCTGGGCGGGGGGGAACTGACCCTCTCGGTCGGAATGGCCGTCACGCTGTTCCTGCTGATGGGGGCCGCGTACGCCTCGCTGCTGCTGCTGCCGCCCGTGTGGCGCGAACGCCTGCGCCGCCGCCGCGAGGGCCGTGAACGCGAGCGGGTCGAGCAGCGCCTGACCGCCACCCTGCAGGCCCGGCTGGGAGCGCTGCCCCCCGCCAGCCCGCCGACCGTGACCAACGAAGCGCTCCCGTCCGTGGCCCCGGCGGAGACCCCGTGACCATCCGCCCGGACACCACCTGGCTGCTCGCACCCCCGGCCAGCCGGGAGGCGCTGCTGGACACCATGCGCGCGTGGCGGGTCTCGCCGCCCGTGGCGCAGGTGCTGTCGGGCCGGCACCTGACCCCGGCGCTACTCGACCCGCCTCTGACGCTCACGCCCAACCCGGCGCTGCGCGAGGCGGCCCGGCGGCTGGTGACGGCCATCCGGGCCGGCAAACGCCTCCGGATCCACGGGGACTACGACGCCGACGGCGTGAGCGCCACCGCCGTGCTGGTGCTGGGCCTGCGCGCCCTGAACGCCAACGTGCACGGCTTCATTCCACACCGTCTGAACGAGGGCTACGGCGTCCATCCGGACAGAGTCGAGGAACATGCCGCCGCCAGCGACCTGTTCGTGACCGTGGACTGTGGCGTCACGAACGTGGAGGAGGTCGCCGCCCTGGTCGCGCGCGGTGTGGAAGTGATCGTCACGGATCACCACGCGCCCGGCCCAGACTTCCCGGCGGCCCTGGTCGTGCACCCGCACCTGACCGACAGCTTCGATCCCGACCTGCACAACCTGACCGGGGCGGGCGTGGCGTACCACCTGCTGTGGGCCGTGCACGAGGAACTCGGCCTGCCCGAACCGCGCGCCCTGAGTGCCCTGGCGACCCTGGGCACCGTGGCCGACGTGGCCCCGCTGATCGGCGAGAACCGCGCCCTGGTGCGCGCCGGGCTGGACGCCCTGACGACCACGGAGCTGCCGGGCCTGCGGGCCCTGATGGACGGCGGGCGCGTGAAGCGCCCGAACGCGCGGGACGTGGCCTTCATCCTCGCGCCACGCATCAATGCCGCCGGGCGGCTGGGCGAGGCCGACATCGCCCTGACGCTGCTGACCACGCCCAGCGCGCACGAGGCCGGGCGGCTCGCGGCGTATCTGGAGACCCGCAACCTGGAACGCCGGAAACTCCAGGACGACATGTTCCAGCAGGCGCTCGGCCTGGCCGATCCCAGCGAACCTGCCCTGGTCGTCACGCACCCCGACTGGCACGCGGGCGTGATGGGGATCGTGGCGAGCAAGCTGCTGGAGACGTACCACAAGCCGGTGTTCATCATCGCGCAGGGCAAGGGCAGCGTCCGCAGCACCCCCGGCATCAGCGCGCACGGCGGCCTGGAGTACAGCCGCGACCTCCTGAAACGCTACGGTGGGCACCCCGGCGCGGCCGGTTTCGCCATTGCCGACGAGAACCTGGACGCCTTCCGCGACCGGATTCACACCTACGCCCGGCAGTTCCCCACCCCGGCCCCACGGGTACGGCTGGACGCGGCCCTGCCGGTGCTGGGCGCCACCCTCGATCTCGTGACCGAGACCGCCGCCTTCGAACCCTTCGGGGAGGGGCACGCGCCCCCGCTGTGGCACATCCGTGACGGGCTGACCGACACGCGGCTGGTCGGCAAACGCGGCGACACCCTTCAGTTCAAGGTCGGCCCGCTGCGTGGCATGAAGTACAGCGAGACGGCCGCCACGCCCGGCGAACGCGACCTCGCCACCCACCTCGTGAGCAGCGAGTGGCGCGGGCAGACCCGCCTGGAATTGCATGCCCAGGCGCTGCGGCCCCCGGCCACGATCCGCCTGGACGGCCCCACGGACGGCCCCGACGTGCCCCGCCTGAACCCCAGAGAGGCCATGCACCACCTGACCGCCGGCGCGAGCGCCTACGCGCTGGGCCCGGTCGCCGCGTACCTGCAGGACAACGTGCCCGGCCTGACCCTGGCCGCCCCCGGCGACCCCCACCCAGGCGGGGAACTGATCCTGTACGCCCTGCCCGGCGAGGACGACCTGCGCCGCTGGCTGACACAGGGCCGCGTGGCCTTCGCGTTCGGCCCCAAGACCCTCGCGGAACTGGAGGGCGCCCTGACCCGCCACCACCTGACCGCGCCGCCCCCCAACCCGCTGGCCGACGCCACGCTGGACGACCACCACATGCAGCTGGCGGCCGACGCCTACCGCCGCTGGCAGTGGGCGCACCACCACAGGGTGCTCGACGACGCCAGCTTCGGCGCCAGCGTGTACGCCATGCTGGGTCTGCCCGCGCCCGCCTCCCGACCGGAACCCGAGCTGGTGGCCGTGACCGGCGACTGAACGCCAAAGGCCCCCCACCCAGGACGGAACGGACGCCGCTCCACACTGCTGGAGCGGCGTCCGTTCGGTTCAAGTGGTCAGCCTGACTTCACGACCGTGCTGGAACTCGTCACCCCGAGTCTGGGAAGCAGCCAGCGATCCACTCCCAACCACCCTGCCACGCGCCAGCCCAGCACCAACCACGTCGCCAGGATGAACAGCAGCGGATTGGTGCTCACGGTGCCGGCCAGCAGGTAATTGGCGTTCATCAGACCGCCGAAGAACGCGGCGATCCCGGTGAACAGGCCCAGGATCAGGGCGATCCCCACGGCGATCTCCCCGAAGGTCACCAGGTACGAGAACAGCGCGGCGTTGGGCAGCGCGACGTGCTCGATGAACCACGCGTACCAGCCCTGTACGCTCGGGTGATCCCCTCCGGTTTTCGCCAGGGCGCCCTTCAGGAACCCGCCCACGGCAGTGCCGGCCTGCGCGCCCACCCAGACCGGACTCCCGGCCTTCTCGATGCCCGCCGACAGCCACTCGTAGCCGACGTACACGCGCAGCAGGGCCCACAGGGGCGACAGGCGCGTGTCGGCAAACAGGGTGCGGGACAGCTGCGGTTCGTGCACGGTGTGAACGAGGTGATCGGTGCGGACTCGGTCGGTGCTGGTCGTCATGTGCGTTCCTCCTGGTGGAACTCCGTCTGTGCCCTGACTGTCTCCCCGTACCATTACGGCGGCATTACGGCCGCGTGAACGCCTGCCCAGCTCCGGCGATCCTGCTGCGCAGCGGGTCTCCGTCCCGTCACGCTCCGCCGTTACACTTCACGCATGGACAATCTGGTGATCGTGGCGGCGAAGCGCACGCCGATCGGGAGCTTCATGGGCGGTCTGAAGGACGTGTCGGCAGTACAGCTCGGCGTGAGCGCCGCAAGGGCCGTGCTGGACGGCGTGAATGGCGTCGACGTGGCCGACGTGGTCGTGGGGAACGTCCTCCAGGCGGGGCAGGGCATGAACGTGGGCCGTCAGGTCGGCATCGGCGCGGGCCTGCCGCAGGAGGTGCCGGGCCTGACGGTGAACCGCGTGTGCGGCAGCGGACTCCAGGCCGTGATCAGCGCCGTGCAGGCCATCCGGGCCGGGGATGGACAGCTGTATCTCGCGGGCGGCACGGAGAGCATGAGCCGCGCTCCGTACCTGCTGCCGCGCGCCCGCGAGGGCTACCGCCTGGGACACGCGGAGGCGCTCGACTCGATCCTGTCCGAGGGGCTGACGGACGTGTTCGGCGGGTACCACATGGGCCTCACGGCGGAGAACATCGCGGCGCAGTGGGGCATCACGCGCGAGGAGCAGGACGCCTTCGCGCTGGAGAGCCAGCAGCGGGCGGCGGCCGCGCTCGCAGGGGGATTCTTCGCGGATGAACTCGTGAGCGTGGACGTGCCGGGCCGCAAGGGGCCGACGGTGGTCGACACCGACGAGTATCCACGCGCGACGTCCCTGGAGGCCCTGGCCAAGCTGAAGCCCGCGTTCAAGCCGGGCGGCACGGTGACCGCCGGGAACGCCAGCGGCCTGAACGACGGCGCGGCCATGCTGCTGGTCGCCACGCCCGAGTACGCGCGGGCGCACGGCCTGCCGGTGCTGGCCGAGATCGCCAGTTACGCGGCCATCGGGGTCGATCCGGCGATCATGGGCATCGGGCCTGCCAGGGCCGTGCCCATCGCCCTGGAACGCGCCGGAATGGGCGTGGCGGACGTCGATCTGTTCGAGCTGAACGAGGCCTTTGCCGCCCAGTCGCTGGCCGTGATTCGCGACCTGAAGGCCGATCCCGCGCGCGTGAACGTCACCGGAGGCGCGGTCGCCCTGGGCCACCCCATCGGGGCGTCGGGCGCGCGCGTGCTCGTCACGTTGATTCACGCGCTGCGCCGGACGGGGAAGGAGACCGGCGTGGCCAGCCTGTGCATCGGCGGCGGCATGGGCATCGCCATGGTCGTGCGGGCCCGAAGCTGAGCGTCAGCCGGGCGTGCCCGTCTCGGCCACACTTCGCGTGAGGTACACGCGCGCTTCCCACGGCTGGAGGGTGGCGGGCGGCACCTCACCGGACGAAGCGGCGTTGCCGATCAGCAGTTCCGCGTTCGCGGGCAGCTCGAACACGCCATCCAGATCCAGCGCCTGACCGCCGAAATTCAGCAGGATTAGCAGTTGCTCCTGCGCGTGCGTGCGCAGGTAGGCGTAGAGCGTCTCGTGCTCGGGGCGCAGGTCGTCGTAGCGGCCCTCCACGATGGCCGGGTGCTCGCGGCGCAGGCGGATCAGGTCGCGGTAGTACCAGTACACCGACTCCGGATCGGCCAGGACAGCCTCCACGTTGATCTGCGGGTACGTGGGGTTCAGCGGAATCCAGGGGGTGCCGGTCGTGAAGCCCGCGTTCACGCCGGCGGTCCAGGGCATGGGGGTGCGGGCGTTGTCGCGGCCCTTGTTGTAGATCATGGCCAGCACGCCCTCCGGGTCGCGGCCGCCCTCGGTCACGTCCTCGCGGTAGAGGTTCAGGGTATCCACGTCGCGGTAGTCGTCGATGCTCGTGAACTTCGCGTTGGGCATGCCGAGTTCGTCGCCCTGGTACACGTACGGAGTGCCCTGCAGGGTGAACAGCAGCGTGGCGAGCAGTTTCGCGGACGCCACGCGATGAATGCCTTCGTCGCCATATCGGGAGACGATGCGGGGCACGTCATGGTTCGAGAGGTACAGGCTGTTCCAGCCGCGTCCGTGCAGCTGGGTCTGCCAGCGGCCCAGCACCTTCTTCAGCTCGGGCACGCTGTAAGGCACGGTCGTCCAGCGGGGGCGGGCGCTGGCCGTGTCCTTGTCCAGCGCCATGTGGTCGAACTGGAAGATCATGCTCAGCGGCCCGGTCTGCGGATCGGTCAGCACGGCCGCGCCGTCAGGATCGACGCCCGGCGTCTCGCCCACGGTCATCACATCGTACTTCGACAGCACCTCGGCCTTCATCTCGCGCAGGTAGGCCAGGAGTTGAGGGCCGTTCAGGAAGTGCTCCTCGGCCAGCGGGTACGCGTAATCCGCGCCGGGCGCGGTGTCCGGGAAGCCCGGCACCTTGCTGAGCATGTTGATGGTGTCCATCCGGAAGCCGTCGATGCCCAACTCCAGCCAGAAGGTCATCAGGTCGTACACCTCGCGCCGCACGCGGGGATTCTCCCAGTTCAGATCGGGCTGCTCGGTGGCGAAGAGATGCAGGTAGTACTCGTCCGTGGCAGGGTCGAGCTGCCACGCACTGCCGCCGAAGTGCGAGCCCCAGTTGCTGGGCGGCCCCCCGTCCCTGCCGGGCTGCCACAGGTAGTAGTCGCGGTACGGATTGTCCTTCGAGCGGCGCGACTCCAGGAACCACGGGTGCTGATCCGAGGTGTGGTTCACGACCAGATCCATCACCAGGCGCATCCCACGCGCGTGCATTCCGGCCAGCAGCTCTTGCCAGTCGGGCAGCGTGCCGAACTCCGTGGCGATCCCGCGGTAGTCGGTGATGTCGTAGCCGCCGTCCACACCGCCGTTTGGGTAGATGGGGCACAGCCAGACCACGTCCACGCCGAGCGCGTGCAGGTAATCGAGCTTCCCGGTGATGCCGCGCAGGTCGCCCACGCCGTCACCGTCGCTGTCCATGAAGCTGCGGGGGTAGATCTGGTACACCACGCTGTTGTGCCACCACGCCATAGCGCCTCCTGTGAATGGCCCAATGCTATCCCGCCACCTGCGCAGGCCATTCAGTGCGGGCGGCGCGCGGTTCCGTAGCATATGTTCATGACCACCGACGCGGAGAGGGAACTGTTCCTGGCCATCCAGGCGAACGACGGCGTGCAGGTGCGCGCCCTGGTGCGGGGCGATCCGGCGCTGCTGCGGGCGGTGAGCCCCATGGGCGTGTCGCCGGTGCTGTTCGCCACGTACTACCGCAAACACGACATGGCGCACGTGTTGATCGACGAGGGGGCCACGCTGGACATCTTCGAGGCGGCGGCTGTGGGCGACGCGGCGCGCGTGCAGGCCCTGACCGCTAGGGAGGCCGGACTCGTGAGCGCCGTCAGCGCTGACGGCTTCACGCCGCTGGGCCTCGCGGCCTTCTTCGGGCGGGCGGAGGTGGCGCAGCACCTGCTGGAGCGCGGCGCGGACGTGAATGCGGTCAGCCGGAACCCCATGCGCGTGCAGCCCCTCCACTCGGCGGTGGCGGGCAACCACGAGGCCCTGGCCCGGCTCCTGGTCGCGGCGGGGGCGGAGGTGAACGCCGTGCAGCAGGACGACTTCACACCCCTGATGGCCGCGGCGCAGAACGGAAACGCGGCGCTGGTGGTCTTCCTGCTCGCCGCCGGGGCCGCTGCGGGCGCCGTCACCTCGGATGGCCGCACGGCCGGGAGTCTGGCGCGCGAGGAGGGCCACACGGAGGTCATGGCCCTGCTGACATGACGCCCGGATGAGCTTGCTGGGGCGGGTCTCAAGGGAACGGAAATGCGCGCCGCGCCATCATGACCGACACTGGAGCATGACCCGCAGCGACGATGACCGCACCAACCCGCCCGTGACCGGCGCCGACGGCGCGAAGACCGGCTTCGAGGCGCATGATCCCAAGGACGCCCACCAGGACGCCTACACCACCACGCCGAGCGACGATCACGTGGGCGCTTCCGACACGGAAAAGTACACGCCGGTGGAACTGCCCAGCGCGAAGGCCGTGACCGGAGCCTTCGATCATCTCGCCACGCGGGATGTCGAGGCGATGGTTCACGCTGCCCAGGAACCGGAGTTCGCAGGCTCGGACACGGTCGATGGACTGGGCGGCGACCTGCTCGACGAGGTCGCACCCTCGGCCGGTCTGGGCATTCCGGCGGCGGTCGGCGCGGCTGTACGGGAGCGCGCTGAGGACATCGACCCGAACCCCAATTACACCCCGCCGAGCGACAAGGCCCCCCCGCACGTCAGCCAGCGGCCCGGCGACCTACCGGAAGGTGAACCGTCGGAACTTCAGAACGAGGTGAACGGAACCGGCTCGAACCAGCGCTGAAGCGAGGGGCCGGTCACAGGGGCCGGATATACACCATGCCGCCCTCAACCTCAGTGGCGTAGATCTTCACAGGCTTCACGGCGGGCAGGGTCTTGGCCTTGCCCGTCGCGAGTTCGAATTTCGCGCCGTGTTTCTCGCAGGTGATCCGGCCCATGGCGATGTCGCCGCCCAGCAGCGGGTAGTCGTTGTGCGTGCAGTTGTTCCGCAGGGCGTAAAACCGGCCCTCGTAGTTCACGACCAGGACGGTCACGCCGGCCACGTCCACGGTGCCCTGCCAGCCTTCGGGCATGTCCTCCACCCGTCCCACGGGGGTGCGCTCGATCTCGACCTGCTCGCTCATCGCCCAGGAGTGTAGAGCACGGGCCACGCGTGAACAGGTCAGAGCGGCCTCCGTGCGTTGCGACCCTTGAGTGAAGCGGGAACAGCGACCATTCAGCCACCTGGTTCCAGGCCATCCACCTCCCAGCGGGCGATTCCCCTGCCCGGCGCAAGCGTGCCGACGGTGGTGGCCTTATTACACGCCGCAGCCGGTTTCCAGGCGTACCTTCAGGCCGCTTGCGGGCGTCCATTCCTGAGCGGCGAAGCTGTCGCCCTCGTAATAGGCTCCGTAGGTGATCAGTTCCACGCGGCCGTCGCCGTTCAGGTCGGCCAGACCCGCTAGGCGGTAGGTGGTGGCCAGCGGCATGGGCGCTGTGCTGGCCGGGTCATACGGAGTGGGCGGGGCGACGTACTCGCCGAGCACGGTGGTCACGGCCTTCCCGCCGGCCACATGGCGCAGCAGCAGCAGGCTGTAATCGCCGGGCTGCCCGGTCGGTGGGGGAAAGTTCCCGCTGCGTTCCTGAAAGCGGCTGGCCTCGATGACGACCTCCTGCGTGCCATTCCCGTCGAGGTCGGTACGCAGGAGGGTGGTGATGGTCACGACCGGTGACCGGACGCCGCGCCGCACGAGTTCCTGCCGCACGATCTCGCGGTAGGTCGTGTTCGAGGTGGGGAGCAGGGTGACCGGGCGGGGCTGGAGCACCTGCGCGGAGGTCGTGAACACCTCGAAGGCGCTGGCCGGGGACTCCGGTGTCAGGGGGACCTGGTACGCGTCCGCGCACGGATCGCCCATGGACTCGGCGGGGCCGCCCTGCGCGGTGGCGGGCCGGCCCCCGAGCATATGCCGCCGGTAGGCCCCGCTCCTCACCTCATGGGCGAGGCCGGCGCTGGCCGGCACCCAGCGGCCTCCCTGCCACGCGCCCAGCAGGTACGGCGACTGCCCGCCCGGAGCGCGCACCAGCACGGGATTCAGCGGCCCGGCAGCCTGGGCGACCACCGGGGGAGTGGCGACGAGGCTCAGGCACGCCAGCGCGGAACGCAGGACGGCGGGGGCGTGGAACGTCATGCCCCAGCGTATCCGGCGCGTCAGGCCTGCTGACGCACGGTCAGGCGGTTGCCCCAGGGATCGGTCAGGATCAGGCCGTCCGGGGTGTCCTGCACGTCCTTCCGGTCGCGCAGATGGGCGCGCAGGCCGCTCAGGTCGTCCGTGACGAAGTCCACGCCGCCCAGACCGGCCGCCGGCGCGGCGGGCCGGCCCTGTCCGGCCGAGTGCCATTCGTTCAGGCCGATGTGATGGTGATATCCGCCCCACGAGAGGAAGGCGGCGCTGCCCATATCGGCGACCACGTCCAGGCCGAGCGCCTGGGTGTACCAGCGGGCGGCCTGCGCGGCGCTGCCGACTTTCAGGTGGATGTGGCCGACGCTGGTTCCGGCGGGCGCGCCCGCGTAGGGAGGGGCCTGGTCGAGGTGCTGGATGTCGATTCCGGCGGCCTGGAGCACGGCGGCGGCGTTCACGGCCAGGGTGGCCATCTTGATCTGCCCGTTCTCCCACGTCCAGGTGCTGCGCGGGCGATCCGCGTAGATCTCGATGCCGTTGCCTTCGGGATCGTCCAGGTAGAAGGCCTCGCTGACGAGGTGGTCGCCACTGCCGATCCGTAGGCCGGACTGAGCGGCGTGCGCGAGCCAGCGGCCCAGATCCGCGCGGGTGGGGAGCAGGAAGGCGGTGTGATACAGGCCGGGGCGGCTGACGGACGCGGCGGGCAGGTTCGGCGCGGCTTTCAGGTGCAGCAGTGGCGTGCCCTGGGCTGCCAGCGTGACCTCCTGCGCGGTCTGCGTGGTGGGTGTGAGGCTCAGCAACCGCGTGTAAAAGGCGCTGAGACCGGGCAGGTCGCGGGTGAGCAGCGTGACCGGGCCGACGTGGGTGGTGGCGGGCAGCACGGAAAGGGTCGTCATACCCCCAGTGTGCACCCTATACTTTAAAAAGTCAACCGGTTTGAAAATCAGGTCATGATCAGCACGGCGGTCAGCACCGTCCGCACGCGGGCCAGATACCCGTGGCCGAACATGTTCAGGTGGGCCAGCAGCGGGTACAGGTTCCACAGCGCCCGCCGCTCCTGCCAGCCGGGCGCCAGCGCATAGCCCTCCTGGTAGGCCGCCATGACCCGCTCCGGCACCGTGCCGAACAGGTGCAGCAGGGCAATATCCACTTCCCGGTGGCTGAACGCCGTGGCCGGGTCGATCAGGGCCGGGCCGCGGGCCGTGTACAGCACATTCCCGTGCCACAGATCCCCGTGCACCAGCGCGGGCGGCTCCAGCGGAATGAGGGCCGCCAGCCGGGCCTGCAGGGCCTCGAAGTCGGCGTGATCGGCCCGACTCAGATGAGGAGCCGCCAGCCGCAGTTGTGGGGCCAGGCGCTGGTGCCAGAAGAAGTCGGCGGCGCTCTCCCCCACTCCGTTCACCTGCTCCAGTCGCCCGAACGCGTTCGGTGCCGTGCCCCCGAAGCCCGGAGCGGGCGCGCGGTGAAGAAGCGCCAGCCCGCGCCCCAGCGCCTCCTGGGCGGCGGGCGTCTCTGGGACGGGCGGGAGGTCGTCCAGCAGCAGAAAGGCCCACCCTCCCGGCGCGTCGCCGTGCGCGACCACGCCGGGCACGGTCAGCGGCCCGGCCGCGCGCAACTGTTCCAGCCCGGCGGCCTCGGCCGCGTACTGGTGTGGGCGGCCGCGCCGGGACGCCTTCAGGATGCAGGTACCGCGCGCGGTGCTCAGCCGCCACACGTCGCTGGTGTCTCCGCCAGCAAGCCGGGCGGCGCGCATGACCGCGCCACCCAGCAGCATCTCGATCTGGGGTCGCAGGGCAGCAGGCAGGGCGTCGGGCACGCTCCATGCTGGCAGATCGCTGCGGCCGTCCGACCGGGCTGCACCGAAAGACGGACGCCACGGCAGGGTTCAGAGAGTGTACTCACCTGAGTACAGCACTCAAGACCCGCGTCCTGGAGGTTCCGTATGGTTCAGGTGGCCCTCGCCTCGCTTCAGCATTCCCTCGCCGGCCTCCTGTCGCTGGCCCGCTCCGCCGTGCCCCTGCTGCTCGTCGGCGTGCTGGCCCTGCTGCTGCTGGGCCTGTTCGACCGCTCGCGGTCACGCGCCGCCCTGCGCTGGCTCTCGCGCCGCAGCCGGATCACCGGCCAGTGGGCGCTCGTCCTGCTGGCCATAGGGGCGGGCAGCGTCCTCGTGCAGATCACCCGTCACGCCATGGATGCCCGCCTGAGCGCGCAGCAGTCCGCCCGGTACGCCAACGCTGCCGACCCAGCCGGCGGACAGACCGTGCAGAGCGCCCCGCGCGCCAGCGTGATCGGCACTCACACCTACACCCGCACGCTGCTGCTGCCCCAGGACATCTACAGGCGCCTCCAGAAACAGGGGAACTGGGAGGCCCTGCTGCCCTACCTGGGGCAGCCGGACGGCACGAACGTCGGCGCGCTGCGCGAGGGCTTCCGGCAACGTGGCACCCGCCTGGAATACACGCGCGTGATGACCCTGCAAACGGAACAGCCCGTGAACCTGGACTCCTCGAAGGTCGTGACGGACCTGAAGTTCACCGAACCGGCCGGCGGGCGCGGCCTGTACTACAACGCGACCTTCACCGGCGATTACACCTTCACCAACCCGAACGCGGCCCCGGCCACCATGCGCTTCGCCTTTCCGCTGCCCAGCGGGAGCGGCACCCTCAGCAACTTCCGCCTGACCGTGAACGGACAGGTGCTTCACGCGACGGATCTCACGGACGGCTCCGTGTGGCAGGGACAGGTGCCCGCCGGCGGCGTGGTTCGGGTCAGCGCGACCTACCGCAACCAGGGAGCGCGGTCGTGGCACTACGAACTGGCCCAGCGGCGCGAGGCGATCCGGGCCTTCAGCCTGAGCGTCAACACGGATCGGCCGGCCAAATTCCAGCGGTACACGCTGTTCCCCACCCGGCAGTCCCGCACGGCGCTGGGCAGCGCCACCCACCTCGAATGGATCTTGCAGGACGTGATCACCGCGCAGGACATCGCGCTGGTGTTCGCGCAGGGCAGTCTGAGGGAAACCCTCGGAAAGATCGGGCTGCTGCAGTGGCCCGCGCTGCTGCTGGCCACGGCGCTGTGCCTCGGCTGGGCCAGGACGCGCCGCCTGACGATCACGCCGGTGCCGCTGGCCACGGCCGCGCTCGGCCTGGCGCTAGGCTTCACGCTGGGCGGCGTGCTCACCGCGTACCTGCCCGTGACCGCCGCGCAGGGACTGGGCGCGCTGGCCGGACTCGGCCTGGCCCTGTCCACGCTGGGCCGCCCGTTCCTGGCCCCGCTGGCGCTGGGAAGCGTGGTGCCGCTGGTGTTCTTGAGCGGCGGTCACGCCGGGCTGCTGCTGACCGGGCTCGCTGCGCTGACGCTGATGCTGTTCCGCCCCGGACAGGTCGCTCATGCCCGCCCAACCTCCCCCCTGGGCAGACTTCAGAAGTCGACTGGGTAAAGAGGTCGGCAGAACCGGGCACGCCGCAGCGTAGGCACGGCCAGCGATGGGAACGCGCACGAAACAGGTCTGGAATGAACGTCGCGCGCAGAGTGATTTTCCCCTTGCGCGCGACGGCACACCGCTGTGAGGCCGGTTCTCCTCCGTCAGGTGAACAGCGTACTGACGCTCGCGCCCGTATGGATGTTCGAGATGGCGTTCGCGAAGAGGGGCGCCACATCCAGCACTGCCAGTTTGCCGTTCGCCGCCGCGATCTTCTCCGGCGAGACGAGCACCGTGTTGCAGCTCGCGACCTGCGTCACGTCCAGGCCCGCGATGCGCTGGATGGCCGGGCCGGAGTACACGCCGTGCGTGACGGCCACGTACACGTCCTTGGCCCCCAGGCTGCGGGCGATGTTCACCGTCTCGACCAGTGATCCGGCGGTGCTGATCTCGTCGTCCACGATGAACACCGTGCGGCCCTCGACGTCCCCGATCAGGGCGCGCGGGCGCACCTCTGTGTCTGAGAGGCGTTCCTTGTCGATCATGGCGAGGCCCGAGTCCAGGCGTCGGGCGATCTGGCTGGCGCGCTTGATGCTCCCGGCGTCCGGGGCGAGCACCACGCCGTTGTGCGCGTCGGGCACGATCGACTTGAAGTGCTGGCTGAGCACCAGATCCGCCGAGAGGTGGTCGCCGGGAATCTTGAAGAACCCGTGCACCTGCGGCGAGTGCAGCGTCATGGTCAGGAACCGGTCGGCCCCGGCCTCCTGCAGGAGGTCCGCGACCAGCCGCCCGGCAATGGAGATGCGCGGGGAATCCTTCTTGTCGCTGCGGGCGTACGAGTAGTACGGGATGACGGCCGTGACGCGCCCGGCGCTCGCACTCTTGGCGGCGTCGATCATCAGCAGGAGTTCCATAATCGAGTCGCTGACGGGATTGCTGAAGGTCTGCACGATGAAGATGTCGCCCTCGCGCAGGGATTCCTCGTAATGCACGATCAGGTTGTCGTTCGTGAACTTCTCGGTCTTGCTTCGGCCCAGCGGAATACCCAGGTTGTCGCAGATGGCCTGGGCCAGCGGGCGGTTGCTCTGCCCGGCGAACACCAGCAGCGGGGAGCGGCGGCTCTCGAGGACGGCGGTCGGGGCGCGGTGAGGGACGGACACAGGCAGAGCCTCCAAGGCGGGGTGGGGTCGGGGAGCGGAACCGGGATCGTGAGCAGCATACCTGCCCACGCCGGGCATGTCATGGACGGGCGTCGTCCCCTGATGGGAGACGGCGCCACCAGACTGGCCGATTCAGGCCTACCGCACCCTCCACGCTCGCGGGAGGTGGCCCGGTTCGCCAGGAGCAGAGCACAGCCGCACAGGGAGGCGATTGTCCCGTCTGCAGTGGGTCTGCTGCTCAGTCGCCCCGGAAGATCTTCCCGACCTTCCCGAGAAAGCCTTCCTGCTTCTCGTTCACCTCGTCGCCGACCGCACGGGCGTAGGCGAGCAGGGCCTCGCGGGCCTCGGGGGTCAGCTGCGCGGGCTTGGGCACCACCACGTCGTACTCGACGATCAGGTCACCGTTGCCCCGGCCCTGGAGGCGCGGCATGCCCTTCTCGTGCAGGCGGTGCAGTTCGCCGTGCTGCGTGCCAGCCTTGACCTCCACGTTCACCGGGCCGTCCAGCGTGGGCACCTCGATCTTCCCGCCCAGCGCGGCCTTCGCGAAGCCGATCTTGGCCGTGTGGATCAGGTGCTCGGCCTCGCGGCGCAGCTGGGGGTGCTTTTCCATTTCGATGTGCACGTACAGGTCCCCGTTGCCGCCCGGTCCCTCGTTGCCCTTCCCGGCCACGCGGATGCGGTAGCCCTCGTCGATGCCACGCGGCAGCTTGACCTTCACCGGCTCGGCTTTCAGGGTGCGTCCCCGGCCCTTACAGACCGTGCAGGGATCCTGGATGATCTGGCCCTCACCCCGGCAGGTGGGACAGGGCTGCTGCGTCTCGACCACGCCGAAGATCGTGCGGGCCTGTGCCCGCACCGCGCCCGCCCCGCCGCAGGTCGTGCAGGTCTTGGGCGGCTGCCCGCCGGGTTCGGTGCGGCTGCCGTGGCAGTGCTCGCAGGTCGTCAGGCGGTCGACCTGCACCTCGATTTCCTCACCCGCACGGGCCTGGAGCAGGGTCACGAAGGTTTCGGTTTCCAAGTCGTCGCCGCGCGCCGGGCCGCGCCGTCCCCGGCCACCCATGGCGCCGCCGAACAGCTGCTCGAAGATGTCCATGGGGTCGAAGCCCGCGCCGCCCATGCCACCGAACGGGTCGCCGCCGGGCATGCCCGCGCTGGGGGCGCTGCCGTACCGGTCGAAATGCGCGCGTTTCTCCGGATCGGAGAGGACAGCGTAGGCCTCGTTGATCTGCGTGAACTTCTCGGCCGCGCCAGGTTCCTTGTTGCGATCCGGGTGGTACTTCAGGGCGAGTTTGCGGTAGGCACTCTTGATCTCGTCGGCGCTCGCGCTGTTCGCCACGCCCAGCAGTTCGTAATAGTCCATGTCGTGTTCGTCGCCTCTCTCCCCTGGTGCGCGGGAGCCGGGCCTCCGCCGCACAGGTTAACACGACCACACTCAGGAAAAGTAGGCGCGATCTGCGGAGGTCGGGATCGGCGCTTCCCCGGCTTCACCCCTGGCGGGTGGGCTTTACATGCCGCGTCGTAAAGGGTCACGTCAGACCGGCTCTTCACAATGAGGAGCAC
Source organism: Deinococcus sp. KSM4-11 (assembly GCF_004801415.1). NCBI lineage: Bacteria > Thermotogati > Deinococcota > Deinococci > Deinococcales > Deinococcaceae > Deinococcus > Deinococcus sp. KSM4-11. The sequence goes on along the minus strand of NZ_SSNX01000009.1, from coordinate 38,103 downwards.
CGGGAGTCGGACTGACTTCCCCCGAAGGAGACCTGCCCGCGTTGTCCCGCTCCCCGTTCCCTGCTGTCCGTACCCGGCACGCCCCGCCCGTCCGTCCGGTGGGCCGGATGCCGCTGTGGCTGCGCGCGTGGTGGCAGGACGTGGCCCGGCCCCTCCCCGACGCGCCCGAGGTCAGCCGCGTGAAGATGTCCGGGTACGTGTTCGCCATGCTGGTGGCCATACCTGGGCTGCTGCTGCTGCTGCGCGAACTGCTCATTCATCATGCGTGGCCGTATGCCGTGACGCACGGGGCCGTCATGGTGGGGGCGGCGCTGCTGCTGCCCTGGACATGGCGGCACCCGGAACGGCTCGGCATGGCCGAGCGGATCTTCGCGGCCCTGCTCACGCTGAGCGCCGTGGGCTTTCTGGTGCTGTACGGCCAGCACCCGGAAGCCGTGCTGGGCTACGACCTGATCGGCAGCGTGCTGCTCTTCATCGTCGCGGGCCTGCTACTGATCCTGCCCCCACAGTTGTCGCTGCCGCTGTCCGTGGCACTGCTCATCGCGTACCGCTTCGAGGTGAACATGCTCAGCGGCGTCGACCGCGAGAAATTGCTGCTGTCCCAGTGGGTGAACACCGGCATGTTCGCGCTGCTGATGGTGGGCGTGACCATGCGCCAGACCCTCGCCGGCCTGACGGAACGCCTGCACCTGCTGGAAGAACTCTCGGCGCGCGACACCCTGACCGGCCTGCTGAACCGCCGGGGCTTCGAACAACAGGCCGCCGCCCTGCGGCTGGACGGCACGGACGGCAGCCTGATCGTGCTGGACATCGACCACTTCAAACCCGTGAACGATACGCACGGCCACACCGAAGGCGACCGCATCCTGGTGGGTCTGGGACAGCTCATGAAGAACCTCGTCCCCCCGGACGGCCTCGCCGCCCGCTGGGGTGGAGAGGAGTTCGTGCTGTACCTCCACGGGCAGGACGTGGACGCCGCCCACGCCTTCGCGGACGACCTGCGCGCCGCCGTGCAGGACGCCACCCTGGGCCGCGTGAGGATGACCATCAGTAGCGGCGTGGCCGCGTGGCGCACCCGTGACACCCTGCACCACGCCTTCCTGCACGCCGACGACGCCATGTACGAGGCCAAACAGGCAGGACGCAACCGCGTGATCCGGTCGAGCCCCCCTGCCAGCGGTCACCCCGCCCCGCCGTAGTCGAGGCTGGATGGCGGCCTACGCCTCCCAGTTCAGGATGACCTTGCCGCTGTGCCCGCCGAGCATGTCGTCGAAGCCCCGCTGAAAGTCGGCAATGCCGTAGTGATGCGTGATGATGGGGGTCAGGTCGAGGCCGGACTGGATCAGCGCGGCCATCTTGTACCACGTCTCGAACATCTCGCGGCCATAGATGCCCTTGATGGTCAGCATCTTGAAGATCACGGCGTTCCAGTCGATGTCCACCTGCCCGGCAGGAATGCCGAGCAGCGCGACCTTACCACCGTTGTTCATGACATCCACCATCTGCGCGAAGGCCGCGCCGTTGCCGCTCATCTCCATACCGACGTCGAACCCCTCGTGCATGCCGAGTTCCTGGGTGGCGACGTCCCACAGGTTCTCGCGGGCCACGTTCACGGCCCGCGTGACGCCCACCCTGCGGGCGAGGTCCAGGCGGTAGTCGTTCACATCGGTAATCACCACGTTCCGCGCCCCGACGTGTTTGGCCACGGCGGCCGCCATCACCCCGATCGGGCCGGCCCCGGTGATCAGGACATCCTCGCCGACCAGATCGAAGCTCAGGGCGGTGTGCACGGCATTCCCGAAGGGATCGAAGATGGCGGCGATGTCGTCCGGGATGTCGTCCGGCAGTTTGAAGGCATTGAAGGCCGGCAACACCAGGTACTCCGCGAAGGAGCCGGGGCGGTTCACGCCCACGCCCAGGGTGTTGCGGCACAGATGCCGGCGGCCCGCGCGGCAGTTGCGGCAGTGCCCGCAGGTGACGTGCCCCTCGCCGCTCACACGGTCACCGATCTCGAAGCCGCGCACCTCGCTGCCCATGCCCGCCACCACGCCCACGTACTCGTGGCCCACCACCATGGGCACGGGAATGGTCTTCTGCGCCCACGCGTCCCACTTGTAGATGTGCACGTCGGTGCCGCAGATCGAGCTTTTCCGGACGCGGATCAGCAGGTCGTTCGGGCCGGGCGTCGGCACGGCCGTCTCGACCATCCAGATGCCCTCCTGCGGCCACAGTTTGCTCAGGGCGCGCATGGTGGGGGACGAGTCGGCAGCGGACGGGTCGGCGGCAGTCACATCGCGCGTTCTACACTTCGCGTGGACAGGCCGCAATGGGGGCGCTCCGCAGGGCCGGACGCGGGCCCGGCCGGAACTGAACCCGAACGCTCTCATAAGCCCCGGCCTGTCCCGGCGCTCCCCGGTGGGGGTACGCTGGGCGCATGATCAAATACCGCCGTCAGAATGCCCTGGAGCCCGAGAAGGACGCCGAGATCAGCGTGAACCTCATTCCCTTCCTGTTCTTCATCGTGGGCTTCCTGGCCGTGCGCGCCCTGATCCGCACTGTGCAGTCCCGCTGAAGGACTGTGTGCGGATCGCCAGGCCGGACTCGCAGAGCTGCGGAGCAGCGGGGTAGGCTGTACGAATGACTGCCCCCACCCCACAGCCCGAACAGTTCAGGAGTGCCGGAAGTAACCGGTACGTGATTCCCGGCTGGACGAACCTGGTGCCCGGCAAGCCCGACACCATTGAAATCCAGCTCGACGTGGGGCCCACCGATCTGAAACGCGCCCAGGCGAGCCTGCTGGTCGAATACTGGGCCACGCCGGACGACATGACCCTCCAGAGCCTGCTGCCGGTTCGAGCCATCCCGACCGTGCCCGAGGGCTGGTGCGTGTTCGTGCCCGCGCAGGGCCGGGTGATGGTGCGCGCCATCGATCCGGAACCGAACCCGCCGGTGCTGGCCAGCCACTGGATCAACGTGGATCCACAGACGCCGCCCGGCACGACCGTGCACGTGAAGGTGGACTTCCCCGGCCCCGTGAACCAGGCGCGCACCCTGCTCAATCCCTGACCGAATACGGCACCACGCCCCCTGTAGGGACGTGAAAGTTCAGCCAGCGAATTCGAGCACCGCGGCCACGCCGCGCCGCGTGGCGGCCAGCGCCTCCGCGATCCGCCACGCGGCGCGGTCGCGCGGGCCGACCTCGTTGCTGACGCCGCGCACCTCCACGACCGGAACGCCTGCCAGCAGCGCGGCATGGGCGATGCCGGCCCCCTCCATGCCCTCGGACAGGGCGCCGGGATACCGCTGCGCGAGGGCACGGGCGGTGGCGACCGAGCCGGTCACGCCACTCACGGTGAGCAGGGGGCCGAACGCCGCACCGGCCCGCCGTGCCGCTTGCTCTGCTCCGTCCCACACGGGGAATTGCGCGCCCTGAACGGCATCGGGCCGTACCGAGAGGCGCAGCGCGTCCAGTTCCAGCCACGCGTCCCCGTCCCACGCTCCCAGATCCGCCTGAATAATCACGCTGGAGAGGGCGAGGTCGCCGGGCTCCAGACCGCTGCCAGGGTACGCTCCGCCGATCCCAGCGCTGATGACCAGACCGGCTGTCCTGTCCAGCAGCGCGCGTTGCGTGGCCAACGCAGCTGCGACCGGCCCGACGCCACTCACGACCAGCCGCGCGCCCAGGCCGTCCAGGCGCGCGGCCTCTCCCGCCGTGGCCACGACGATCAGGGAACCCGCCCCCATCTCAGTTCAGCCGCAGCCAGTAGTAGTCGTACTTCCCGAGGATCATCGGGTACGGCTCCGTGCCCACCGCCGGGAAGGGACTGGCGCCGGACAGCGTGACGGGCACGCGGCCCTCGTAGCCACCCAGGTTCAGGTGCGCGGCCTGGGCGTTCCCGGCGAAGTTGCTCACGATCAGCAGGGTCTCGTCCGGCGTGGTGCGGGTGAAGGCCAGGATGGCGGGGTTGTCCGTGTCGACGAAGGCCAGCTCCCCCACCGCGAAGGCCGGGTGGCGTTTGCGCAGTTCCAGCTGCCGCGCCGTCCATTTCAGCAGGCTGCTCGGATCCTGCTCCTGGCTCTGCACGTTCACGCGCGAGTAGCCGTACACCGTGTCGCCGATGGGCGGGAAGAAACACTGATCCGGCGTGGCGGTGGAAAACCCGCCGCTCATGCCGGCGTTCCACTGCATGGGCGTGCGCACGCCGTTGCGGTCGGCGAGGCTCAGGTCGTCGCCCATGCCGATCTCGTCGCCGTAGTACAGGATCGGGCTGCCCGGCAGGGCCAGCAGCACGGTATTGAGCAGCTCGATGCGGCGGCGGTCGTTGTCGAGCAGTGGGGCCAGCCGGCGGCGGATGCCCACGTTGATCTTCATGCGCGTGTCCGGCGCGTAGGCCGCGTACATGAAGGCCCGCTCCTCGTCGGTGACCATCTCCAGCGTCAGTTCGTCGTGGTTGCGCAGGAACGTCACCCACTGCCCGAACGCGGGAATGGCCGGCAGGCGATCCATGATCTCGCGGATCGAGGACGTGTCCTCTTTCTTCAGGCTCATGTACAGCCGGGGCATGACCGGGAAGTTGAAGCACATGTGGAATTCCGGGTCGGCGTCGGTGCCGAAATACTCCACCACCTCTTCCGGCCACTGGTTCGCCTCGGCCAGCAGCAGCTTGCCCGGGTACTCCTGATCCACCATCTGCCGGATAGCCTTGAGGATGTCGTGCGTTTCCGGCAGGTTCTCGCAGTTGGTGCCCTCGCGCTCGATCAGATACGGCACGGCATCCACCCGGTAGCCGTCCACGCCCAGGTCCAGCCAGAAGCGCGCGGCATTCAGGATTTCCTCCAGCACCTTCGGGTTGTCGTAGTTCAGGTCAGGCTGGTGCCCGAAGAAGCGGTGCCAGTAGAACTTGCCGCACTGCTCATCCTTCGTCCAGTTGCTGACCTCGGTGTCCGTGAAGATGATCCGCGCGCCCGGGTACTCGGTGCCGGTGTCGCTCCACACGTAGTAGTCGTGGTACTCGTTCGGCGTGCCGTCGGGCAGCACCGGGCCGCGCCGGGCTGCCTGGAACCACGCGTGCTCGCTGCTGGTGTGGTTCGTCACGAAGTCCGTGACCACCTTCAGGCCGCGCGAGTGCGCCTCGCGCAGGAACACCTTGAAGTCGTCCAGGGTTCCCAGATCCGGGTGGATGTCGGTGTAGTCGGCCACGTCGTAGCCGTCGTCGCGCAGCGGGCTGGGGTAGCACGGCAGAATCCAGATGATGTCCACGCCCAGCGTCTTGAGGTAATCGAGTTTCCCGGTCAGGCCAGGGAAGTCGCCCTTGCCGTCGCCATTTCCGTCGGCAAACGTCCGCACCGACAGTTCGTAGAAGACGGCGCTCTTGTACCACTCCGGCGTGGAAACCTGGGTCATGGGGGAAGTGTAGCGGAGCGGCCGTTGGAACCACTGTCCCGTGGCACCCTGGAACCGTGCCCGATCCCACCTTGCGCCCCTACCGCCCCGCCGACCGGGCCGCGTGTCTGGCCCTGTTCGACTCCAACATGCCCTCGTCGTTCCTGCCACATGAACGCGCGGAATTCATCGAGTGGCTGGACGGCCTGGACGGCAGCTCCTCCGAGGCGTGTGAATACAGCGTGGTCGAGGACGCCGGGCAGGCCGTCGCGTGTGGGGGCATCTGGTGGGGCGGCGATCCACAGCGCCCAGCGGGCTTTGCGTGGGGCATGGTGGCGCGCGACCTCCAGCGGCGCGGGTACGGCACCCGGCTCGTCCTGGCCCGCCTGGAGCGCCTGCGCGAGCTGGGCGTGGCCGAGGTTCACCTGGACACCACCCAGCACACCGCGCCGTACTACGCCCGCTTCGGCTTCCTGGAAATGGGGCGCGTTCCGGACGGTTACGGGCCAGGGCTCGACCGGGTGGACATGGTCGCGCAGTTGGAGAGATCAGGAGCTTAAAACGTGCCCAGCCGCGTGGAAACGTCCATCCACGGCTAGGAGCGGTCCTCCGGGCTGTGATGCTCGGTCGGCACGCGAGGGCCCTCAATTCCGCTTGACTTCTGTGGAGTTCTTCACATTATGATGACCTGGTTTTCACCCTCTCCTGCGCGTTCGCCCGCTCGCTTTCCTCGCGTGAGTGATCCCAGGGTCGCCGGCGGGTGAGCCGTGTGTCGAGGGGCGCGCCGCACCACGCCCTGCTCCGATCTCCTGGCCGTTCGTCCACCACTCCCCATCCCGGCGCGGAGCGCCCGCAGCGCTCCAGAGGAGCCCATATGTCCGCCACCCTGTTCATCCGGCACCCCGTCAGCGACTACGCCGCGTGGAAACCCGTCTACGATTCCACCCTCGACCTGCGCCGGCGGTCGGGAACCGTTGGGGCCAGCGTTCACCGCGACAGCAGCAACCCGAACATGATTGTCGTCACGCTGACGTTCGGCACCCTGGCGCAGGCCCGCGACTTCGAGGACTCTGAGGAATTAAGGGCCGCCATGGGCCGCGCCGGCGTGAGCGGCCCACCAGAGTTCTGGCTCACCGAGGACCTCGAACAGACCGAGAGTTGAGCGCTGCCCTTGTGGCGCCGACCACCACCGGGCCGCACATACCGCCGCCCTGGTAGAAGATGATGGTCGGTGCTGTTCCGGTGGAGCCGGCCAGGGCTCACGTCATTCCCGGTTCCACTCCCCGAAGGAGACGCACATGGCCAAAGTCGTGTTCATGACCACCGGACTGCTGCACGAACCCTGGGGCCACCCACGGGTGCGGGAATTCGAGCAGCGGGTCGCCGGAGTGTTTGGGGGGGCGGAGTCCTGCCAGGGGTTCCTGGGTCTTCCCTGGCCGCCGGGCGACAGCACGCCCCTCATCTACCGCAGCGGGGATCAGGCGGGCCGGACGGCGAACACGCTGTCGGTGTGGCGGGATCTGGAATCCGTGTTCGCGTTCGCGTATGCCGGGGTACACGCCGAGGCGCTGGGCAGGCGCCAGGAGTGGTTCGAGCACAGCGAACGGCCGGGCTACGCCGCGTGGTGGGTGCCGGATGACCATGTGCCCACCTGGCCGGACGCGCACGCGCGCTTCGACCGACTGTGTCATGCCGGGCCGAGCGCTCAGGCCTTCGACTTCAAGCACGCCTTCGGCCCGGATGGGCAACCGTACCAGATCGACCGGAAGGCGGCCACCGGCCTCATGCGGCGCAACGAGCTGGGCGTCGTGCTGGCCGGGTACCTCGCCGCGTGGAACGAGCCGGACGCCGGGACTCGCCGGGCGCTGCTGGAGCGGGTCTGGGCTCCGGACGGCCACTACACCGATCCGGGCTCGCATGCCACGGATCTCGCGGGCCTGGACGCCATCATCGGCGCGTTCCACACGGGCAGTCCCGGAGCGAGCTTCACGCGGGACGGCGACTTCGACCACCACCACGGGCACCTGCGGTTCTTCTGGCGGCTGACCCTGCGGCCCGGGGTGGAGATTCGCGGCATGGACTACGCGCAGGTGAACGCGGCGGGGAAACTTCAGACCATCGTGGGCTTCTTCTGAGCGCCCGGACCGTCTGCCGGCAAGCGGACGCATCATGGGTGGGCGACAGGAGGGCAGCATGAGGGCAATCAAGCGGGCATGGAGGGACGTGCAGGCCGAGGTACCCGTGCCGGGCGTGAGCCGGCAGTTCGTGCATGGCGAGCAGGCGATGGTCGCGCAGTTCGAACTGGCCGCCGGGGCGGTCGTGCCGTGGCATGAGCACCCGAACGAGCAGATCAGCGTGATTCTGTCGGGCCGGACGCGCTTCGAGTTCGGGTCGCCGGACGCGCCGGAGGTCGTGGAGTCTTCCGGGGGCGACACGGTGGTCATCCCAGGAGGGGTGCCCCATCAGATCACGGTGCTGGAGGCCGCGCGGGTCTTCGACGTCTTCGCCCCGCCGCGCGAGGACTGGATCGCCGCCCGCCGGGATGTGACGGATGCTGGATGAACTCGATGCCGTGGCGGCCGCGCCCGATCACCACATCGTCCTCTTCGAGGATGATCGGGTGCGGGTGCTGGAAACGCTGATCCGGCCGGGCGAGGAGACGGCCGTACACACGCACGTGTGGAGCGGAGTGCTGTATGTGATCGGCTGGAGCGCGTGCATCCGCACGGACGAGCACGGCACGGTCATGATGGATTCCGTCCGGGACGGGGTCTCACCTGCGCCGGGCACGGCGATCGCGGCCGCGCCGATCCCGCCGCACGCGCTGCGGAACGTGGGCACGCAGGACATCCACCTGATCCTGACCGAGTTCAAGACGTAGGCTGGAGCCTGGCGATGGAGGGAACGCGGGCTCGGGGGAGCCACGCGGCGTTCCCCGCAGGCGGCCCGGACGGGGCGGCCCATTCACGGTGGGGAACAGACATGACCGACGATCCGCAGGCGGCACCCTTCGAGACCCTCGACCCGCAGGACTGGGAGGCCATGCGTGCCCTGGCGCACCGCATGGTGGACGACGCCCTGGGCAGCCTGGAAACGCTGCGGGAGCGGCCCGTGTGGCAGCCCATTCCGGCGGAGGTCGCGGTGCGGTTCAAGGTGCCCGCCCCCTGGGAGCCGCAGGGGGCCGAGGCAGCGTACGAGGAGTTCGTGACGTCGGTGCAGCCGTACCCGATGGGCAACCTCCACCCGCGCTTCTGGGGCTGGTACATGGGGAACGGCACGGTGCTGGGCGCGCTGGCGGACTTCCTGGCGGCGACCATGAACCCGAACGTGGGCGGCGGGAACCACGTGGCCCCGCTGGTCGAGGAACAGGTGATCTCCTGGGTCAAGGAGATGGTCGGGTTCCCGGACACGGCGAGCGGGCTGCTGGTCAGCGGCGGGTCGATGGCGAACTTTGTGGCGCTGGCGATTGCCCGCAACGTGAACGCGGGCTTCGACGTGCGCGCCCTGGGCATGCAGGCCGCGCCGCAGCCGCTAACGGTCTACGCGTCCGGCGAGGTGCACAGCTGCGCGCAGAAGGCCCTGGAGGCGCTGGGGCTGGGCAGCGTGGGCCTGCGGAAGGTGCGGGTGAACGCCGACTACACCATCGACCTTGCGGCGCTGGACGCCATGATCCGGGCGGATCGCGCGGCGGGCCAGCGTCCCATCTGTGTGATCGGCAATGCGGGCACCATCAACACGGGGGCCATCGACGACCTCACGGCCCTGGCCGACCTGTGCGCCCGTGAGGGCCTGTGGTTCCACGTGGACGGCGCAATCGGCGCGGTGGCGGTGCTGTCGGACACGGTGCGCCCGCTGCTGCGCGGCATCGAGCTCGCCGACTCGGTGGCGCTCGACCTGCACAAGTGGCTGCACATTCCCTTCGAGGCCGGGTGCGTGATCGTGCGCTCCGAACCCGCCCACCGGGGCACCTTCTCGCTGACGCCGGAGTACCTGACGCACGAGACGCGGGGCGTGGCGGCTGGCGGGGTGTGGTTCAGCGATTACGGCCTGCAGCTCTCCCGGCAGTTCCGGGCGTTGAAGGTCTGGATGTCGATCAAGGAACACGGCCTGAAGCGCTTCGGGCGGATGATCGACCGGAACGTCGCGCAGGCGCACTACTTCGGCGAGCTGGTTCGGGCCGATCCGCAGCTGGAACTCATGGCTCCCATCGGCCTGGACATCGTGTGCTTCCGCTTCAATCCGGGCAGGCTCGCAGACGGCGCGCTGGACACGCTGAACAAGGAGATCCTGATGCGTCTGCACGAGGAGGGCATCGCCGTACCGTCGTACACGACCCTGCACGGCCGCTACTGCCTGCGGATCGCCATTGCCAACCACCGCAGCATCCAGGACGATTTCGACGTGCTGGCCCGCGAGGTCGTGCGAATCGGGCAGGACGTCCTGGCGGTGCCCGAGCCCCCCATGCCAGCCTGACCCTGCCACCCCTTGCGAGGAGACCCATGACCACTGTCCCTGAACTTCACCCGGATTCCACGCCCGGCCCCGTTGCCCTGACTGTGCACGACCTGGAGGGCATGACCGCCTTCTACCGCAGGGTGCTGGGCCTGAACGAACTCGCGCGCGAGGGCGACGCCGTGGTGCTCGGCACGCCGGAGGGCACGCCGCTGCTGGCGCTGCTGGGCCGCCCGGACGCGCCGCTGCCCCCGCAGGGCGCCACGGGCCTATACCACCTGGCGGTCGTGCTGCCCACCCGGCAGGACCTGGCCCGCTGGTTCGCGCACGTCTTCACGGTGGGCATCCGCCTGGGACAGTCAGATCACTACACGCATGAGGCCTTCTACCTGCACGATCCGGAAGGCAACGGCATCGAGGTCTACCAGGACTGGCCGCAGGCACAGTGGCCCTTCGACCGCGAAACCCGCCGTATGACGGAGGGGGCCGCGCGGCGCGAGGACATCCGCATCCGGGAACTGCTGAACACCCAGGACACCGCGCAGGCGTGGACCGGCGCCCCCGCAGGCACGCGCATGGGCCATGTGCACCTGAAAATGGCCGATGCCCAGGCCACGCACGACTTCATGGCCCGCGGGCTGGGCCTGAACGTCACGGCCTCCAGTCCGGACATGGTGTTCGCGGCCGCCGGCGACTACCACCACCACGTCGGGAACAACAGCTGGCGCAGTGCGGGCGGCACCACGCCGGAACCCGGTTCGCGCGGCCTTCACCACTGGACGTTGCAGGTCCCGGATGAACCGGAACTGGCCAGCGTCTCGGAGCGTCTGCGGGCGGCCGGGCACGCGGTCACCCCACTGGGCCGGGGCGTGCAGGTGAATGATCCGTCCGGGAACCGGCTGCTGATCGTGCCGGGCACGGTGCAGGCACCGGACGTGCTGACCGCCCTGCGGGACTGACGCTCGGGCGTATCCTCCGGGAACATCACCCCCTGGAGGAGTCATTCATGGAAGGACTGGCGATCTTCGACGGACAGCCCCTGGTCGAGCCGACCGACGCCCTGAGCCGCACGGCCCCGGTCACGCCGGAGGGGGCCGCGACGCTCCGCGCCACCGATCCGCACGCGTACTGGGAGGGCGTGGCCGAGGAACTGACGTGGTTCACGCGCTGGCAGGGAGTGCTGGAGGGCGAGTTCGGGGACTTCCGGTACTTTCCGGGCGGCATGGGCAACGTGTCCGTGAACTGCGTGGACCGTCACCTCGCCGATCACGGCGACCGCGCCGCCCTGCACTACGAACGCGAGGACGGCGCGCGGGACACGTGGACGTACCGGCAGCTGTCCACGCAGATGAACCGCGTGGCCGCCGCGCTGCACGGCCTGGGCCTGGTGCCGGGCGACCGGGTGACGCTGTACCTGTCGAACGTCCCGGAGGCCTTCGCGGCCGTGCAGGCGTGCTACCGGCTGGGGCTGGTGTACTCGGTGAGCTTCGCGGGATTCTCGGCGGGCGCGGTGCGGGATCGCCTGCTGGACAGCCGGCCGCGCGTGGTGTTCGTGACGGACGGCAGTCTGCGGCGCGGCAAGGTGGTGCCGCTGAAGGCCACGCTGGACGAGGCGCTGGAGGGCGTGGACTCGGTCGAGCGCGTGGTGGTCATTCCGCGCCTGGGCCTGGACGTGCCCATGACGCCGGGCCGGGACGTGCTCTACGCGGACTTCACCGCCGGGATGCCGGACGAGTTCCCGCCGACCCCGCTGGAGGCGAACGCGCCGGGCTTCATCATCTACACGTCGGGCACCACGTCCAAACCCAAGGGACTGGTGCATTCGGGGATCGGCTTCCTGGTGGGCGCGTATGCGAACACGAAATGGGCGCTGAACATCCGCCCGGACGACGTGTACTGGTGCACCGCCGACATCGGCTGGCTGGTCATGCCGATCTTCGGCGCGGTGGGTGGGCTGGCGCAGGCGGCGACCCTGGTGGTGTACGAGGGCGCGCCGGACTTCCCCACGCCGGATCACTTCTACGAGGTGCTGGGCCGCTACGGCGTGAACAAGCTCTTCACGGCGCCCACCCTGCTGCGGATGCTGCGCCGCGCGGGCGACGGGGCCGTCCGGAACACAGACCGCCTGGAGCTCGTCTCGCTGGTGGGCGAGCCGCTCGACCCGGACACCTTCCACTGGACGCGGGACGTGCTGGGCGGCGGCCACGTGTTCGTGAACAATACCTACGGCCAGACCGAGACCGGGAGCGCGTGGGCGTCCAGCATGGTCGGCCTGACGCCCACCAAGGCCGGCTCGTGCGGCCACGCCCTGCCCGGCTACGCGCCGGAGGTCGTGGACGAGGAGGGCACGCCGGTGACGGCCGGAACGCTCGGGTACCTGACGCTCACGCAGCCGTTCCCGTGCCTGGCCCGCACCATCTGGGGCGACCACGACCGCTACCTGGAGACGTACTTGCGCCGCTTTCCCGGCCGCTACTTCACGGCGGACGCCGCCGCCATCGACCCCGACGGGCAGGTGTGGGTGACCAGCCGGGTCGACGACGTGATCAACGTCGCCGGGCACCGCATCGGCACCATGGAACTCGAATCGGCCCTGATCACCCACCCGGCCGTCTCGGAGGCGGCCGTGATCGGCGTGCCGGATGCTGTGAAGGGGGCGGTGCCGCTCGCGTTCGTGATCCTGCGGGCCGGGCATACCGCCAGCCCTGCACTGGAGGGCGAACTGGCCGCGCAGATCGCCACCAGTGTCGGCAGCTACGCCCGGCCGCAGCGGGTCGTGATCACGCCCACGCTGCCACGCACGCGGTCGGGCAAGATCATGCGCCGACTGCTGCGCGACCTGATCACCCAGGGTCAGGTCACGGGCGACCTGACCTCCCTGGACAACCCGGACGCGCTGGAACAGGTGCAGCGGGAACTGGCGCGCAGCTGAGCACCGGAGGGCACAACGAACAGGAGGCCACCGAAGTGGCCTCCTGTTCAGTCTGGCTGGGGCACTAGGACTCGAACCTAGATCGACAGTGTCAGAGACTGGTGTCCTGCCATTGGACGATGCCCCATCAGCCGTGCTCACGCCTATGACCGGAGCGACAGGGAGTATATCGGGTGTCCCACGGGGCGTCAAGGCACGTGATGGGGGTGTCCTGCGCTGCGGGCCGCGAAAGAAAGCCGTCAGAAATCGCTGCACTGCGTATAGATCGCGCTTGTGAGGGGACTTGCAGTCTGTTACACTGAGGTGTTGCCGCGCCGTTGTCGAGTCCCAAGGCTCGCGCGGGCAGGTATCAGGCAGGGCACGCGGCCAGATGGCCGGGCGCCCAGGAGGACAAGAGTTCATGGAAGACAACACCCAGACCCCCGCCGAGAACGGCGGGACTCAGCCCGCGACGGGCACCGCACCCACCGCTGCTCCCGCCCCCACCCCGGCCCCCGTGGCCCCGGAGGAGCGCGAGTACCCCGCCATGACCATGGAGGACATCCTCGCCAGTGAGGCGCAGGAACCCCAGAGCGTCACGCGCGGCGACATCGTGGACGGCACCATCGTGTTCATCGGCCAGGAAGGCATCGCCGTCGACATCGGCGCGAAGGTCGAAGGCATCATTCCCCTCAACCAGCTCGGCGATGAACCCGTCACGCTCGAGCAGGCGCAGGAGATGTACAAGCAGGGCGAGAAGATCGAGGCGTACGTGGTGCGCGTCGACCTGCCCAACAGCCAGATCGTGCTGAGCAAGAAGCGGGCCGATCAGGACAAGGGCTGGCGCGTGCTTGAAAAGATGCAGGAAGCCGACGAAGCCTTTGAAGTCGAGGTGCTGGAGAAGGTGCGTGGCGGTCTGGTGGCCCAGGTCGAAGGGATCCGCGCGTTCCTGCCCGCCAGCCAGGTGGACACCCGCCGCGTGAACGACCTCGACCCCTACGTCGACAAGCCCCTGATGGTCAAGCTGATCGAGCTGAACCGCAAGCGCAACCGCGTGATCATCTCGCACCGCGCCATCATGGAAGCCGAGAAGGCCAAGGCCCGCGAAGCGACCGTACACCAGCTGACCCCCGGCGCGCAGTTCGAGGGTGAAGTCGTGGAGATCACCGACTTCGGCGTGTTTGTGAACCTGGGCGGCATCGACGGCCTCGTTCACCGCAGCGAGCTGACCTACGGCCGCTTCAACCACCCGCGCGACGTGGTCAAGGTGGGCGACAAGGTTCAGGTTCAGGTCATCGACGTCGATGAAGGCCGCGAGCGCATCAACCTGAGCATGAAGGCCCTCACCCAGGATCCCTGGGAAGGCGCCACCGAGCGGTACCACATCGGCCAGAAGGTCAAGGGCAAGGTCACGAACCTTACTAACTTCGGTGCGTTCGTGGAACTGGAATCCGGCCTGGAAGGGCTGGTGCACGTCAGCGAGATGAGCTGGACCAAGCGCGTTCGTCACCCCAACGAAGTGATGAAGGAAGGCGACGAGGTCGAGGCCGTCATCCTGCGGATCGATCCCAAGGAGCGCCGCATCTCGCTCGGGATCCGTCAGACCACCGACGATCCCTGGAGTGCGCTGCCCGACCGGTACCCGCCCGGCACGCCCGTCAAGGGCAAGATCACCGGTATGACCGATTTCGGCGTGTTCATGGAAATCGAGGAAGGCATCGAGGGCCTGATCCACATCAGCGAACTCGACCTGAACCGCGTGAACAACCCGGCCGACCTGTTCAAGAAGGGCGACGAGATCGAAGCCATGATCCTGAACATCGACCCCGTTGAGCAGCGCGCCAGCCTCAGCCGTCGCCGCTTCCTGGGCGGTGGCCCGGCCCCCACGCAGGGTGGTGCCGGCGGTGGCAGCCGTGACTACGTGTCGCAGGGCGGCGGTGCCCGCAGCGACCGTTACAGCGCCGGTGGCGGCTCACGCCCCGGTGGTGGCGGCCGTGGTGGCCGTGGTCGCGACGCCGACTACGCCTACAACGCCAAGGACGCGCAGCAGGGCGGCAAGATCAGCACCAAGCTGGGCGACGTGTACGCGGATCTGTTCGCGCAGTTCGGCCTGGGCGGCGACAAGAAGGCCGACACGGCCGACACCGCTGCGGACACCAGTGCAGACAGCACCCCCACCGAGACCAAGACCGAAGACACCCAGGCCTGAGCCCGGATTCTTCTGAAACTCCCCGGACGCCACGTGCGTCCGGGGAGTTTCTTGATGGTGGACTGCCACGGGGGCCAGGGGCGGTAGAGTCTGGAGGTCTGAATCGATCCAGTCCATCCAGAACGCTTTCCAGGAGGAATGCCATGAACATCATCGTCACCGGCGGCAGCGGCAAACTCGGCCGGGCCACCATCCGCGACCTGCAGGCGCACGGGCACTGGGTGCTGAACCTGGACGCCGCGCCACCCAGAAGCGCGCAGGGGCCGTACACCCGCGTTGACCTGACCGACTTCGGCGAGGTCATGGGCGCCCTCTCCGGCATCGACCAGCAGTACCGGCAGGGCACCATCGACGCCGTGATCCACCTGGCGGCCATTCCGGGCCCGACGCAGCGGCCGGATCACGTCACCTTCGCGGAGAACATCGTCAGCACGTACAACGTGTTTGAGGCGTGCGTGCGCCTGGGCATCACGAACGTGGTGTGGGCATCCAGCGAGACGCTGCTCGGCTACCCCTTCGACGGGCCGCCCGCGAGCGTGCCGATCACCGAGGCGGTGCGCGAGAGCCGCGTGTCGTACGCGCACTCGAAACTGCTGGGCGAGGTGCTGGCCGAGCAGTATGCGCGCGAGCATCCGGCCATGAAGCTGATCTGCCTGCGCTTCTCGAACGTCCTCGACCCGGACGCCGGGGATTACGACGGGCTGGAGGCCTGGCAGGACGACCCACAGGTACGGCAATGGAACCTGTGGACGTACATCGACGTGCGGGACGCGGCGCAGGCCGTGCGGCTGGGCGTGGAGTCCAAGCTGACCGGCATGGAGGCGTTCATCATCGCGAACGAGGACAGCGTCATGCGCCGCCCCAGCCGCGAGCTGCTGGACGAGGCCTTCCCCGGCGTGCCCTACACGCGGGATGTGCCGGGCACGCAGTCCTTCTACGACACCAGCAAGGCGAGGACGATGCTGGGCTTCACCCCGAGCCACTCTTGGAGGAAGAACTGATGCAGTACGTCAACTTGGGCCGCAGCGGCGTGAAGGTCTCGCGCATCGCGCTGGGGTGTATGTCGTACGGCGATCCTGCGTGGCGGGACTGGGTGCTGCCGGAGGCCCAAGCGCGGCCCTTCTTCGAGAAGGCGCTGGACCTGGGGATCAACTTCTTCGACACCGCCGACATGTACTCCATCGGACGCAGCGAGGAGATCACCGGGAAGGCCCTGCGCGAGCTGGCACGGCGGGACGAGATCGTCCTGGCCACCAAGGTTCACGCCCCGATGGGCGACGGCGTGAACCAGCGCGGGCTGTCACGCAAGCACATCATGGACGGCGCGCACGCCAGCCTGAAACGGCTGGGCACCGACTACATCGACCTCTACCAGATCCACGGGCGGGACGCGGACACGCCCATGGAAGAAACGCTGGGAGCGCTGCACGACCTCGTGCGGCTGGGCATGGTGCGGTATATCGGCGTGTCGAACCACTTCGCGTACCAGGTGGCCCGCGCGCAGTACCTCGCCGACCTGAAGGGGTGGTCGCGGTTCGTGAGCGTCCAGGATCAGTACAGCCTGCTGTACCGCGAGGAGGAGCGCGAAATGCTGCCCCTGTCCCGCGAGGAGGGCATCGGCTTCCTGCCGTGGAGTCCGCTGGCGCGCGGGTTCCTGGCCGGGAACCGCAAGGGGAGCGAGGGACAGACAACGCGCGGCGACAGCGACGTGATGAGCCGCAACCTCTTCGGCAGCGACACCGATCTGGAGATCGTGCGGCGGGTGGACGCGCTGGCCCGCGAGAAGGACGTGACCGCCTCGCAGGTGGCACTCGCGTGGGTGCTGCACCAGCCGGGCGTGACCGCGCCCATCATCGGCGCGACGAAGCCGCACCACTTGGAGCAGGCGGTCGCTGCCGTGAACCTGCCCCTGACGGCTGAAGAGGCGAACACCCTGGAAGCCCCCTACGTCACCCGGCCCAGCACCCTGAGCTGAGCTCAGGCCCCTGTCGGATCGGTCAGCCGGAAGGTGCCGTCCGGCTGGGCCTGTGCGGCCAGGGCATTCAGCGCCCTCTGTGTCCGGTGCTCGCCCAACCAGTCCTGCCAGTAGGCGCGCATGGTGTCCAGCACCAGGTGAACCGGAACGGTGGTGGCGGGGTCGTGCGGGCAGTACAGCAGATCCATGTTCGTGACGGGGCCGCCCTGCTCGCCACCGGTGGGCTGCTGGTAGGCCACGTCCACCTGCCGGAAGCCCAGGTGCCCGAAGACCGCGCGCCGCCGAACCGGATCGGAGTCCACGGCGCGTTCCTCCTCCAGTTCCTGGGGAGTCAGACGATCCGGAGCGACCACATCGATGAACACGCCGGCCACGCGCCCGCCGACGGCTCCGTCCAGCGCCGCCATGCGCGCGTCGTGCAGCCGCCGGGCCACGCCCTGGCCGCGTACCTCCTGGGCGGTGGCCATGTAGCTGGAGAAGCCCGTGCCCGGCCCACGGAAGGCGTGGAACAGCGTGCCGCCCACCACTTGGCCGGAGCGCTCCGCCACCAGCAGCAGGTTCTGACGCTGCGGCGTTTGCCACCTGAGCAGCCGCTCGATGAACCCGGCGGGGATCAGCATGTCAGGCTCGAAGTACGTGCGGTTCTGCAACACCCCGAAGGCGGCAATCGCCGGATCGCCGGGTTCCATTACGCGCCGGATGGTGATGGCATCGGTCATCGGCCGCTCAGCTTTCGGGCAGTTCCGGGTGGCGGGCGCGGGCGAAGGTCTGCTGGGCGCTGAACTCGCCGCCCAGTTTCTCGTACTCGCCGCCCGTACACAGTTCCCACGAGCCGCGCTGATCCGACCATTCGGTGTCCATGATCCGCAGCAGGTGGTCGCGGTGGGTGTCGTCCAGCACCGGCGCGATCACCTCGACGCGGCGGTCGAGGTTGCGGCTCATCCAGTCGGCGCTGCCGAAGTACACCTCTGGCTGCCCGGCGTTCCCGAAGGCATACAGGCGGGCGTGCTCCAGGTAGCGGCCCAGCAGCGAGCGCACGCGGATGTTCGCCGACAGGCCCTCCAGGCCGGGGCGCAGGCAGCACACGCCCCGGATGATCAGTTCCACGCGCACGCCCGCCGCCGACGCGCGGTACAGCGCCTCGATCATGGCCGGATCGGTCAGCTGGTTCACCTTCACGCGCACCCAGGCGTCGTGGCCGTCGTCGGCGTGACGGGATTCGCGTTCCAACAGGGCCTCGAAGCCCGCGCGGGCGGTGTCCGGCGCGACCAGCAGGTGCAGGTACTCGGCCTCCGCGTACCCGGTCAGGTGGTTGAACAGTTCCGCGATGTCCGCGCCGAGTTCCGGGTCGGCCGAGAGCAGGCTGAAGTCCGTGTACAGGCGGGCAGTCTTCGGGTTGTAGTTCCCGCTGCCGATGTGCATGTACCGCCGCAGGCCGCCCTCCTCACGCCGGACGACCAGCGCCACCTTGGCGTGCGTCTTGAGGCCCGCCATGCCGTACACGACGTGCGCGCCCGCGTGCTCCAGCTTGCGCGCCCAGGAGATGTTGCGCTGCTCGTCGAACCTCGCCTTAAGTTCGATCATGGCCACGACCTGCTTGCCGTTCTCGGCCGCCTCGCGCAGCGCGCCCAGCAACCGGGGATCGTCGCCGGTGCGGTACAGCGTCTGCTTGATGGCCAGCACCTGCGGATCGCGGGCAGCCTCCTCCAGAAAGTTCAGGACGTTCGTGAACCCGTCGTACGGATGGTGCAGCAGCACGTCCCCGCGCCGGAGGGTCGTGAACATGCCGCCCTCCTCATCCTGGTCGAGGTCGGGCACCGCAGGCACGTAGGGCGGGTAGGCCAGTTCGGGGCGGGTCACGGGCAGGCCCATCAGGTCGGCGGTGCCGAGCGGGCCGTCCAGCAGGAAGATGTCGTCGGCAGCGAGGTGCAACCGGTCCTTGAGGAAGGTCACGATGCTGGGCGGCGTGCCCTGCACGACCTCCAGCCGCACGGCCGCGCCAAAACGGCGGCGGCGCAGGCCGTCCTCGATGGTGGCGAGCAGGTCCTCGGCCTCCTCCTCCTCGAACTCGTAGTCGGTGTTGCGGGTCACGCGGAACACGTGTGCGGCCAGCACCTGGCGGCCCTTGAACAGCTCCCCGATGTGCGTGGCGATCACGTCCTCGAGCAGCAGCAGCGTGTCGCCCACCATCACGATGCGCGGCAGCACGCCCACCGGGATCTTCACGCGCGCGAAATCCGGTTCCTCATCCCCGGCCTCCAGCAGCACCGCGAGGTTCAGGCTGAGGTTGCTGAGGTACGGAAACGGGTGGCTGGGATCCACGATCAGTGGCGTGAGTACCGGCTGGATCTGCGACAGGTACTGCTCGCGCAGGGCCGCGCGGGCGCGCTTGCCCAGATCCTGCACGCGCATGAGCTTCACGCCGTCCACGGCCAGTTCCTTCAGGGTCTTGCGGGCGGCCTTCTCGATCTCGCGCAACATCTCGTGCGTGCGCCGCCGCACCAGGTTCAGCGTCTCCAGGGGGCTCAGGCCGTCCGGCCCGGGCGTACTGACGCCCGCCGCGATCTGACGGTGCACGCCCGCCACGCGCACCATGAAGAACTCGTCCAGGTTGCTGCCGCAGATCGCGGCGTACTTCAGGCGTTCCAGCGGCGGGTTCCGGGAATCGCGCGCCTCGGCCAGCACCCGCTCGTTGAAGGCCAGCCACGACAGTTCACGGTTCAGGTAGCGGCTGTCCGCGTTCGCGACCGTGCTGTGTGTGCTGCCCGCCGTGTCTGCCGCGTCCCGCACGCCATTGCCAGGCCGGCGTCCCTTCCCTTTGCGGGGCTCCGAGCGGGGCAGGTCGGTGGTGGAGGTGGGGGCAGCGGTGGTCTGGCGGGGCACAGTCATGACTCCTTGGAAGAAGAGCAGCGGGTGGTCAGGGCGAGGTCAGTGGTTGAGGGGTGGCGGGGCCACCGCTTCAGCCTTCGATGTCCTATTAAACCAGGGCTGAAACGGGGCAGCGGGGCCGGATGCCCCGTGCGCATCCCGACCCCGCCGCCCGCCGCGCATCAGACGCGCTTGAACAGCAGCGCGGCGTTCTGGCCGCCGAACGCGAAGGAGTTCGAGAGCGCGTACTCCACCTGCTGCTCGCGCGCCCCTTCCGGGATGTAATCCAGGCCGAGTTCCGGATCGGGATCCGTGAGGTTGATGGTCGGCGGCAGGACGCCGTCCGCGAGGGCCTGCGCGGACGCGATGGCCTCGATGGCCCCGGCCGCGCCGAGCAGGTGCCCGGTCATGGACTTGGTGGAGCTGATCGCCAGCTTCGCGGCGTGGTCGCCGAACACGTGCTTGATGCCCTGCGTTTCGTGCAGGTCGTTGTAGTACGTGCTCGTGCCGTGCGCGTTGATATACCCGACCTGCTCGGGGTTCACGCCCCCGGTCGCCAGGGCCATGCGCATGGCCACCTGCGCGCCGCGTCCCTCGGGAGCGGGCATGGTGATGTGGTGAGCGTCCGCGCTGGTGCCGTACCCGACCACCTCCGCGTAGATCCTCGCACCCCGCTTGACCGCGTGCTCGTATTCCTCGAGCACCACGACGCCCGCGCCCTCGCCCAGCACGAAGCCGTCACGGGTGGCGGAAAAGGGTCGGCTGGCATGCTGCGGGTCGTCGTTGCGGGTCGAGAGCGCCTTCATGTTCGAGAAGCCGCCCACCGCCATCTGCGTGATGCTCGCCTCCGCCCCGCCGGCCAGCATGACGTCCGCCAGCCCCAGCTGGATCCAGCGGGCGGCGTCGCCGATGGCCCCGGTACCGGTCGCGCAGGCGGTCACGACCGTGCTGCTCGGGCCGGTCGCGCCGAAGCGCATGGCGACGTGCCCGGCGCCCATGTTCGCGATCTGCATCGGAATGAACATGGGGCTGATGCGCCCCGGACCGCGTTCCACGTTCACGCGCGCCTGATCCTCGAAGGTCTTCATGCCGCCGATCCCGCTGCCGATCACCGTGCCGGTGCGCTCGCCGCGCAGCTCCTCCTCGGTCAGGCCGCTGTCCTTCACGGCCAGTTCCGCGCCGACCAGGGCCAGCTGCACGTAGCGGTCGAGTTTGCGGGCCTCGCGCGGATCGATCCACTCGTCCAGGCTACCCTGCACCTCACCGGCGATCTTGCTGGCCGTGTCGCTCGCGTCGAAGCGCGTGATGGCCACCACTCCGCTCTTCCCGGCCCGTTGTGCCTGCGCGAACGCCTGGGCTCCGATCCCGATGGGGGTCACCGGGCCCAGCCCCGTGATGACCACCCGTTTCAATCCCGTCACGCTCAAGGCATGCCTCCCCTGTCAATCAGGCGCAGCGCATCAGGGCAGGACACGGCTTGCACCGCGCCCCGCCCCGACTGTCATTCCCACCCGTACAAAGCGGCGGGACGCGCGTTTACTGCTTGTTCTCGATGTAATCGACAGCGGCCTGCACGGTGCGGATGCTCTCGGCATCCTCGTCGCTGATGGTCACGCCGAACTTGTCTTCCAGACCCATGATCAGCTCGACGGTCTCCAGGCTGTCGGCACCCAGATCCTCCACGAAGCGGGCCTCGGGCACCACCTTATCCGCGTCCACGCCGAGTTTCTCGACGATCACGTCCTTCACATCATCAAAAGTCGCCATTGTTTCGTACCTCCTGTCCTTGAAGTCTGCGCCAGTCTACACGTGTTCCGCGCCACAGTCACCGCTTCTGAACGGGGTGCAAAGGCGCCCGGGCGCTCAGCTGGGGTGCAGTCCGCCGTCCACGCCGATGGTCTGCCCAGTGACGTACCCGGCGGCATCCGACGCGAGGAAGGCGACCACGGCGGCCACCTCGTCCGGCTGCCCGAAGCGGCCCAGCGGGATGTCCTTCAGGTACCCGCTCCGCACGTCCTCCGAGAGTTCGGCCGTCATGTCGCTCTGAATAAATCCGGGCGCGATGGCGTTCACGGTGATACCCCGCCCGCCGTACTCCTTGGCCAGAGCCCTGGTCAGGCCAATCAGCCCGGCCTTGCTGGCCACGTAGTTCGCCTGACCGGGATTGCCGCTCAGGCCCACCACGGACGCGATGTTGACGATCCGCCCGGAACGCGCCCGCATCATGTGCTTCAGGGCGGCGCGGCAGGCCATGAAGGCGCTCGACAGGTTGGTCTGGATCACGGCGTCCCAGTCCTCGTCCTTCATGCGGATCGCCAGGCCGTCGCGGGTGATACCGGCGTTGTTCACGAGCACGTCCAGGCGGCCCATGCCCTTGATGACGTCCTCGACCAGCGTGCCGGCATTCGCGGGCGTGGTCAGGTCAGCCCCGAACACCTCGGCATTCACGCCGTGAGCGCGGATCTCGTCGGCCACCTTCGCGGCCTCGTCGGCATTGCGGCCGTAGTGAACGGCAATATCGAAGCCGGCGTGGGCGAGTGCGAGGGCCATGGCGCGCCCCAGGCCCCGGCTGCTGCCGGTCACCAGGGCGACTTTACGTTGGGGAGTATCGGTCATGGAGTTCCTTGAGGCTGGCCACTCGGGCCATCGCTGGTCGTGCCGGTGAGAGGTCAAAGGTCGTGATGCGGAGAAGCCCGGCGGTTCAGCGGTCAGGTGGCGGCAGGCGCGCGGTTCACAGTGTGAAGTCCTGTACCTGCACAGCCGTGCCGACGTTGATGGTGCGGGCGTCTGGCAGGATGCGCTTCACGAGGCCGCTGAGCACCGTACCGGGGCCGAATTCGACGAACACGTCAGCCCCAGCGGCGTGCAACGCCTGGATGATCTCCACCCAGCGCACCGCGCCCGTGATCTGCCGCGCGAGCAGGCCGGGCAGGGCGGCGGCGTCCATGTTCGGCTGAGCCGTCACGTTCGCGAAGACGGGATACGCGGGTTCGTGAAAGGTGGTGGCGTTCAG
The DNA here is from genome assembly GCF_004801415.1 of Deinococcus sp. KSM4-11. Lineage (NCBI taxonomy): Bacteria > Thermotogati > Deinococcota > Deinococci > Deinococcales > Deinococcaceae > Deinococcus > Deinococcus sp. KSM4-11. The sequence continues at coordinate 15,292 of NZ_SSNX01000009.1, read as the reverse complement.
CTCCGGCGTCAGGCCGTCCTGCGCGGGTTGCATCAGGGCGCAGTGGAAGGGGGCGCTGACCTTCAGGGGAATGGCCTTCAGGCCGCGCGTTTTCAGTTCGGCCCCGGCGGCTTCCACGGCGGCCTTCTCGCCGGAGATCACGGTCTGGGTGGGCGCGTTGAAGTTCGCGGGCTGGACGACGCCACTCTGGGCCGCGCAGACGTCCTGCACCACGGCGGGGTCGCCCATGATGGCGCTCATGGCCCCCACGCCCACTGGCACCGCCGCCTGCATGAGTTCTCCACGCCTGCGTGTGAGCTTGAGCGCGGCCGCCAGATCAAGCGCGCCGCTGGCGACCAGCGCGGAATACTCGCCTAGCGAGTGCCCGGCCGCGAAGGCGGGGCGCAGGCCCGTCTGCGCGGCCCACGCACGGTACGCGGCCACGCTGGCGGCGACCAGGGCGGGCTGCTGGTTGGCCGTCAGGGTCAGATCCTCCATCGGGCCGGACTCGATCAGGGCGCGCAGGCCGGGCAGGGTGGCGTCGGCCGTGGCGTACGTCTCCCCTGCGGCCGGGAACGCGGCAGCGATGTCCACACCCATCCCGATGGCGTGCGAGCCCTGACCAGGGAACAACGCGGCGATGCGCGGCTGACCGGTCATGCGACGGCCTCCGCCTGGGCGACGGCGCTGAGCGACGGCGCGCCGCCCCACCATTTCATGGTGCCCGCCGCCCACGAGAGCCCTCCACCGAAGGCCACGAGCAGGAGTTGCTGGCCGTCCCGCACGCGGCCATCGTCCACCGCCTCACGCAGCACCAGGGGAATGGTGGCGCTGGACGTGTTGCCATAGCGGTCGAGGTTCACCACCGTTTTCTCCATGGGAATCCCGAAGCGTTCCATGGCCGCCTCAATGATCCGGATATTCGCCTGGTGCGGAATCACCCAGTCCACATCGCGGCTGGTGAGGCCAGTCTTTTTCAGCACCTCGGTACCGCTGTTGCCCAGGACGCGCACCGCGAACTTGAAGACCTCGCGGCCGTTCATGTCGGCCTTCGGGCCCATGCGGGTGCCGTCGGGCAGGCGATCTGCGATACAGCCCTTGAACAGGGCCGGGCCGCCCGCGCTGTCGGCCCCCAGAATGAACTCCTGGAAGCCGTAGCCGTCGGGCACAGGGCCGACCACGGCCGCGCCTGCCCCGTCCCCGAACAGGATCGCGGTCGCGCGGTCGTCCTGATCCACGATCTTGCTGAGCACCTCGCCGCCGATGACGAGCACGCGGCGGGCGGTGCCGGCCAGGATCAGGCCCTGCGCCATGCTCAGCCCATACACGAACCCCGAGCACGCGGTGGAGAGGTCGAAGGCTCCGGTACCCGCGAGGCCCACCTGCCCGGCGATCAACGCGGCGGTGCTGGGAAACAGCGCGTCGGGACTGGCGGTCGCGCAGATGACCACGTCCACGTCTTGCAGGGCGTCCGGATCGCGGGCCAGCAGATCGCGCACGGCGCCCACGCCCATGTGCGACGTGAACTCGTCAGGCGCGGAGTGGCGGCGCTCGCGGATACCGGTACGCGACTCGATCCACTCGGCGGTGGTGTCCATGCGCGCCTCGAAATCGGCGTTCGTGACGATACGGGGCGGCGCGTAGCTGCCCAGCGCGGTGATGCCCAGACTGGGCCGGGTCGCCGCGCGTTCGGTGGGTGCGTCCATACCCCCACCGTAACATTGCCTGAACAGGCGTTCAACGAATGGCCGTATGCAAGGGGAACCCGTGGATGCGCGCGATCCGTACCAGGAATTGAGGCCCACCATGACCACACTGGACGGCCGCATCGGTGCCGCCCACACAGGCGAGGAAAAGACGTCACCGTTCGGGCGCCCGACGTGCGACTGGTGGCCCGCACTTGCCGGGCACTGAAGAATGCCAGCGAGGCCAGCGTCACCTTATTCTGACGCGCCACCCCACCACTTCATGGCCGCCGCGCCCCAGCTCAGGCCACCGCCGAAGCCCGCCAGCACGAGCTGCTGTCCGTCCTGCACGCGACCGTCGCGCACGCCCTCGGCCAGGGCCAGGGGCACGCTGGCGGAACTGGTGTTCCCGTACCGGTCGAGATTCACGACCGTGCGTGAGAGCGGCAGGCCGAGCCTCTGCACGGCCGCCTCGATGATCCGCACGTTCGCCTGGTGCGGAATCAGCCAGTCGATGGCGCTGTCCGGCAGGCCCGCGCGGCGCATGGCGGCGTCGGCACAGTCGCCCAGCATGCGCACCGCGAACTTGAAGACCTCGCGGCCATTCTGTGTGAGGTAAGCGCCCATGGGCGTCCCGCCCGGCAGCTGCGGCGCCACGCCCCGCAGGAACAGGCTCGGGCCGCCCGCCGCGTCCGCCCCGAGCTCGAAGGCCTGGAAGCCGTAGCCGTCGGGGACGGGGCCGACCACGACCGCGCCCGCTCCATCGCCGAACAGGATCGCGGTCGAGCGGTCGTCCGGATCGACCACGCGGCTCATGACCTCTGCGCCGACCACCAGCACGTTCCGCGCCACGCCGCCCGCGACCAGACCGTACGCGACGCTCAGGGCGTACACGAAGCCCGAGCAGGCCACACTCAGGTCCATGGCCGCCGCGCCCCCCAGACCGACCTCGCGGGCGATCAGGGCAGCGGTGCTGGGGAACATTGCGTCTGGGCTGCTGGTCGCGCAGATCACGCTGTCCACGTCCTTCAGGGCGCCGGGTCGGTGGGCGAGCAGGTCCCGCACGGCCAGGAGGCCCAGGGTGCTGGTCGTCTGGTCCGGCGCGGCGAAGCGACGTTCCCGGATGCCGCTGCGCGACTCGATCCACTCGGCGGTGGTGTCCAGGTGCGCCTCAAAGTAGGTGTTCGGCACCATGCGTTCGGGCACGTACGCGCCCAGCGCCGTGATGCCGATGCCGGAGCGCAGAGGACTGGGGCTGGGAGTCGGGGCGGCGGTCATGTCCTGCACCCTAACATTCATTGAACGGCCGTTCAATGAATTCAGTTCACGCGGTGGCGGATGACTTCTGCACCCTCATCCACGCACATGAGCGTCGCCCACAGGCCGGATCAAGCTTCAGCAATGGCCGCAATGGAGACCTTCAGGCCAGGAACACGCACTGGCAACTTGGCCCCCTGCCGGGCCGGCGGATCCACGGGGAACCACCGCAGCCACTCCTCGTTCATGCCGGCAAAATCGTCCTCGTCCGCAAGGACGACCGTCACACTGACGACCTTGTCCAGGGAACTGCCGGCCTCCTTCAGGATGGCCTGGATGTTGGTCAGACACTGCCGGGTCTGCTCCTGGATGGTGGTGCCCTTAAGAGCACCGGTTCCAGGATCCGTGGGCGCGGTGCCGGAAACGAACACCAGGCCGGCCGCCCTGACCGCCTGGCTGTAGGTCGGCGGCGGCAGCGCCGCTCTGGTGGTGAAGACGATGTCACGGGCCATGGTGTCTCCTCGACTCGACGGGTGCGGGTGAACGAAAGGCGGCTGGTCAGGGCCTGTGGGAAGAGGGATCGACAGCGCCGCTTCCACCGGCCTCGCCCACATGATGGCCCAGCACAGGAGACCACGGAACGCCCGGGCGCTCGACCGAGGCCGGGTCGCCCGGCCATAGGGCTGTCCCTGTCGAGCGACAGCGGTTCGGCTCCATTCCGGACAGGATTTCCGCAAACGAGCGGGGGCGCTGTCCCGCAGGACGCGCCCCCACACTGCGCTCTCGCGCTTACTCTTCGGTCTTGGTGTCTTCGGCCGGGGTTTCCTCAGCTTCGGCTGGCTTGGCTTCATCGGCGGCGGGCGCCGCCGCGTCCCGGGCGCCCTTGCCGAGCTGCCCCAGCGCCTGCTGGAGGCCCTTCTCGCGCACCAGGCTGGTGTAGTAAGAGTTGATGCCGTTCGGCCCGAGCTGCTTTTGCAGGGCCTGCGGCGTCAGGTTGTTCGACTGGGCCAGCAGGGTCATGGTCTGGTTGAACTCACTGTCACTGACCTGCACTTTCAGATCCTCGGCCAGCTGTTCCAGGGCCAGATCGCGCTTCACGCGGGATTCGGCGTTCTTGGCGAGATCCGCCATGAAGTCGTCGAGCTTGTTCTGCTCCTTCATGAAGGCCTCGTACTCGCCCCACTTCACGCCCTGGCGACCCAGGTCGTCCTGGATTTCCTCCAGCATGGCCTCGCGGCGGCGGTCGAGCAGCGCCTGCGGAATGGTGACCTGCATGCCGTCGACGAGGTGGTTGATGAATTCCTCGCGGCGGGCGCTGTCGCCTTCCTGCGCGGCGCGGCGCTGCAGTTCGTCCCGCAGGTCGGTGCGCAGGCGATCCATGGACTCGAAGTTCAGGCTCTTGGCAAAGTCGTCGCCGAGTTCCTGAAGCTGCTTGGTCTTGACATCCATGATCTTCACGGTCACGGTGTGCTCGGGGTGCTCGTGGTCGCCGTGCTGGTGCGCGGGCACGGTGATCTCCACGGTGTCGCCCTTGGCCTTGCCCAGCAGAGCCTCACGGACATGGGGTTCCGCGACGTCGAGGTACACGGGGTACGTGCCGCCATCCTCGCCCTGTTCCTCGATGGTGACCTGGTCGGTGGCCTCGATGGGCCGGTCGACGCTGTCGAAGGTGGCGTTGCGTTCCTGAAGGTCGCTGAGGGTGCGTTCCAGCACCTCGTCGGTGATCTCGGGCGAGGTCGAGGTCAGCTCGGCCGCGCTCCAGTCACTGAGTTTGACCTCGGGGTAGGTTTCGCCACTGACCTTGAACTCGAAGGCCTGACCGCTCGCGAGGGGCTGCGGGTCGATGGTGGCGTCCACCAGGCTGAGCTTCAGCTCGCGTGCCGCCTGGGTGTAGTGGGTCTGCAGCAGGCGGTCACGGACTTCCTGCTCGACGTAGCCCTTCCCGACGCGGCCCTCGATGACCTTGCGGGGAGCCTTGCCGGGGCGGAAGCCGGGCACGCGCACGTCACGCGAGAGGCCCGCCCACACCTGATCGTAGGCCCGGTTCACTTCGGCGGCCGGCACCGAAACCTTGAATTCCACCTTATTGCCATCCCTGCTCATCAGCTCTGCCACGTTCTTCTCCCGTCTGCGCCCCGGTGTCCGCCCATGTTCCACCGCAGGTGGGCTGGGTCGGAGGGCCGCGCTTGTTTCTTCACTGTGCCGTGTCGGGCGCAGCCCCTCCATCCAGGGAGCGGGCGCGCGACATGCCGCCCAGCATCATAGAGTGTTTTGGCCATCCGCGCACGTCCTCGCCGCGACGTGCGCTGGGCGGGGGTCAGCTCCGCGCCCGGCAGAGGGGTGCCTGAACACGTCAAATCCCCCCACCAGCGCGGCAGGGGGACAGGAAGGATCAGCTCAGTTCAGGATGCGTTTCAGATGCAGGTAGATCTCGTACCAGTCCTGCTTGTCGCGAGGGCGCTTGCCGCGCAGTTCAATGCGCGACAGGGTGCGAACCCAGTCGGGCGTGATCTGCGGCCCGAGCGTGGCGTCGGCCACCAGGTCGGCCAGTCCCTTGGGCAGGGCGCCCTCGGTGCTCGCGCCGTAGAACTCGACGCCTTCGAGCAGGTCGTGCACCGTGATGACGTAGGCCCCGGCGAGGGTCTGGAGGGTTTCCAGGCTGGGGTTGGTGCGGCCACGTTCGAGGTCGCTGAGGTACGGGACGCTGATCCCGGCGGTCTCGGCGACGTCTTTGAGCCGCAGCCCGCGTTCGCTACGGAGTTCGCGGAGTCGTTCGTGCAATTTCATGTGTCACCTCCTTGGCTGCGGCGTGGCCTCACCGCCCGCTTATCCGCGCTGGGCGCGGGTTTGGGGTGGCGTGCCGCCTGGGCTTCCCTGTTCTGGTGGCGTTTGCCTGTGGGCAGAATCGGGCAGCCTTGGTCGGAGTGTAACACTGCTTTTCAGTACGGTCAAGACAGAATAAGGGGGTGTGAATTCTTGCATGTCCCCCACCGCTCTGCTATGATCGTAATCAGCAGAGGAATTTACTCCCGATCCGATTTCATTCACCTCGCAGCCCGCCCCGGCTGGAAGGAGTCCCACCATGCGCGCCCTGGATACCATCGCTGAAAGCATCCGGCTCGGTTACGCCCACCCCACCAAGATCATCAACACCCTGATTGAGGTCGAGAACGACGGCGGCCTGGGGGCCGTGCGCCGCATCGAACGCCACCTGTCGCTGGGCAGCGCGGCGCTGCGTGACCGCCAGCACCCCAATATCGGGATCGCGCAGCAGTGGCTGAACTCCACCCGCGCCTACCTGATCACGCAGGCCGAACGCAAACAGGCGGTCTAAGCCCAACTCCCCGTCGTCACGCCCGCAGGACGTCCCGCCCACGGACGTCCTGCGCCCGTCTCTGCCCCTGACGGAGGGCCCGATGAACCACGCCACCCCCATCCCACCGGCATGCCCCTCGACGCCACAGACCACGCCCCCGCCACGCCCCACCGGCCCCGGCCAGTGCCGCCCGCCTGTGCGGGAACCAGTGATCCGGCTGCCGTGAGCGCAGCGCTACATCGAGCGTCACATGGCCGAGGGCTTGAAGTGCCTCGGCCCTGTGACGCTGTCCTTACTCCTTCGCCGACGTCAGGCCGTAGATGTCCTCGTATTTCGCATGCAGGTACGCCACGTAGGGATCGGCGCTGAGGGGACGGCCGGTGGCCCGCTCGGTCAGTTCGCCGGGAGTCAGGCTGCGGCCGTACTGGTGGACATGCTCGGTGAGCCACGCCAGCAGGGGGCCGTATTCGGCCTGTGCGACGCCCGCCGCGACCGCCGGGTCACCTTGCGCGGCCTCCAGCAGTTGCACGCTCAGGAGGTTGCCCAGCGTGTAGGTGGGGAAGTACCCGATCAGACCCGCCGACCAGTGGATGTCCTGTAAGACACCCTGCGCGTCGTCCGGCGGCGTCAGGCCCAGGTACTCCTGCATCTTCGCGTTCCACGCTCCGGGCAGGTCGTTCACGGCCAGCGTGCCTTCCAGCAGCGCGAGTTCCAGCTCGAAGCGCAGCAGCGTGTGGAAGTTGTACGTGACCTCGTCGGCCTCCACACGGATCAGGCTGGGCTGCACGCGGTTCACCGCGCGGTACAGGCTCCGGGCGTCCAGACCGGCGGTGACCTGCGGCGCAGCTTTTTCCAGGTCAGGAAAGTAGCGTTCCCAGAAGGGCAGGCTGCGACCCAGCAGGTTCTCGAACATCCGCGACTGGCTCTCGTGGACGCCCAGGCTCGCGCCGCGCGACACGGGCGTGCGCTCCCAGCGCTCGGACACACCGCGCTCGTACATGGCGTGCCCGGTTTCATGCCACGTGCCGAAACAGCAGGTGGGCCAGTAGTCCTGCACGCGGGTCGTGATGCGCAGGTCGCTGCGGCTGAAGTTCGACTGGAACGGGTGCGCGCTCTCGTCCTGCCGGGCGAACTTGCTGCTCAGGCCAAAGGCACGGCCGGCGATGTCCCATGCGAAGGCTTTCTGCGCCTCGTGCGGGAAGGGCCGCGTGAGCACCGTGTAATCCGCCGCGTCCCCGGCCGCCGTGATGCGCCGCACCAGGGGCAGCGTCCGGTCGCGCAGGTCGTCGAACACGGCGCGAACCTGCGCAGCCCGCATGCCGGGCTCGTAGGCATCCAGCAGCGCGTCGTACGGGTGTTCCTCGAAGCCCAGCAGGTCTGCCTCGCGGCGGGCAAGGTCGATCATGGTGCGCAGGTGCGGGGCGAAGGTCTTGAAGTCGCTGTGCTGCCGCGCCTCCAGCCAGGCATGGTGCGCCTCGTTCTGGGCGCGGGTCTTTTCCTCGATGAACGCGGTCGGCAACCGTGTGGCCTTGGCGTGGTCGCGGCGGGCCACCCGGACGATGGCCTCCTCGACCTCACCGGACGGCTGCGCCGCCGTCAGCAGCTCGCCGGTCTGCGCGTCGGTGAACTGTTCGTGCGCGAGGCCCGCCAGCGTGGAGAGTTGCAGCCCCCGCACGCGGGCCGCTTCGGGAGGCATCATCGTTTCCTGTTCCCAGGACAGCAGGCTGGCGGCCGAGTGGAGGTCGCTGATCTGGGCCAGGCGGCGGCGCAGGCCCTGCATGGACGTGTCGGTCATGCCCCAGAGGCTACCGCCCGGCCTTCCGCGCTCCGCCATTCGGCTTACCGACCCGTCCGCTACTGCCAGCGCTCCCGCGCCTCGCCCGCCTCATTGAGGAGCAGGGGCCGCACCTCGCCGATCAGATACAGGCTGCCGCACACCAGGGCCAGGGGGGCGTGCAGCTCGGCCAGGACAGCCAGAGCCTGCTGCGGCGAGTCGGTCAGCGTGACTGACACGCCGGGGAACAGCGGCGCCAGCGTCGCCGGATCGGCCGCGCGTGGGCTGAGCACCGCGCGCGTCAGGATGACCTGCGCGGCCAGAGGATGCAGGGCCGCCGCCACGCCGCTCACGTCCTTGTCGCCCGCTGCACCGAAGACGATGGGCAGTCGATCCACGCCCAGCGCCCGCAGGGCAGCGGCCAGGGCCTCGGCGCCGGCCGGGTTGTGCGCGCCGTCGAGCAGCACGCGCCCACCACGCCAGGACACGACCTCCAGGCGGCCCGGCCAGACCGTCGCCGCCGCGCCCTGGCGGATCGCGTCCGGACTCACACCCAGGCGAAAGGCCGCCACAGCGGCCAGCGCCGCATTCCGCGCTCCATGCTCGCCCAGCAGCGGCGTGCGGAACACCAGCGTCTGTCGGGGCGTGCTGACGGTCACGTCGGAGCCCGCCCAGCCCAGAGGCTGCACCTGCGCGCCGAAGTGCCAGCCGAACGCCCAGACGTCCGCGCCGCGTTGCAGCAGGGTCGGCAGCAGGGTCATGTCTACTCCCGTCACGGCGGGCCGCCCGGCACGCAGGATGCCGGCCTTCTCGGTCGCGATGGCCTCGCGGGTCTTCCCCAGGATCTCGGTATGGTCGAGGGCGACGTTTGTGACCACGCTCAGTTCAGGATTCAGGGCGTTCGTGGCGTCCAGGCGACCGCCCAGGCCGACCTCCATGACGGCCACCTGCACCCCAGCCTCCGCGAACAGCAGCACCCCCAGGGCCGTCACGATCTCGAAGAAGGTCGCCTCCAGCTCCACAGCCACCGGACGCAGCCGGGCCAGGGCCTCCTGCACGACCGCTTCCGGAAGCTCCGCGCCGTCGACCAGGAAGCGCTCGGTGAAGCGCGTCAGGTGCGGACTGGTGAACAGGCCCACGTACAGGCCGCTGGCCCGCAGCATGGCGGCCAGGGTCGCGGCGGTGCTGCCCTTGCCGTTCGTTCCACCCACAAGAATGACGCGGTACGCGTCCTGCGGCTCACCCAGCCGGGCCAGCAGGGCACGTACACGCTCCAGGCCGGGCCGCACACCAAAGCGTTGCTGCGCGAACAGCCAGGACAGGTCATCGCCAAGGGTCATGCCCGCCAGGATAGAGGCCGGGGCCGGAACACCCGCATTCCGGCCCCGGCCTGCTCCGCTCGCTTACGACGCGAAGTGCTTCTCCAGCGCGGGCACGATCTGCTTCTTGCGGCTGATCCGGCTGCCCAGATCCGCCACATGATCCTGCGTCTGTGCCCCAAAGGCCGCGCGCACCACGGCGGCCTCGGCATCGTCGGGCACCAGCATGCGGTTGGTCTCGTTCAGGATGTCCACCACGCTCAGCAGGACTCCGTCCAGACCGTCCTGCGCCTTGGCGGCGGTCATGGCGGCCAGCAGTTCGGCCTGTCGCCCGAACACATAGGCGGGATTGGTCGTCTCGATCACGCCCAGCCCCCAGTGCTGTGCGGGCTCGCCGAACGGGAAGACCTTGTAATCCATCTTCAGGAGCTGCTCGGCGGGCGTGTCGCCCAGGTCGCTCTTGGCGGCGAACATCGCCAGCGCATACGCCTCCACGTCGTTCACACCCGCGATGGGCGCGAGGAACGCCACGGCCTCCCGGTCGTCCTGGGTGGTCGTGGGACTGCGGAAGTGCAGGGTGTCGCTCAGGATCGCACTCAGCATCAGCTTCGCGTCGAGCGGTTCCACCGTGAGGTTCGCCTCTCGGTGCAGCTTCAGCAGGAGGGTGGCCGTGCAGCCGACCGGCTCGAATCGCAGGTAGGGCGGCTGGGACGTGCTGAGGTTGCCCAGCTTGTGGTGATCGACGACGTGCGTGACCATCAGCTCAGCCAGATTCGGCAGGGACTGTGAGGACTCGTTGTGATCGACCAGCGCCACCGCCGCGCCGGCAGGCAGTAGCGTGAGCAGTTCGGGGGCATCTATACCCGCTTCCCGCAACACGAAGGGCGTCTCGAAGTTCAGGTCGCCCAGTCGGTACGCGCGGGCCTCCGTCCCCTGGCGGGTCAGCAAGCGGGCGTAGACGAGCGCGGACGTGATCGCGTCCGTATCGGGATTCAGGTGGCCGAAGACAGGCAACATGCTTCAAGTGTAGCCGCTGGGTACCGCCCGTCCCTGCCCATACATAGCCACAGGCACGCATAGACAGCAAAAACCCCCGCCGAAGCGGGGGCTCTGTACACGGTCAGGACTTCGGTTAGAAGGTGACCTTGTAGTTGATCTTGAAGACGGAGCCCGCAGCGTCCGGAACGATGGGCGTGCCAGCGGCGTCGCGCAGCGACAGCTTGCCCGCACCGTAGCCGACGGACAGGTCGTAGTAGTTGCCTTCCACGTACAGCAGCGACTGGCTGACAATCGCGCCGGTGTTGGCATCGGCGAAACGGCCCGCGAGGTCACTGCCCCCGTTGACGACGTTGGTCGTGTAGGCGTAGGGCTGGTACACGCGGTTCTGGCCACGGTAGCCGGCGTAGTACACGGCCAGCTTGGTGTTGGGCATCAGGAAGTCGTTGAGCTTGACGCCCACCACGTACTTCAGGCCGGTCGCCGTGTAGTCGGTATGCGCGGCATCAGCAGCAGCGCCGTAGTCATAGCTCCGGCTGTAGTAGCCGAGCTGACCTTCGAAGCTGGGCTTAAAGATGATGTCCAGCGGATCGGACGCGACCTTCAGGCCGGCAGCGAAAGATGTGCTGTTCGCTGCGCCGTTGGCTGCAGTGACATCAATCCCGGCAGCACCAGTACCGTTTCGTTCATCGTCGGTGTAGCGGCTTACACCGAAGGCACCCTTAACGTCGACCTGGAAGGCACCGAGCTTCTTGCCGTACAGCACGTCACCAAAGATGAAGCTGTTGGAGTAGGTACCAGTGTAATTACGGTAACGGCCCGCGTAACCGACGCGGAAGGACAGATCCTTGACCAGGGCATTGGCGTCCTTGCCGTTGTGGGTCAGATCCACACCGTACTCGCTGTAGCAGTACGAGTCCGCGAAGCTATTCTGCGTGAAGGTCAGGGCGCGTCCTACGCCGTCGGTATCGGTGCTCTTGATACCGGGGTGCTGGTCGCCACAGCCGCTCTGATCCGTGAAGTCGTTGCTGGTCAGGGGGAAGTAGCTGTTGTACTTGCCGTTGGAGAACAGGCCAGCATCGTCCTGAGCCTTGGCACCATTGATGGTCAAGTTGCGGTAGTACACGCCGATGCCGATCCCCAGGCCAGGCGTGACGTCCGCACGGACGGAGTAACGTGCGCCCTGTTCACCGTCGTAAGGAGCGCCCAGGCCAGCATTGCTGCCCGCCAGGTACTCGCCGTAGGCGGCGCGCACAGTCACCAGGTTGAACAGGCTGACCTTAGCACCCGCACCACGTTCCACGATGGCCGTGGGTTCACCATTGGCGGTCGCGAAGGGGCTGACGCCGTAGGCAGTCTGGTTGTCGTTGTAGACGCCGACCGACACGGGGCCCAGGGTCGCACCAACCTTGATGCCGAAGCCAGCCTGATCCGCCGCGTAGGGCGCAGTGCTGCCGTTGTCGGTATCGGTGGGATCCGCTTCCATGATGCCGGCGGTCTTGTCGTAGCCCGCGCTGATGGTGCGGTAGTTCAGGCCGTAGATCTTGATCGGGCCGAGGCTGCCTGAGGTCTTAGCATAGAAGGCGCGCTCATTGCTGGTCACACCCGCGTCGGTGATGCGGCTCTGGGCGTATTCGCTGTCGAGCTGGAAGCCGCCGAGCGTGCCGTGCAGGTCAGCGCCGAAGTCTGTGATGTCGGTGGGGCCAGCAGCACCCAGGGCGAAGCCAGAGTAGTCGAGGCCCTCGTTGAGCACATTGATGCCAGCCTTCAGGTTACCGAAGGGGGTGATGGTGGCACGCACACCGCGGTAGTACTGGTAATCGCCGTTCGCCCCGCCCTTGCTGCCGTACACGAACTCCAGCGTGGGCTTGAAGGCGCCGATCACGGGCACGGTGCTGCCGTCGACGTCGACGATGAAGCCGTCGCCGCGACCGGTAGTGTCGTTGTCACCGATGTAATCGGAGAAGTGGAACTTCAGGGCCTGGCCAAAGCGGACCGTGACGGGCGCGTTGCCGATAGTGAAGTAGGCGGTCGCGTTGTTGAAGTAGAAGAACAGGGGGCGGTAGGTGATGCCGCTGTTGGAGTCGTAGACATCCGGGTAGTTGGCGTAGTCGGCCGCGCTGATGTAATCGTTGCTGGGCAGACCGGCCTTGATGCCGAAGCTGATGTCCACCGCGTTCACGTTCAGGGCACCGGCGCTGGGCACGTAGGCCCCGGTCACGCCGCTCTTGGTGCTGTTGAGCTTCCCGCTGTTGGTGAAGTCGATGCTGAAGTCGATGCTGGTGGAGCCTTCGACGTTCACGGCGGGGCCGGTGATGGTGTCGGGCACGCCGTCACCGTTGGTGTCGACGATCGCTTCAGTACTGAAGCCGTAGAAGTTGCTCGCGGCGGGCGCGTGGTTGGCGGTGGTGTCGCCCACGGCCACGGCGCTGCCGGTCATGTCGGCGTAGTCGCGGGGCGCGTCGCTGGTGTCGGCGTCGCCGTCGTCACCCGTGCTGAACACGGTGCCGGGGAGCAGACGGTCGAAGTCCATGTCGCGGCTGCTGCGGGCCACATAGTACGTGGCACTCAGGCTGGGCTTGATGGAGAAGGCGTACTTCTCGAGCTGCGTGACGCGGTTGTCAAGGCTCGTGACCTTGGTTTCCACGGTGCCCACGCGGCCGGACAGGGCGTCGAAGTCGGCGCGCTGCACTAGGTCGGCCTGGGCGGCTTCAACGGCGCTCACGCGATCCTGCAGGTTCAGGATGTCCTGGTTCAGCAGCACGGTGAGGTCGTTCAGGGCGGCGATGGAGCTGGCGTTGTCGTCGACGTCGGCACGCAGGGTGTCGTAGTCGTCGGCGCGGGAGGTCAGCTCGTCGATCTGGGACTGCAGGTTGGCGAGGGCTTCGGCGTCGCCCTGGCTCGCGGCGACTTCCTCGACGCGGTTTTCCAGGCGGGTGAAGTCGTCCTTGCTGACGGCGTTGTCTTCCAGGTCGCTGACACGCACGCCCAGGGCGGCGAGGTCGGCGGCGAGTTCCTGGATGGCGTTCTGCAGCGCGGCCAGGGTGTCGGCGTCGATGCTGCTGGCCGGGGTTTCGCCCGTGCGGATCTGATCCAACAGGCGGGCGATGATGACGGCCGCTTCGTAGCGCGTCAGGTTCTGGGTGCCGCGGTACGTACCGTCGGGGTAGCCCAGGATGATGCCGCGGCTGACGAGCTTGTCGATCGCGTCCTTGGCCCAGTGACCGGCGGGAACGTCGGTCAGGTTGGGCACTTGGGGCGCGCTGGCAGGCGCTTCCGTCTGGGCGGACGCCATGCCGAACGACAGTGCAGCGGTGAGAATGAGCAGGCTTTTCTTCATATGGAACCCCCAAAAAGTGTCGCGCGCGGGGAACAGTTCGGTGACCCTGAGCATGACGGTGGGGCGAGTTGCCGGGTTTCCTCTCCCGGTCACGACCTGTGTCACGTGGTGCTCCGCTCGCGCAACCTGACCCTCGATCCCTGGTGGTCTCGAAAAAGTCAGATCAGACGGATGATACTCATATGAGCATAGGATGGTCAACCCTGAGATGCCCATAAATTCGCTCTTTTTCGCCACATGGTCTTTACCTGACGAATCGATGAAGGAATCCTTCAGCGCTGCGACGCGGTACAGACACGGTCGAGGAACCAAATCCGTCTCAGGAGCCGCTTTCCTCAGGCGCACGAGTTCCGGTGTCCAGCGCCTGCGCGAACCAGTCTGGAATGTTTCCTTTAAAGTACCGCCGACCCCAGGACGTCGCCCATTCATGCAGCGTTCCTGCCTTAATCGCTCGTCGCGCCCGTTCCACAAGCCGGTGCAGGTAGCGGAGGTTGTGCAAGGACAGCATGCGTGGCGCGAGCATCTCCTCGGCCCGGACGAGATGCGACAGGTAAGCGCGGCTGTAGTGCGCACAGGCATAGCAGTCGCATTCCGGATCTAGGGGGCCAAGCTCGGTACGGGGAGCGCTGGAATTCATGTTCAGACGGCCGTCATCGGTCAGGGCATAGCCAAAGCGGCCCGTGCGGGTGGGATACACACAGTCGAACATATCCACACCCAGGGCAATGCCCGCGACCAGATCCTCTGGATGACCCACGCCCATCAGGTACCTGGGACGTTCCTCCGGCAGATGCTCCGCAGTGAAGGCCACCGCGGGGTACATCTCCGCCTTGCTTTCCCCCACGGCCAGCCCGCCAATAGCAAATCCTGGCGTCTCGAAGGGCAGGGTCAGCTCCAGACTCCGCTGACGCAAGTCCAGGTGAATGCCCCCCTGCACGATCGCGAAGAGGGCCTGCTCGGAACGTGACTTCACGACCAGGCAGCGCTCCAGCCAGCGCACCGTGCGCTCCAGGCTGCGCTCAATGTAGTCACGCTCCGCCGGGAACGGGGGGCATTCGTCGAAGGCCATGATCACGTCGGCCCCCAGAGCCTGCTGCACCTCGATGCTCCGCTCGGGGGACAGGTCGACCAGACGGCCATCCACATGGCTCTTGAAGGTCACACCAGCCTCCGTGATCTTCCGCATGTGACCCAGACTCATGACCTGGAAGCCGCCAGAATCCGTCAGGAATGGCCCTGGATATGCCGTGAAGCCGGGCAGGCCCCCGTGTGCTTCTACCAGCGCCTCGCCCGGGCGCAGCATCAGATGGTACGTGTTGGCCAGGATCATCTGCGACTGAATGTCCTGCAGTTCCTGAGGGCTGATCCCCTTCACGGTGCCCTGCGTGCCGACCGGCATGAACATCGGCGTGGACACGGTGCCGCGCGGGGTGTGAAACCGACCGACGCGGGCCCGCCCATCTCTGTGTTGGACTTGAAATTCAAACATCAGGGCATTGTGCCGTATCTGCGTGGAGGAGCAGCCACAGCACACAGCACCCTGACAGCAGAAGACCCCACCTCATCCGAGGTGGGGTGGGGGGGTGGAGCGGGAGACGAGATTCGAACTCGCGACATCTACCTTGG